>CAVHEN010000020.1:0-49050 GCA_963635115.1 Oscillospiraceae bacterium | reverse complement strand
GCGAGCCCGTGTACGCGCTGACCACCATCAACAAGCGAGAGGTGGGCGACGACGTACTAAGGCTTTACGGTATAGACTTCTACCTGGGCGACCGCGTGCGGCAGTTCGACGTGGACCGTCCACAAAAAGGTGTCGTGGTGGTTCCCGCACAGAGCAAGCCCCTGCTCAACGAGCCTTTCGCCAAGCGATATTCATTCAAGGAAATCATGCGCACCGAGCATCGCGCGTCGTGCTTCAAGGATACCATCTACGTTTACCAGTTCACGAGAAAGTGACACGAAAGCGTAAAAAACACACTCCCTTTTAGGCACTTTTCAATTATATTCGCTAATTTTGCCAAAGGAGTATTGAATCTCTATGTAAAAAACGACTGTATGGAAGACACATTCCCTTTTGGCACCCAAATACCTGAGGCGCAAAAGCCTGGACTTACCGAACAACAGGTAGAACAGCTCATTGCCGCATACGGTGAGCGCGTGCCCATATCATGCCTTGGTTCTTTTCGCGAGATGCTTCAGTCCACAACCATGAGTTACAGTGAGGTACAGGTTGTGCTCATGCAGATGAAAGACCCAATAATATCGCTCATACTCAGCATCATCGTTGGTAGCCTTGGTGTAGACCGCTTCTATGTTGGCGACATAGGTCTCGGAGTTATCAAACTAATAACCTGTGGTGGTTTTTATGTCTGGTGGCTGGTAGACATGTTCTTGATTATGGGCAAGACACGAATGAAGAATTACGAGCAACTCACACAAGTATTGTTTTAGCCACTACTTTCCACAAGCGCCAATAACTTTTTAAAACCACATCAATATGGACGAACAGAACTCTATGCCAATAAAGCCAAACAACTATATGGCGTTGGCCATTTTCACAACCATTTGTTGTTGCCTTCCACTCGGTATCGTTGCCATCGTCAAGGCTTCCAAGGTAAACGAATATTTCGTCTTACGCCAATATGAACTCGCGCAGAAGACGGCCAATGATGCCAAGAAGTGGAGCTTGATAGGTATCGTCATAGGCTTGGTATGCCAGATCATCTACCTGCTGGTCTACGGAGCGTCAGCCTTGTCTCAGGGCTAATGAAATGGCAGCGACTCTTCGCGGCTTCGGTTATATTGATAGGGGTGGCAGTGCTTTACTGTTTTAACCCTATCGACTATTTGTGGATGCCAAAGTGCCCTTTCAAGATGATTACGGGCCTTCAATGCCCAGGTTGTGGAGGCCAGAGAGCCATCTATGCCCTTCTTCACGGCCATGTGGCAGAGGCTCTGCATTATAACTACTTTTTGGTCTACGCTGGTCCCTACGCCTTTCTTTTCGTTGTCCAGCGATGGATGTTGAGTGGCAAAGCCAAGGCGTGGCTTGGCAATATCATTGAGAACAAGTATTTAGTTTGGTTCTACATTGTCACCTTTCTTGTTTGGATGGTCGTAAGGAATATCCTTGGCATCTAAACATTACTACAACTTCGCTATTTCGTCAAGACTCAATCCTGTTGCCTTGGCTATGTCGACAGGCAGAAGCCCCATGGCCTTCAAATTTCGCGCTATGGAAACGTTGGCTTCCGCACGGCCTTCCGCACGGCCTTCCGCTCGACCTTCCGCTCGACCTTCCGCTCGGCCCTTGTCCACGGCACCCTGCATCACCACTATCGTATCACGATAATGGCGCAATGCGGAATCGTATTTCACACGCTCTTCCTTTGTCATGTTGCTGACCTCTCCTATCTCGGCAAGGCGGCGAAAAACGGAGTCTTTTGCTGCCCATGGCATCCTGTCAAGTGTTTCCATATTCTTCAATAAGTATATCCAACGTTCAAAGTCATTGCCACACTCATCAGCCTCTTTCCTGAAGCAAGGCAACTGGAGGAAGATGAACCGTTCCTTGTCGGTAAACACCTTTCCGGTCTGACGCTCCACAAGCTCCACGTCCGTGCGAAAGTTGTCGTCCAGCTCGTCCATGCAGAAGTTGACGAAGGCTATCAAGTAAACGGCATTGATGTTGTACCACCATCCCGAACCTCTTTCGCCCTGTCTGGATATTGCTTGTGAGGCGTAGTAGAGGCAGCGAGACGCAAAATTAGGATGCTCCCTGTTTTGCATCTCCACTATTATGCGCTCATTGTCCTCCGTCTCGCAGAACACGTCGTAGATGAGAGAGCGATCTTCCCTGTATTCAGAAGGTTGCTCCTTGTCAAGGAAGGTGATATTCGTGATGACCCTCTCGCCTTTCAGCAAGTTGTTGAGAAAATCGAGCAGCAGAGGCTTGGAAATCTCCTGCCCGAAGATTCGCTTGAATCCGACGTCGGTGAAAGGATTTATGAACTTGCCCATGGGATTGGTATTTACGTGTGCGACAATGCTTTTGGGCAAATTTACGCATAATAATTGAATCAGCAAAAATAATCTCCGTTTTTTAGGCGCTATGTTTATTCAAGTGGGAGAACTGTCGCGCTAAAGGCTCCCTTTGCCTTCGCGCCGCAATCGCGTTGCCTTCACGCCGCTATCGTGACGGCTTTGCGCCGCAATCGCGATGCCGTTACGCCGCGATCGCGACACGGTGAAATCCAGTTCGACCGACCTCAACCCACACGAGTCAACATGAACCCTATGATTTCGCCAGGGCTTGTTGCCATAAGTCCGTGTTTTTATATACCTTTGCAGCCGACAACAACACAAGAAAGCACACTATTATGAGAAAGAGGCATATCGTGATGGCATTGCTCCTCACGGCCGCACTTGCATCATACGGGCAGCGCATTTGGCAACCAGGCAAAGAGATAAGCGTCACCCTCGGCAAGAACTTCGAGAGTGACGGAATGGTCATCGCAAAAGCGGATTATACGCGTTACACTAAGAGCAACTTCGGTTTTGGCGCAGGCTCGGGCGTGTGGTTCTTTGATGACGGCGACATAGCCGTGCCGCTCTCCGCTCATGCAACATATCATTATCCCTTGAAACGCCTCACCCCTTATGCCAAGCTCAGCGTTGGCAGCATGGTGCAGTTCGGCGACGGCGCATCGGGCATTGGTTTCTTCTACACGTCGGCAGTAGGCGTTAAGATACCCTTGCTCAAGCGTTTAGCCTTAAACCTAAACGCCAACTACCTCGGTGTCCTTATCGAAGGCGAAGGAACTTTTGGCTTCAACGCCGGAGTGTCCTTCTGTCTTGGCAAGAACAAAAGCAAGTAAACATCATATCTTCTCTATCGTGAGCGTCTGGTCACAATAATCCTTTACGGCAAGGCGATGGGTGATGAAGATCACCGTGCGGCACTTGTCGGAAAGGATGTTTGACAACAACTGCCGCTCGGTGTCGGGGTCAAGCGCCGACGTAGCCTCATCGAGAAGCAGCACGGGACAATCGCGAAGCAAGGCGCGGGCAATGGCTATGCGCTGCGCCTGCCCTTCAGACAGTCCGGTGCCTTGCTCGCCACAGATGGTGTCGAGGCCTTCAGGCGTGTCGAACAAGAAGTCGGCACAACTCATGCGTAGCGCCTCCTTCATCTCCTCATCGGTTGCCGCGAGCTTGCCCAGTCGCAGGTTGTCGCGCACGGTGCCGCTGAGCAGCGTGTTGCCTTGCGGCACGTAGGCGAGGTTGCAACGGGTGAGAGGTGAAAGCTCATGAGGCGCGTCGTGGTATATCTCCGCCTTTCCCGCCTTGGGCGCAACAAGTCCGAGAATAAGGCGTATGAGCGTGGTCTTTCCCGCGCCCGTCTCACCGAGCACCGCGGTGCACGTGCCAGGCTTGAAGTCGAAACTCAAGTCGAGGAGCACTGGCTCCCCGTCGTCGTAGGCGTAATCCACGTGCTCCAACCGTATGCCGCACGGCGCTTCCAACGCCACAGGCTCACCCTGCTCGTCGAGCGGACTCTCCTCCAGTTCCATAAGCCGCTCCGCCGCCGTGAACACGGAGACAAACGCCGGCACGAGCCGCGTCAAGCTTCGGGCGGGACTCTGGATGTGGTTGACGAGTTGCAGGAAGGCCGTCATGCCACCAAAGCTCAACGAGTTTGCCGACATGCGCACGGCTGCCCAAAGGAAAGCCACGAGATAGCCTAAGGCAAAGCCAACGTTCAGGATCGTGTTGCTGAAGACGGAGAACGCCGTGCGCTTCACCACCTTGTGCCTCAGCACGCCTTGCGTCCGCTCCAGGCGGTTCACCATCATGGCCTCGCTCTCCAAGGTCTTGATGAGCATGCGGTGCTGTATGGTCTCCTGAAGCGCGCTCTGCACGCGAGAATCCTGCGTGCGCACGTCCTTCGTCAGCTTGCGCATACGGTTCACGTACACTCTGCTGAGCCCTATAAACACTGGGATGATTGCCACAGTGATGAGCGCCAGCACCGCGTCCATGGCGAAGAGATAGCAAAACGCGCCGACAAACATGGCAAACACCGACAGCGTGCTGGGAATGGTCTGTGTGAGGAAGTCGACGACATTGACGACATCGAACTCCAAGCGGTTGAGCACGTCGCCCGAATGGAAGTGCTCCCTGCCGTGCCACTGCGCGCGGAGTATGCGGTCGAGCATGCGTTGCTGCATGCGGTTGCGCGCTCGAATGCCAAGGATGTTTTGCACCCACGTGCTGCCGATATTGAGCGCGAAGTCGCAAAGGATAAGCAATCCCATGACGCCCACCGCCCAATAGAGGTTGCCGCGCGACGCGCCACTCGCCACGTCGATGGCATGGCGGACCGCCGTGACCTGGGCAAGCGACACCACGACCGACGCCAAGCCGATGGCGACATTCAGGCACGCCTGCAGCCGGTTGCCGCGCCAGGCATGCCAAAGCCAGCGAAAGATGTCCGCTGCCTTGTATTTAGAATTGCGCGACTTGAAAGCCTTCTTGAATAATCCCGACATCATTGCCCTCCATCAACAATTAGCCACGCTGGTCGGCTCCCCACATGAGCTTTTCCCTCAACAAGGCGAAATAGCGCTTGGAGCGCAACTTGACGACGTTGACGACATAGGGCGCCTTCTTTATGATCAGCTCCGTGCCTTCATACAACTTCTCTGACCTGCCATCCACAGCCATCAGGAAATTGTGGCTGCGGCTCTCCACCGCAAGACGGATGACGGTGGTGTCGTTGAGCACTATCGGACGGATGTTGAGACTGTGTGGCGCCACGGGAGTAAGGCAGATGCTGCCACTGTTGGGCACTATTATAGGGCCGCCATTGCTAAGGCTGTAGGCCGTGGAACCGGTAGGCGTGGAGATGATGAGACCGTCGGCTTGATAGGTGACGAGGAAATCGTCGTTGACGTAAGCGCGAATGGTTATCATCGAGGCACTGTCTCGCTTCAGTATGGCTATGTCGTTGAGAGCATAAGGGCTGCCCTCTATGGGAAGCGACCCCGTGACGCCACAAGTGTTGACATCCACCTGTATGACCATGTGCTCCTCTATCTTGCAAGTTTCGTCATACATCTCGGCAAGCGCCTCCTTAAACTCCGTGGGCAACACTTCGGCAAGGAAGCCCAGGCGACCCGTGTTGACGCCGATGACCGGCGTGCCTTTGGCAAGCACCCTGTTGGCAGCCTTGAGAAACGTGCCGTCACCACCAATGGAAATGGCGTAGTCTACGTCAAAGTTGTAGCCATCAAACACGCCGTCGGCCTTGACGTCAACATTCAGCTCACGCGATAGGAACTCGTAGAACGGACGGTCTACGTATATCTCAGCATCACGCTCATAGAGGGAACAAAGCACCTTTTCTATCCCTACGCTCTTCCCTACCTGGTATTCATTGCCGAAAATGGCGAAACTCAGTCTCTTGTCTTGCATCGCTTTCATTATGAGCAACAAAGATAATCATTTTATGTTCCTTATCCGAGAAAAGGACGAAAATAATCGTCGCGAGTCGGTAAATGTTTGTTAAAAGCGGCCCACGGCTACCTCTCCTCGCTTTTTTTCTCGTATCTTTGTATAAGATAGGCGGCACCTCAGCAATTCGGAGCAAGCTCCATTGCGTTCGGTTTGCACTATCTTTGTAGTATAAAGCAGACTATAACATCAGAAAGAATTATGGCAAAGGTTTATGAGTTTTTGGCCAACGGCTTCGAGGAGATAGAGGCATTGGCTCCTGTGGACATCTTGCGTCGCGGCGGCGTGGAAGTGAAGACGGTGAGCGTCACCGGCAGTGAGTTTGTGGAGTCGTCGCATGGCGTGACCATCAAGGCGGACATGATGTTTGAGGATGGCGACTTCGCCGACGCCGACCTGCTCATGCTCCCTGGAGGCATGCCTGGCTCGACAAACCTCAACGCCCACGATGGCGTGCGCAAGGCTTTGAGGGCACAATACGACGCTGGCAAGCGCGTGGCAGCCATTTGCGCCGCGCCAATGGTGCTCGCCTCGATAGGCGTGCTCGACGGCAAGCGCGCAACCTGCTCACCTGGATTCGAGAAATATCTGCCCAATGCCACCTACACCGCCAACCTCTTTGAGGAAGACGGCCTCGTGACCACGGGAGAAGGACCGGCGGCTACCCTGCCCTACGCCTACCACATCTTAAGCTACTTCATACCTCAGGAGGCTGTGGAAGATCTCCAGAGGAAGATGCAATACGCTCACCTCATGGCTTAAGCTAACAAGACAAAGACCACACATGGACTACATCATCATTGTCGCCGGTGGAAGAGGCACACGTATGGGCACTGACGTTCCCAAGCAGTTCCTGCCCATTGGCGACAAGCCTGTGCTGATGCACACGATAGAACGTTTCTACGGCTACGACCACACACTTGGCATCATCGTGGTGCTGCCCAAGGACCAGCAAGCCACATGGCAGTCGCTATGCGAGAAGCATGAGTTCACCATTCCTCATCGCGTCGCCGACGGTGGAGCCACACGCTTTGAGAGCTCAAAGAACGGACTCGCCCTCATCCCCGACGGTGAGGATGGCGTGGTAGGCTTCCACGATGGCGTCAGGCCGTTTGTCTCAAACGAGGTTATAGACAGTTGCTACGAGACTGCACGTGAGGAATACTCAGCCGTGCCCGTGGTGCCCGTCACCGACACTCTGCGGCACGTTGACTCGCGCACGACAAGGACCTTCACGGTGGACCGCTCGCTTTACAGGGCTGTGCAAACGCCACAGGTGTTCGACATCGCCCTCGCCAAGCAAGCCTTCAACCAGCCAGACAGGAAGACGTTCACCGACGACGCCTCGGTGGTGGAGAGCCTTGGCGTAAGCATCAACACGGTGGACGGCAACAAGGAAAACATAAAGATCACAACGCCATTCGACCTGAAAGTGGCGGAAGCATTAGTAGCATCCAACTTTTGAACAACATCTTCAGTCAAGACATCATGTATCTCCCTGGCGTAGGGCCCAAGCGCAAGGAGATATTGGCAAGTCAACTCAACATCAAGACTTGGGGTGACTTGATTGAGTATTACCCATATAAATATGTGGACAGGTCGAAAGTCTACCCCATTCGCGAGCTGAGCGGCGAGATGCCCCTGGTGCAAATCAAAGGCGCCATACAGGGCTTTGAGGAGTTCGGCGAAGGTCGCCGTAAACGCATTGTGGCGCATTTCTCGGACGGGAGCGACGTTGTTGACCTCGTGTGGTTTGGCGGCAAGAACTGGGTTTACGACAACTACAAGCCTGGAGTAGAATACATCGTCTTCGGCAAGCCACAACCATACAACGGGCGATACCAGTTTGCCCACCCCGACATGGAGAAGGCCTCCAACCTCCAACTCTCGACAATGGGGATGCAGCCCTACTACATCACCACCCAAACCATGAAAGACCGCGGCATCACGTCGAGAGCCATGGAGAAGATGACGAAGGCGCTGGTGGCGCGCATCCCACAGGACTCCATTCCCGAGACGCTCTTGAGAGAGCAAACAGCAAGGCTGCACCTCATATCAAGAGACGACGCACTGAGGAAGATACACTACCCACAGTCGTTGCGCGACGTGCAGCAAGCACAGGAGCGGCTGAAGTTTGAAGAGCTGTTCTACGTGCAGCTCAACATCTTGCGCTACGCCACTGAGCAACGCCACAAATACCGCGGCTTCACGTTCATGCGCGTCGGCGCCCCTCTCAACATATTCTACAAGAACAACCTTCCATTCGAATTGACCAACGCCCAAAAGCGCGTGGTTCACGAGATTCACGACGACATGCGGTCGGGCATACAGATGAACCGGCTTCTGCAAGGCGACGTGGGCTCCGGCAAGACCCTTGTAGCGCTCATGGCTATGCTCATAGCCATAGGCAACGGGTTCCAGGCTTGCATAATGGCGCCAACGGAAATATTGGCGGAACAACACCTGAACACGATAAAGGAGTTTCTGCAAGGCATGGACATCAAGGTGGAACTTCTCACCGGTATCGTGAAAGGAAAGAGGCGAGCGGAGGTGCTTGAGGCCCTTGCCGACGGCTCAATCAATATAATAGTGGGGACACACGCGCTCATCGAGGACAACGTGGTCTTCAAAAAGCTCGGTCTCGCAGTGATCGACGAGCAGCACAGGTTCGGCGTGGCACAACGTGCGAAACTGTGGAAGAAAAGCGAGCGACCTCCACACATCCTGGTGATGACCGCGACGCCCATTCCGCGCACCCTTGCCATGACGCTGTATGGCGACCTCGACGTGAGCGTCATCGACGAGTTGCCACCAGGCAGAAAACCGATAGTCACAATCCACAAATACAACAACCAAATGACTTCCCTCTATGCCGGCATTGCCAAGCAGATAAACGAGGGAAGGCAGGTGTACATTGTCTTTCCGGTCATTGAGGAGGGCAAGAAGAAGGACTTGAAGAACCTTGAGGATGGCTACGAGGCGCTCAAGCAAATCTTTCCGCAATATTCAATGAGCAAGGTCCATGGGCAGATGAAGCCGAAGGACAAGGAGGCAGAGATGCAGAAGTTTGTGCAGGGGAAGACGCAAATCCTCGTCGCCACCACCGTGATAGAGGTGGGCGTGAACGTGCCCAACGCCTCCGTGATGGTGATAATGGACGCGCAGCGCTTCGGGCTCTCGCAGCTCCACCAGCTTCGCGGACGCGTGGGACGTGGGGCAAAACAAAGTTTTTGCATACTCGTGACAAGCTACGAGCTGTCGCAAGACACTCGGAAACGCATCGATATAATGTGCCAGACCAACGACGGGTTCAGGATAGCGGAGGCTGACCTGAAGCTCCGCGGCCCAGGCGACTTGGAAGGAACTGCCCAAAGCGGCATGGCGTTCGACCTGAAGATAGCCAACATCGCCCGTGACGGCCAGATTGTGCAGCTCGCGAGAAACGAGGCGAAGAAGGTTATCGATGATGACCCTGACTGCGTGAACCCAAAATATGACCTCTTGTGGCAGCATTTGAGGGAACTGAAAAACACAAATGTCAATTGGGGTGTCATCAGCTAACAAGAGCCATCTCTTTCCTAACTTATGTTAATACAATCGCGATTGTGCGCAATTTCTGTTAAACAACCAATAAAAAACACTTGAGCCAAATCAATTTTGACACTTTTTTTATATCTTTGTGGGTGCAAATGAAACAAATTTTACCGTCTCATTGCAAACCTGAAAGAAATTACACTGAATGACAATTAAAAAGAACATCAAAATAGCGGGAGCATTATTGTTTTTTGTTTTCACGGCCGGCACCACAATGGCACAAGACCTGTTAGCAAGGCAAGCTCCAATAGACAGAAGGGCAAAGAAACTCGACTCTATAGAGGTAAAGAGCATTGTCGAACGCGAGAATTACCAATCGCCAGCCGCACAACTCTACGGCGACGAATGGGACAACAGCTACGCTCACCGCGCCACCGAGCTTCCCGACTCGTTCACCATCAACCTCCGCCATTTCTGCATGCCAACGCCAAGCCGCGTGGTGACAAGCAACTTCGGCTCACGATGGGGTCGCCAACACAAGGGACTGGACATTAAAGTATATACTGGCGACACCATCCGCGCCGCTTTCACGGGAAAGGTCAGAGTCGTGAGATATGAGGCTGGAGGCTACGGCAACTATATCGTAATAAGGCATCCCAACGGCCTTGAGACCATCTACGGACACCTTTCAAAACAACTTGTGACAGAGAATGAGAACGTGCGGGCGGGCGAGCCCATCGCACTCGGTGGAAACACTGGCCGAAGCACCGGCTCTCACTTGCACTTCGAGACACGCCTTTGCGGTGTGGCGTTAAACCCAGCTCTATTTTTTGACTTCCGCAACCAAGATGTAACAGGCGATTATTACACTTTCAACAAGCGCACATATGACAGCGAGTCGGAAGTGGCTACACGCGAACGCGGAAAGATTGGCAACGGAGGTTATACCCACGACATGATTTATGGCGAGCTCGGACACAGCGATGACGACACGCCAGAGGATGTAAGAGAGGCCATGAACGCTCCCGAGCGCGTATACTATAAGGTACAAAACGGAGAGACTCTCGCGTCTATTGCCAAGAAAGTGGGCGTAAGCGTGGAGAAGATAATGCACCTGAACGGCTTCAGGAGCAAGAGCCAGAAAGTACGCGCTGGAATGATTATCAGATACGTATAACGTCTGATAACCACACGGGTAAGGAAGAGGCTCTGTATCGATTACCGTGAAAGGCAATCTCCGTTGTTGTTACCTCGGTTTGCCTTTACGCCACAACCGCGTTGCCTGCGCGCCGTAATCGCAATGCCTTTACGCCACAATCGCGAGGGCTCCACGCCGCAATCGCATCACGGTGAAAATTGCTTCGCAGAGCCTTAACCCAAACGGATAAGCATAGAATCAAAGAATACGATTAAAAGATCAAGCCATAAGGCTATTTTCTCACGAAAGACCTGATTACGAAATAAAGATGTAAGATGGTCGTCCGCACAAAACCATAATGTTTCGCCATGACACGGAATCTCTCCTTAAGCGAAGCTTTATGGTTTTTGTTTGTCATTCCCCCATCAAGGTAATTCACTATCACCGCATTGACATTGCGCAGCGCCAAATGACGTTTCGCGCAAAGCTTCATTATGCGAATACACCAGTCAACGTCGGCAGAGAAACGATAATCCACATTATTATATAGCGTCTCCTTGGCAAGGTCAGTTCGCGCGTAGAATGCTTGATGGCAAACGAGCATTCCCCATTGAAACGACCGCCACGTGAGTTTCTTTGGAGGGCACAATCGGCGATGGCGCAGGAAGTGACCGTCCATGGCCACGATGTCGGTGTCTCCGTAAAGCACTCCAGGCAACTGCTCACCGTCGAAAAAAGAAGCGGCTATTGTTTCCAATGTCTCAGGCCCGGGAAAGACATCACCGGCGTTGAGAAAAATCAGATATTCGCCCGTGGCAAGGCGAATGCCCTTGTTCATGGCATCATAGAGGCCGCTGTCCTTCTCGGAGATGACCGTGACCTCGTGACCATTGTCCAATTTATCAGAACGCGACTTATAGTCCGACGCCATTCTCACGGTATCGTCCTTCGACAGTCCGTCAAGGATGATATGCTCGATGTAGGCGTATTTCTGGCTCAACACACTGCTTAGGGTACGTTGCAACACCGAAGCCGCGTTAAATGTACAAGTGATTATAGTGAACTTAATCATGAACTCAATTGATTACAATTTGTAATTCTTGAAGGCAAGCGCTTGATTGTAGACCTCAACATACCTCATCGCCACGGAACGTTGCGAGTAGCAAGACATGACTTTCTGCACGCATCGCTTCTTCAAGTCATCCTTGTCGGCCTCAGCCAATACCCAATGGATGCCCGCGGCAAGGTCGTCGGCATCCTTGAAGGCAGCCACATAACCATTCTTCTGATGCTCGATCATCTCAGGTATGCCGCCTACCTTGAACCCGACAGAAGGCACGCCACAAGCCATAGCCTCCATGATTGTGTTTGGCAGGTTATCATCGAGCGACGGTATGACAAATACGTCAGCCGAATTATAAATATCCACAAGCTGCCTCTCGTTCTTGATATATCCCAATGGGAAAGACGGCAAGGCAAGCTGAGACACGACCTCATCGGCACGATTGCCAAGAATGGCTATCGCCGTGTTTTCCTTCATCTCCGGATAACGCTCCGCGAGAAGCGAGATTGCCTTGATGAAATAAGCCATGCCCTTGCGCTCCATCGTGACTCTCTGAGAGACGAAAAGGATGATGTGCTTGTCTTCTGGAAGCGTGGAATGCAAACGCGCGTCGTGCTTGTCTTTCGGGTAAAACACGTGAGTGTCGATAGGGTTGGGAATGACCGACAACTGCAAGCCCGTCAGCAAACTGCTCTGCCTTGCGCTTCCGCCAAGCCATTTGCTGCAAGCCACGAAATGTATTCCGCTATTGTAGTAAAGCTTTTTCTTCTTGTTGAAAACACGTGTGGACAAATCGGCCGACTTTTGTCCCCTTGGAAGGTAAAAGCAATTGTGGCATTGTCCTTTAAACGCGCCACAGTCGAATGTGAAGTGGCAAATTCCCGTCGCAGGCCACAAGTCGTGCATAGTCCATACGACAGCCTTGCCGCTGTTTATGATTTTCCTTATGACTTTCAATGAGAGGAACCCCTGGTTGATCCAGGCGAGGTGAATCACGTCGGCCTCCTTGAACTCAGGCAACTTCGTGATGTCGCTTCCCGTGTTGGCTAAGTCAATTTCAAAAAGATGGTCGCGCTTGAAATGCAAATGATAATACACACACCAACGCTCCCACAAGAAATGAATACGTTGGAGAAATCCGCCTTTCAAGCCAACAACAGTGATATTGTCAGTTTCCTTGTCCCTGACGAGCATCTTGGCTTTTACGCCATTATTGTTGAGTGCGTCCATCAAACGGTTTGCAGCAACCGCCGCTCCACCCTCACGCTCGCTCGTATTGACTATCAACACCCTCATTGCCATACTCTAACCGAATGTTTATTTTTCCTCAGCAAAGGTAAGAAAAGGATTCGAGAAACCAACAATATAATGCAAATAAGTGAGCTTTGCTTACAGAAAATTGATGTGTACGCACACAAATAATTGATTTACATCAATAAACGAGCCCGTTTTAAAAAAAAGCATTTCTTTCACTTGATATATAAATGTAATAATTGTAACTTTGCAGCGTCAAAAGGTTAATAGATTGTTTAGGTTAGTAGTAATAGATTTAGGTTTTTAGTTATTAGGTTTAAGGTAGATTTGATAGATTGTTTAACGGAAACGCGTGGATACCGTGAGGTATTCATCTGTTTGAAATCAATTTTAAAGTTAAACATAAAAATGCGCCGGAGCTCGTTGATGAGTACCGGCGTATTTTTGTATATGACTTCCACTTCTTCAACGTTATATTAACCCACTTTGGAGAGATTGGCCATATGCTCTTCACCTAACGACTTCTTAATGTGCATTACGCAATGCAGCAATCTAAAATGGACAGGTAGCCAGTCATGAAAAATCACAAAATCACGAAATCACGAATCACGATAAGGGTTCTCCATGGCTTTATATCCAATGTAATGCCATAATAATATCATTCTCTTTAATATTATAATGTACGCGCATACATTATTATAAAAGGTATTCTTTATACTATATAATATAGATTATATTTAACATCTACATAGTTTCATAATTATTCTGTTTCCCCACACGGAATTTAAAGCTTTAAAAGATTGCTAGCTATTCGCTACGCAGTGATTCTCACAACCAAGGTAAAAAAACATGGTATTACTCCACGTGGGTTGCGGACAGCCACAAGAAGCCGCACCCTGCAAGGCATCCACGTTGGTTTAAGGTGCAGGGGCGGGCCCTGTGCCCGTCCGCATGCCGCATGGCAAAAACATGGTATGCGTAATCGGCAACGCCGACATCTTTTAAATCTTTCAAATCCGTGTGCGTGTGGTGGACGAGTGAGAAAATGTATGAGAAGTTTGTATCAATTCCCTTATCGTGATCGTGATTTTGTGATTTTGTGATTTTCTCTCATTGCCTTTCCATCGTAACGCCATTGTCCTTCCACCGCAATGGCATTGCCATTCCACCGCAACGCCACTGCCCTTCCATCGCAACGCCGACGCAGTGGGCAGGTGAAACTCTTTGCACAAGACCGTTAATAGATGGACGGCTGGAGGCATATCGCAATGGACAGTCGCCTTTTCGTTTGTCGTGGATGAGGCTTGTAAAGTGACTTGTTAAGGCAAACAGTAGCAAAAACACGTGCTAAAACACGTACAATTCTAATAAAACAAAAATGCTAAGTAGTTATTAACAAACCACTTAGCATTTCTCGTCGTACTCCGACTGGGAATCGAACCCAGATCAAAGGTTTAGGAAACCTCCGTTCTATCCATTGAACTATCAGAGCCCTTTATAGAAGGCTGATATGCGAAAGCAAGCAGCACTTCAATCAATTATAATGCAAAGCATTAGAACTGTGGCACAAAGGTAATGATTATTTCTCAAACAGCAAAGGAAATATCAATCATTTATTTTCGCGCCTATTTTCTTCATCCATTTACCGCCAACCATGCACGCCACGCCGATGGCAATTATTGGAATAGAGAGTATCTGCCCCATGTCGAGAGCCAAGCCTGCCTCAAATGGCTCCTGGATGTCCTTGACAAACTCTATCAGGAAGCGTGCCGTGAACACAAGCGTCAAGCACAGGCCAACATAGAACCCACTGCCCACCTTCTCCGGATGCTTCTTGTAGATGGCATAGATTATGATGAAGAAGCAAGCATAGGCTATCGCCTCATACAATTGTCCTGGATGACGTGGATATTGGTCAACCTTCTCGAAGATGAACGCCCAAGGCACATCTGTCACTCTGCCTATGATCTCGGAATTCATGAGGTTGCCTAAACGTATAAATGTAGCCGTGATGCACGAGCAGATGCCCATGTTGTCGAACACCGTCCATACATTCACCTTGTTGCGATAGGCATAGATGAAGATGGCGATAATCATTCCTATCACGCCTCCATGAGAGGCAAGGCCCTCATAGCCAGTGAACTTCCATGAGCCGTCTGCCATATAATGGATGGGCAGGAACATCTCGACAATGTGTTTTCCTGACGACAGAAAATAGTCGGGCTGATAGAAAAGGCAATGGCCGAGACGCGCGCCAATGAGTACGCTCACAAAGATATACATGAAGAGAGGCTCAAACTTCTCATCAGGAATCTTCTCGTCCTTGTAGAGTTTTGCCATCAGCAATGTGCCAAGCAGCAGGCCCAAAAGCCAACACATGGCATACCATCTCACGCCAAAGGAACCCACATGGAATATCACTTCCGAAGGATTCCAAACGATGTAGAGCAAGTTAGTCATCGCTGCAACCGTTTAAACATTAAAGCGGAAGTGCATGATGTCGCCGTCTTGCACCTCGTATTCCTTGCCTTCTATGTTCAGCTTGCCAGCTTCTTTCACGGCGTTCTCCGAACCATACTGTATGTAGTCGGCATACTTGATGACCTCAGCGCGTATGAATCCTTTCTCGAAATCGGTGTGTATCACGCCAGCACACTGTGGTGCCTTCCATCCCTTATGGAATGTCCACGCCTTTACCTCCATCTCGCCTGCGGTGATGAATGTCTGCAGGTTGAGCAGGTGGTATGCTTTCTTTATGAGTCGGTTAACACCACTCTCCTCCAAACCGAGGTCATCAAGGAAGAGCTTTTTCTCCTCGTAAGTGTCAAGCGACGCTATGTCCTCCTCCGTCTTGGCGGCAATGACCATGGCCTCGGCACCCTCCTTGGCGGCGATTTCCTCAACCATCTTGCTATATTTGTTGCCGGTCTTCGCGCTTGCCTCATCCACGTTGCAAACATAGAGCACAGGCTTTGTGGTGAGCAGGAAAAGGTCGTGAGCCGCCTTCTGTTCCTCCTTTGTCTCAAAAGTCACCGAGCGGGCGTTCTCACCCTTGTCGAGCACTTCCTTATAAGCGTGCAACACGTCAACAAGCACCTTTGCGTCCTTGTTGCCCGTTGCGGCAATCTTTTCTTGCTTTGACAGTTGCCCCTCTATGGTCTCCAAGTCTTTGAGTTGCAGTTCTGTGTCAATGATGTCCTTATCAGCTGCAGGGTCCACGGGAGCTCCGCCCTCTCTCACCACGTTGTCATCGTCGAAGCAGCGAATGACATGGATAATGGCATCGCATTCGCGAATATTGCCAAGGAACTTGTTGCCCAAGCCCTCACCTTTCGACGCGCCTTTCACCAGTCCGGCGATGTCCACAATCTCACACGTAGCAGGCACGATGCGTCCCGGATGCACAATCTCCGCAAGTTTGGTGAGTCGCTCGTCGGGCACGGTGATGACACCGAGGTTAGGCTCTATCGTACAGAAAGGGAAATTGGCTGCCTGTGCCTTAGCGCTCGACAGGCAGTTGAAAAGCGTGGACTTGCCCACGTTAGGCAATCCCACGATACCACATTTTAATGCCATATCTTATATAAACGTTTATATCAATCTGTTATTACAGATGCAAAATTACTTAATAAATGGGAGATAACGCATTAATCACGCCTTTATCTCCTTTTTAATCTCCTCCAGGCTGATTTTCTTCCTCACTCTCACGCGATCAAAGCCTTGACCGTAGACACCGATGACGGCGCTTTGGGCGACAAAAGCGTCGGGGTCTATCTCGTCAACAAGGTCGAAGATCATCGACGACTCACTCTTCTTGGCTATGCAGAATATCACCTTGATATCGCGCTTGGAATAGAACCCGTTGCCGTTGAGCGTGGAGCAGCCTCTGTCCGCTATCTTGTTGATTGCCTCGCCTATCTCTTCCCATTTCCTGGATATGATAAGGAATTGCACCGAGCGGCGCAGCGAGTTGACAACATAATCAACGCAAAACGAGACTATGAAAAGCAACACGTAGCCATAGAGCACTTTCTCCCAGTCGTGCAGCACCACATAACTCGACGTGATGATGGCAAGGTCGCAAAAAAGGATGATATGTCCCAACGACACGTCGCGATATTTATGAATCATTGCAGCCACCACGTCGGAGCCTCCCGTGCTACCGCCAGCCGAGAGCCCAAGGCCCACACTCGTACCCATGAACACGCCACCCACGATGCACGCCATGAACTTCTGGTCGGCAAGGAGGTGAACATTGGCGAAGCCAAGCCATTGAAACAAGGAGGATGCCACGGTGAACACCACCACGGCATAGATGGTCTTGACGCAAAAGCGCCAGCCAAGCACTTTCAAGGCGGAAACCAGCAATGCGGCGTTGATCGCGAAATAAGTGTATTGTGTGGGTATGCCCGTTCCCCAATACACGATTTCCGCTATACCCATGGTGCCGCCCATGGTTATCTCGTTGGGCACGAGGAAAAGGTTCAAGCCTATCACGCCCATGATCATGGCAACGGCTATGAAGGCATAGTCGCGAATGGTTCGGTACATCGACTTGCCACTTGTCCTTTCTGCGTTCATCTCTCTCCGCTTACCCTATCAACTGTTCCACATCTTCTATCGTACCGTCAAAAGGTCCCGAATGCTCCAGCTTGAGCGAGCACATTGCCGCGGCAAACTTGCCCGACTCCTCTATGCTCATGCCCTGCGCCCTACACCATAGGTAGCCTGTGGAATACGTATCGCCACAGCCTGTGGCGTCGACGAGCTTCTTGGGTTTGTAAGCAGGAATGTCGTAGGCCTTGCCGCCAGCATAAATCACCGAGCCATAGCTGCCAAGCGTTATCACCACTTCGCCAACGCCACACGCCGCGAGCTTCTTGCCCACCTCGTAGGGGTCATTGCTTCCCACGATGGTCTGCATCTCGCTCTCGTTGAGCTTCAGCACACCCGTGGAACGAAGCACACGCTTCATGTCAGTCCACTCCACTGGCCTCACCTCTTCGCCCACCACCTCTCTCAGGTAGCCTTGCGCGTCGATGGAGACCGTGCCTTTCTCGGCGAGGGCCTCTACCACCTCTGGCGAGAAGTCATCGGCAAGCAATGAGCCAAGGTGAAACACCTTTGCCTCCAAAGGCTTCACGTCGTCAACGGTGAAGGGGTCTGCCTTTGTCCTCACGCGTTGCGTGCGGTCGTTGCTGTCCTTGCCGTAAATGTTCTCGAAGAACACGGTATGCCTACTCGGATAGCACACCGTGTCGAAGCCCAACGCCTTGATCTTGTCCAAGTCGTCGTTGCTCTCCTCTCCCACCTTCGTCACGAGCTGGTAGCTCACCTTGCGTGGCAAGTGGCTCATGCCATAAGTCATGTAAAACGACGTGCCGCCTGCCATGTAGACGGTATTCTCTGGCGTGACAATCTTGTCGCGCGTGATGTGGCCTATGCTGCAAATGTCAAACATCTTATCTACTCATTACCTATTATAAACTGCTTTGCGAACTCCCAAATCACGATGCCCGCGGTCGTGCTGACGTTCAGGCTGTGCTTGGTGCCAAACTGCGGAATCTCCAAGCAACCGTCGCTCATGTCAACGACGCCCTGTTGCACGCCCTTGACCTCATTGCCAAGAATCAAGGCGCAGGCGGCAGACTTGTCCACCTTCAGGTCTTGGAGCTTCGTGGAGCCTTCCACCTGCTCGACGCTCCACACGAAACATCCTTTCTTGTGAAGCTCCCTCACGGCGTCCTCGGTGTCCTTGAAGTATCTCCAGTCCACGCTGTCTTCTCCTCCGAGCGCGGTCTTGTGGATCTCGGCATTTGGCGGACAGCCCGTCACGCCGCACAGCCACACCGCCTCCACGCGGAAAGCGTCGGCCGAACGGAACACGCTGCCCACATTATATAATGAGCGCACATTGTCGAGCACTACGATGAGCGGCAACTTCCTTGCTGCCTTAAACTCATCCACGCTCAGGCGGTGCATCTCTATGGTCTTAAGCTTTCTCATGCTCCTTGGCGTCATAGGCGAGGGCGTAAGCCTTTATCTGCTTCACCATGGCGAGCAGCCCGTTGCTGCGTGTCGGTGAGAGATGCTCGCGAAGTCCAATCTTCTCAATGAAGTAAAGGTCGGCGTCGAGAATCTCCTTGGGAGTGTGACCACTGATCACCTGTATGAGCAGCGCTATGATGCCTTTCACTATCAGCGCGTCGCTGTCGGCGGTGAACATGAGCTTACCGTCCACGTTGTCGCATTGCAGCCATACGCGGCTCTGGCAACCATCAATGAGGTTCTGCTCAGTCTTATACTTGTCGTCCAAGGTGTCGAGGTCGTTGCCCAGGTCTATGAGCATCTGGTACTTGTCCATCCAGTCGTCGAAGTCGGAGAACTCCTCCACCACCTCGTCTTGCAATTCGTTTATCGTCTTCATGCTTTGTCTATTCTGAAAACCTTGTCGTGCGGCCTCACCTTGCCTGGCACGGGCACCGACACGTAGGTATGTTGCACGGTCTCGTCTATTGGGCCGTTGTCGTCGTGAATCTCCGTGGCGTCGAGATACATTGCGCCCGTCGTGGGGCCGGTGATGAGCAAGCGGTCGCCTTTCTTGAACGTACTTGCCTGCACCGCAATCTCGCCCACGCCAATCTTGCTGAAATACTTGTTCACCATGCCCACGAGCGTCTTCTTCTCTGTGGCGAGGGAGCCGTATTGGTCATTCCACTCTCCCATGGTCTGCCCTTGGTAGTAGCCGTCCCAAAAGCCGCGGTTGAACACGGTGGCGAGCCTCTCGTCCCACGCATCCTTCTTCTCCTCGGTGAAGGTGCCGTCGAGCACGCTACTGATGGCCTCCTTGTAGCAGCTCACCACAGTATAGACGTATTCCGGACCACGCGCGCGCCCCTCTATCTTGAACACTCTCACGCCCGCCTCCATCATCTTGTCGATGAAGCGTATCGTCTTGAGGTCCTTGGGGCTCATTATGTACTTGTTGTCTATCTCAAGCTGGTTGGCAGTCTCGTTGTCGGACACGGTGTAGCTGCGTCGGCAAATCTGCACGCACTGCCCACGGTTGGCCGAGCGGTTGGCGGCGTGCAGGCTCATGTAGCACTTGCCCGAAACCGCCATGCAGAGGGCTCCGTGGCAAAACATCTCTATCCTCACCGGCTTGCCCGATGGCCCGCAGATGCCACGCCTCAGAATCTCGTCGTGGATATGCCCTACCTGCTTCATGTTGAGCTCGCGTGCCAGCACGCTCACGTCGGCAAAGCGCGAGTAGAACTCCAACGCCTCCACGTTGCTTATGTTGAGCTGGGTTGACAGGTGCACCTCCATGCCCTTCTCGCGGCAATAGGTCATCACCGCCACGTCGGAGGCTATCACCGCCGACACGCCTGCCTTCACGGCTGCGTCCACGATGGTGTGCATGGTCTCCACGTCCTCGTCGTAGATGATGGTGTTCACCGTGAGATAGGTCTTGATGCCACGCTCACGGCACGTCGCCACTATATAGTCGAGGTCGTTGAGGTCGAAATGGTTGGCCGAGTGGGAGCGCATGTTGAGCTGCCCCACCCCGAAATACACGGAGTCGGCTCCAGCCTGGATGGCAGCGGCGAGCGAGTCGCGACTGCCAACGGGGGCCATTACCTCGTAGTCGTGATTATTTTCCACCGAACTTCCTCGTTTGCTCTTTTATCAGTTCCTCGTCCTCGAAATAGTCTATGCGCATTGCCTTGCGCACCTCGTCCATGGTCTGCGCCGCCACCTCGCGAGCCGCGTCGGAGCCTTTCTTGAGGATGTTGAAGATCTCGGGTATGTCTTTCTCATACTCGGCACGGCGAGCCCTGATGGGGTCGAGCATGCGGTTGATGACGTTATTGAGCATCTTCTTGCACTTCATGTCGCCAATGCCGCCATGCTGATAAGCTGCCTTCAGCTCGTCGAGGTTGCTGAACTCCGGCCAGAAGTCGGCGAAGTCTTGGTCTGTGGCAAAGGCGTCGAGATATGTGAACACGGCGTTGCCCTCCACGTGGCCAGGGTCGGAGACGTTGAGATGGGTCGGGTCGGTATACATTGCCTTCACCTGCTTCCACACGGTGTCGGCGTCGTCGGAGAGATATATGCAGTTGCCAAGGCTCTTCGACATTTTCTCCTTGCCGTCTGTACCTGGCAAGCGGCGCGCCGTGGCATTCTCAGGAAGCATTATCTTTGGCTCCACGAGCACCGGAGCGTAAGTGTTGTTGAAACGGTTCACGAGCTCACGCGTCAGCTCCAGCATCGGCTCCTGGTCCTCGCCGGCGGGCACCGTGGTAGCCTTGAAGGCGGCGATGTCGGCGGCCTGCGACACGGGGTAGCAGAAGAAGCCCAAGGGGATGGAGTCGTTCTCGAAGCCACGGAGCTTGACCTCGGTCTTCACTGTGGGGTTGCGCTGCACGCGGCTCACGGAGACGATGTTCATGAGATACGTCGTCAGCTCGGCAAGCTCTGGGATGCGGCTCTGCACGTAGAGCGTGCACTTGGTTGGGTCGAGGCCCGCCGAGAGATAATCGAGCGCCACGTTGACTATGTTGTCGCGTATCTTGTCAGGGTTGGATGCGTTGTCGGTGAGTGCCTGCACGTCGGCCATGAACACGAACATACGGTCATAGTCGCCCTTGTTCTGAAGTTCCACACGGCGACGAAGACTTCCCACATAGTGTCCGAGATGGAGGCGGCCTGTGGGACGGTCGCCTGTGAGTATTATTTTTCCCATAATCGTTTTGTTGCTTTCTGTTGGCAAAGTTAGCAAAAAATCCGCACTTGGCAATGATGATTCCCCGTATTTCCGTTTACGTATCGTCGAAGCGGATTTCACCGCAGTGCGATTGCGGCGCAAAGGCATTGCGATCACGGCGCAGAGGCAATGCGATTGCGGCGTGGAGCCGACGCGATTGCGGCGCAAAGACAAACGAGGGAAACGGGCACGACGATTCCCTCCCATATTAATCGACATGGAGCCACCGAAAGACAGGTGGCGCGGATATGTTTTTAGGAGAATATATTGCAGCTGGCAAAGTCAACAAAGCGCCCGCACCTCACTTTTTCCTTCCCTTGCCATAAAGTTCCGAGTGCGAGCCAAGCCTAAGTAGTTTTATCAGGGGTTTAGTCTTGTCTATCCATATCAGCAGGAAATCATTCAACACATGACACTCCATGCACGCCTTGTAATCGCCAGTGAGCGTGTGCGGAAGATATTTCTGAGGCACTGCGCCTTCTTCTGCCAAATGGTTGAGAACGACTTCCAAAGCTTTCAGCAAATCCTCATTGTGCTTGTATTTTTTCAGATCCTTCTTGAACTGCGTGGTTATCTTCAGCTCCATCATGTTCACAACGACTTGACGAATTCGCTAAAGTTCTTCATGTCCAACGTCTCAAGCTCCTTACCCGACGTAGCCTCCTCGTAAGCGGCTTTCGTTGCCTCGTTGGGAGCATCTGTTTCCTCCATGAACTTTGAGAGGATGGTTTCCGTGAAATTACTTAGGCTGCGATTCTGCTGTTTTGCCATCTCCTTGAGGTGGTTCACAAGGTCCGAGTTCCAGCGAAACGATACCGACTGCTTGGACGATACTACTGTTGAAGTGTTCATAATCCTATTTTTCCACAAATGTAATACAAAGTAATTAACCGTGCAACCTTTTTAAGGAAATATACTTCAAAAAAATGTTCTATGGCAAGAAACGCACGGGGCTATGCGCCGTCACGACATTAACCCACGCCCGCGAGCAATATTGCCCACGGACGTGAGGCGCAATGCCCACAAACGTGGACAGTATCGCTCACGTTCGTGGACAATGCCGCAAACTATCGTGAGCTGACGGCGCTGAAGCGCCTGAGCATGTCGCACCTCGACACGAAGGCGTCTACCTTTGAGGCATTGTCGGCGCAGAAAGCCGCCAGAGTCTTCATGGCCTTGTATTGCCTTGTGTTGGGCTGCGTCTTGATGTTGGTGATGTCGTAGAACTGTTGCGTGGCGTCGTCCCATCCCTCGAAGAACCAAGGCGCGCCGTAGCGTATGAAGGCGAGGGCATAGAGGCTCTTCTCCTTCAACTTGAAGTCGGTGCTTTGCGCGCTCTCGTCGAGCAGGCTTATGGCCTTCGCCACGAAGTCGGCAGTGCCCACCTGGGCGCTGTCTTGCGTCACGCTCACGCCATATTGCTTCAACCACCAGCAGTCGCCCTCGTAGCTGCCTTGATACCACATCGACGCAAGCTCATACGCCTTGCGCATGCGTTCCTCCGATGGCTTCATGAGCGAGTATTGCGCCGAGAGGCTCAGCATGTCGCGGCAATAGCTCAGCTTCTTGTTCTCAGCGAGTTTTGGCAAGGCTGCCCGCTGCTCCTCGGTCAGGTAGTCAGGCTCTGCCACGCGTTGTTTGCCCATCCAGCGCTCCTTGGCATAGGTGCGTTGCGCCGCGTAAGGCGCTATGTTCTGGGTGTTGAGGAAGTCCACGCTCACCTTCTCAAGGAAGGGTATGGCGTCGGCAAAGCGTGTTTGGGCGAGAAGCCTCGTGCCGATGATGTCGTTGTAGAAGTTGGCGTCGCGGTAGGCTTTCTGCCAGGCCCAGCTCTCAAGCGAGTCGGACGGTTGCTTGCCCAGGTATTCGACGTAGGCCTTGAGGTCGTCGGTCTTGGTGTTGGCGAGCGCGTCGAAGTAGATGCCTTGGTAATACCATTGCGGGTCGCTGTCGTTCATGCGGCTCAACATCACGAGCGCGGCATTGACACGGCCCTCCTTGTTGAGCATTGGCACGATCCCATTGTAGACCATGCGCTCCTGCACGTCGCGATAGTGATCGGCGTCGTAGAGCGTGGTGCTCTTGCGGTCCTCAGCCGACTTGGCGTCGAGCCACTTCATCTCTCCTGCCAGCCACTTGTCGAACAACTCGCCACGGCTCTTCTCGGCGAAGATGGAGTTGGCGGCAAAGATGGCGCGCGCGTTGTCCTTCATCCTCTGCGTGCCGGCAAGCGTCTTGGCCTTTTCAAGGTCGGCCTTCGCCTTGTCGTAGAGCCCCAGTTGGTGCTCTATGCAGCCTATCGCCGCTTGCCAAAGGCATGGCACGCTGGTCTTGCCCTCAGCCACCACGCCCTTGGCGAACGAGATGAAGTTGTTGGCCTCAGTCGTGGTTATGTTCTTGGCGTCTATGTCCTTCATCCACTCGTCGAGCTCGCTCTTGGTCTCCTCGCCCGTGGCAAACGGGAAATGGCGCGCGTCATACACGTCCATCGTCTCCTGCACGTTGTTCACGAAGTCCTGCACGAGGTAAGGCAACGTGGCCGAGTTTGGGTTGGTGGCATACACCTTCTGTATGCCCGCGAGGTTGCGATAGCCGCGAACGCAGTATTTCAGGCTTTGGTAGTCTTCCTGGTCGGCATAGGTCTCTATGGCCAAGCTCTTCTTGCCCAAGCGCCACAGGCATCCGGCATAGATGTTGCGCGCCATGTCGCGATAGACGCTCGGCTGCATACGCTTTCCCGTTGTGTTCCAGAAGTTCACGCCCTCCTGGTAGCGCTTCAGCCCGAGCAGGGCGCGCATGCGCATGAGGTTGTATTGGGCGCGGAGGCGCTTGCCTTGATAGGCCTTCGACGCTTGCAACAGGTTGTTGAGCGTTGACGTGCGGCGTGTCAGCTGCTGCTTAGTGGGATATTCCCACGCATTGAAGATGATGCAATTGTCGAGATAGCTGTTCAGCCGGCGGCAATAGGTCTGCATCTCCGTGTCTTTCAGCTTCTTGGCCTTGTCCATCACCTCATCGCGACCTCCCCACCTGTAGGCAGGCAGGTCGCTTTTGCCTACATAGCTTTGCCAGAACTTCTCGGTGGCATCGGTGAAGCGGTCGCCCATGAGCGAGCGGTTGAACACGGAGAAGAGATAGTTGTTGTGGTAAGGCGCGTTTTCCGCAATGCACGCGTGTGCGGTGGTTGCGGCAAGCAGCATTACGGTCAAGCTACTTGTAAATTTCCTTAAAGTTATCATGGTTGAATCGTTTTATGTTCTTGTCGTTCAAGTCGTACAGTATAATCTCGCCGTTGGCGTCGCTCCTCGCTTCGTCCACGGCCTTCTTCGCCTTGAGTATGTCGTCCAGCTCCGGCTGCCTCACGACGATGCTGTCGCCCGGCAACACGGGCAAGTCGTCGTCGCCGTGCATTATGCCCACGTATCTTCCGCCACGGAAGAGCACGTGCCAGGTGAAGAGCGGGTAGGCCGTGGATAGGCGCATTCCGTATCCGCGGAGATAACGCATATATGGCATCACGTCCTTGATGTCGAGTATAGGCTTATGCACGGAGAGCTTTGTCACGTCGCCCGTGTTGTACATCATCAGCACGCCATGGTCGGCAGGCGGCGCGGGCTGCGAGAGTTGGTGCAGGCGTATGGTGACCGACAGCTTCATGCCTCGGTCGTGGCACAGCGCGCGGAGCCTTTCGAGGAAGGCGAAAAAGGTCCGCCGCGTCGTCATGGTCCAGTCGCAATCGACCTGAAGTTCCTTGGCTGCGGGCAAATCGTTGGTGACGTTCATTTGCGCCACGCGCCTTACAATCTTCTCCGCCAGCCCATCGTGCCGTTGCCTCATGCAGTCGTTGACGATGAAGACCACCGGCACCACCTCCACGGCCTTGGGAAAAGCACCCTCGAAGGCAATGGTCGCGTTGGGTTGCGGCCCGTCGTCGCCAGCCACCACGTCGAAATAGCGGCAGTAGACCTTCCCCACCCCATGTCGTGCGAGGAAGGCTCGCTCGGCGGAATCGACGCGCAGCGTGGTCTGCCAATAGTAGACCGACCGCTTAGGCTCATCGCGCCCACAAGAGGCAAGCAGGCTGACAGCAAGCAAAGGCATAAGGCAAGCCACGGCCCAATATGTAATCACACGCCTTAACATAATCGCTTATACAATATATATAATGTGTATCGTAAAGACATACGGCGGCAAAATTAGGTAAAAATCAAACAACCGCAACATTTTAGCGAAGATATTTATTTCGCAGGCTCAGGTTTATGATGCCTATGCGAAATTTGTTGTAAATTTGCAGGTAGATCCGATTTAAGGAACCACAGAAAAACACAGTTATGGCAATAAGCAACAAGATAGAGTATGGGTTTGCCGAGAGTCCTTTCGGCAGCATCATCGTGGCCCGCACATGGGACGGCGTATGCGACCTGCAGTTTCTCGAGCACAACCGCCTTGAGACCATCCACGAATTGGCCACACGGTGGGGGCAATACACGCCCACCACGCAAAGCAACGTCATGGCCGACACAGTGGAGCGCGTCGCCTTCGAGGGATTAGACCACCCCATCGCGCTCGACGTCAAAGGCACCGAGTTTCAACTGAAGGTATGGGCAGAGCTGCGCAAGATTCCTTTCGGCACCACGGTGAGCTACCAAGAGGTGGCTGAGCGCATAGGCGAGCCAAAGGCCGTGAGGGCCGTCGCCACGGCGATAGCGCAGAACCCCGTGGCGATGCTCATTCCGTGCCACCGCGTCATCCACTCCGACGGGACACTTGGCGAATATCATTGGGGACGCGACCTGAAAAGAAGACTCATAGAATGGGAGAAAAGCAAGACAAGGCAAGCCTGACGGCGCAAGGGCTTTACGACAACGTGCTTGCCATTGTGGGCAACGAAAGGCTCACCGTGGCGTCGCGCCTCAAGCTCCTGCACGAGACATTGGTGACGACGTGCGCCGAGGCTTTGAAAGACACTAGGTACGGGTTCGGAGACCTCAACTCGCAACTGGAGAGCGTGATGCGGCTTTTCAACATCCACGGCGACGAGGCAAACGCCCTCAGGCAGGCAAGGCGCGACAGCAACCGCAGCCACATAGACGGAGGCGAGGACGATGGCAAGACCATCCTGCTCCACGACGCGGCTGCCGTGGCGAGGCTCATCAGCCGCGTGCTGAAGAGTGCTATGCCGGAGACGCTGACAGCGCTCTTGCCACGCGACATCAAGCCTAAGGCGGAGCGAATACACCAAAACTCGCCCGACAAGCGATGCATAGTGAGGTCGTTTGACGAGCAAGAGATCCATGTGATTGTTGACGAGGATGGCGGAGGCAGGGAGGTGACCGTGTACTATACACGGCAGACTCAGTATGCCCACATGGAGTATCTCCACGACATTCTCAAGCCAGGCATGCACCTCAACCTTCTCGACTGCCAAACCGATGGCGACGCAATCACGCCAAGGCTCATCATTGTGGAGCCCGACTGCCTGATGGATATCTCCGTGATTGCGTCGTGTTTCGAGGATTACGGGCACCATCCGCTCATGTATCTCCTTAGCCGAATAAAGGAGCGCGCCAACACGCAGGCCATACTCTTGGGAAACTATGCCGGTGCGTGCCTCGACGACATAATAAACGCCGAGGGGTTCTCAGCCGCCAAGACCCTGATAAAAAACTTCCGCGATAAGGCCCTCGAATATGCCAGTTGCACCGACTTCGACGGGACGAAGTTCAAGGCCGACGCGGCGCGACAGGCGCAAAACCTCACGAGCATCGTGGACGAGCTGCGCCAGCACTACGACATGAAGAAGGCCTTGCTTGAGCCGACGTTCGTCTGCGAGAAGCTCGGGCTGCAAGGACGCGTGGACTTGATGACCACCGACTTGCGCCTGCTGGTGGAGCAGAAGTCGGGACGCAACATCTTCCTGGAGCGCGGCACGGCAAACAGCCAAGGCGCGAAAGTGGTGGAGAAGCACTACGTGCAGGTGCTTCTCTACTTTGGCATTCTCTATTACAACTTTGGCGTGCAGCACTCCGACATACGCTTACTTTACTCCAAATACCCCCTGCCCGACGGTCTCATAGGCGTGACATCGCTCATGAAGCTCGTCTACGAGGCCCTGCGCTTCCGCAACGAGGCCATCGCGTTGGAGTTTGACATCGCCGAGAACGGCATGGAGCACGTCCTGCCGACTATAACCGAACAGACGCTCAACGTGGCGCACGCCAGCGGACATTTCTACGATACTTACCTCCGACCGCAACTGCTGTCCTTGATCCAGCCCCTTCATGCGCTCACGCCCCTTGAGCACGACTACTTCTGCCGCATGACGCAATTCGTGATACGGGAGAACATAATGTCGCGCGTAGGCGTGGTGGAAGGCACGGGCAACTGCGTGGCAAACCTCTGGAATATGCCCTTGGCGGAGAAGAAGGAGACGGGCAACATCTTCACCTGCCTGACGAATCCCAAGGCGGTTGACGCTGATGACCACAAGGCGGAAGGCGGTCGCGGCGGCGTCTGCGACACGCTCGCCCTGACCGTGCCCGACCAAGGCGAGGACTTCCTGCCCAACTTCCGCCGCGGCGACATGATTTACCTCTATGCCTACGACAAGGACGCGGAACCCGATGCGCGGAGGGCGATATTGCTCAAGGGGGGAATAGAGCGACTGCGTACCGACAATGTGGTGGTGAGGCTCATGAACCCTTTGGCAAAGACTTTCCTGGCGCAGAACGAGGACAAGGTGTGGTGCATAGAGCACGGAAGCAGCGACGTGGGCGGCGGAGCGGCATTGAGCTCTATCCATCAACTTGTCACGGCACCGCAAGACCGCAAGGACTTGCTGCTCGGGCAACGCGCGCCACGAGCCGACAAGGGCCTCGCCCTCTCAAGAAGCTACGACAACGGCATCGACGAGATAATACTGAAGGCGAAGCAAGCCCGCGACTATTTCCTGCTCGTGGGGCCTCCTGGCACGGGAAAGACGTCGATGGCGTTGCAGTTTATGGTGAGGGAAGCCCTTGCGGAACTTCAGCAGGAAGAGGGCAAGGGGTTGCTGCTCATGGCCTACACCAACCGTGCCGTGGACGAGATTTGCGGCATGCTGACCGACAACGGCATCGACTTCCTGCGGATTGGCAGCCCTCTGTCGTGCGCGGAGACCTTCGAGCCTTATCTCCTGCAAAACAGGGTGGGAGAAAAGCCCACACTTGCTGGCATGAGGCAGCTCATTGCCAACGCCAAGGTCATCGTAGGCACCACGTCTATGATGCAGTCGCGAGCCTACATATTCTCTATCAAACATTTCGCGCTTGCCATTGTAGACGAGGCTTCACAGATATTGGAACCAAACATCATCGGCCTATTGGCAAGCCACCGAGCGTCTGGCGCGTTGGCCGGATGCCAATGCAATATCGACAAGTTCATCCTCATTGGCGACTATAAGCAACTGCCCGCGGTGGTGCAACAAGCCGACAGCGACAGCATGGTGAGAAGCAAACTGCTGCTCGACATTGGGCTCACCGACTGCAAGAACTCGCTCTTCGAGCGGCTCATACGGCAAGAACTTCGCGCCAAGCGCACCGACTTCATTGGCACGCTACGCCGCCAAGGACGCATGCACCCCGACATAGCGGAGTTTCCCAACCGCGAGTTTTACAGGCGTGAGCGACTGCGCTGCGTGCCATTGCCTCACCAAGAGGCCACGGACATTGGCTACACGTTGCCATCGAAAGACAGCATAGACGACCTCTTGAAGAGCCAACGGGTGGTATTCTTCGCGTCGAAAGACTGCCGCCAACCGGAGATTTCCGACAAGGTGAACGCCGATGAGGCGCAGCTCGTCGGCGACATCCTGATGCGAGTGCACCGTTTCTATGGCGAGCAGTTCAACGCCAACAAGACCGTTGGGATCATCGTGCCTTATCGAAACCAGATTGCGATGATAAGGAAAGAGATAGAAAAAACAGGAATAAAGGCCCTCGACGGCATAAGCATCGATACGGTTGAGCGGTATCAAGGGTCGCAAAGGGACGTGATAATATATTCGTTCACCATACAGCAGACCCATCAGCTCGACTTCCTCACAGCCAACACCTTCACTGAGGACGGCCACGAGATAGACCGCAAGCTCAACGTGGCGCTGACGCGGGCACGCAAACAACTCATTCTCACGGGAAACGTGAGGACATTGTCTGCCTCGCCTCTTTTCCGCGAACTGATGGACTATATCAAGGGAAAAGGCGGCATGGCAGAACGCCGCTGATTCTTCATCTTGCGGGTTGCGGCACCTTTGACCGTCCGCAACCTGGGTCTTGTTTAGGGTCTATGTTGGTTCGGATGGATTAAGGTTTGCCAAAGCAGATTTCACCGCGAAGCGAGGGCTGTGCGATTACGCCGCAAAGGCAACACGATTGCGCCGCAAAGGCGATGCGATTGCGGCGTGAAGGCAACGCGATTGTGGCGCGAAGGCAAACGCGGGAGCCAAGCACCGATGATTCTCTCCCACACGAATCGATATAGAGCCTTTATTTAAAGGCAATTACCTTTCGGGCTGCTGACAGCCACAAGGCACCGCAACCTGCTAAGCCTTAGAGCTCAAAGCAGCCCCCTGCCCTTGAACTCCTCAAGAAGAGGCTGGGCTATCGCCTTGGCGTCGGGATGGGGTTGACCCGTGGTGCCAAGCGCGCGAAGGTCGAAGAAGTGCTTCCAGTCGGAGACGAAAGCCGTGTGTACGAGTTCGGTGGCCGTGTCGAGCGGCAGCACCACGCGCGCCTCCTGCGGCTTGCGACCAGCGCCAATGAGGTTCATATACGACTTCTCGGCAGCGAGATTGGCAAACACCCAATTGTCGAGAACCGTGGCACTGCCATCGGCAACCTCGCGTGCCAGTTCCATGAACCGCTGACCACTGACGGTCAACTCGCCGTTGCTCAACTGGCGTGCCCATTCCGAGCCAGCCATTTCCTGCCTTACCCACGTAGGAATGTTGATGGTGATCTCGTTGCCAAACTTCGCCTTCGAATAGTTGCAATAACGCGTGCTCTGCTCCGCCATGGAGTTGGCACGATGGCGGTTAAACTCACGCGTTATGGCAATCTGTGTGGAGAAATGCACGGTGACACGCACAGGATGAAGTGGCAAGGGCTCGCTCCAATAAGCCTGAAGGTCGTCGAGACGATGATTCTCCGCAAGCACACGGAGGTTGGTTGTGACATATAGCTTGCCCGAATCCTCTACACATTGCGAGAACTTGTTGGTGGCATAAAACTTCCACGGCTGCCCACCGTCCTTCTCCGCTCCATCGCATGGCTCAACGTCGAACAAGAGATACACGGAGCCATGCTCCAGCATGGCGAAATGCTCGCTCTTGATCATGCGCTCCACAAAGGGCTGCGCCGAGTCGGCAGTGGTGTGGTCCTCGCTCTTGTAGCACACACGCCCCACGCGTTCTACCTGCTTGTAAACGCCGGACAGGCCCGAGCCTTGTTGCCATATCTCGAAAGAAGGATTGTTGATTCGCATTGTGAAATGATGTCCTTTTGGTTATTGTGTCATTGTTTTGCTGGGCAAAAATACAACTATTTTTTCGTTAACACACGTACAACGTAAACTTTTTGCTAATTTTGCAGCAAAGAAATGTATCTGAGACATGGACGAGAAGACAAGTATCAAGCTGCTGAGCAGCCATGGCATTAAACCCACAAGCAACCGCATACTCGTGGTCAAGGCATTGGCGGCCGAGGAATATCCATCAACGCTTACAGAGCTGGAGAACCACTTGCTCAGCGTTGACAAGAGCGGCATATTCCGCGCCCTGACCCTGTTTCGCGACCATCATCTCGTGCACACCATCGAGGATGGCAACGGCGGAATAAGGTACGAACTGTGCATGAGCCAACACGAGGACGACGATGACGACGAAGACCTGCACGTGCATTTCTTTTGCGAGAAATGCCACAGGATATATTGCCTTCACGACACGCCCGTGCCAAGCATTGAGTTGCCACGAGGGTTCACCCGCACCAGCTGCAACTACGTGGTGAAAGGCATTTGCGAGGAGTGTAACCGCCGCGACGGACTGATAAGATAAAGCCCCACAACCTTTAATCAACCTTTAAGCCAACAAATATGAAACAATCTATTAAGAAGACGACGGCTTTGCTTTTCCTGCTGACCGCCTCATTGACGCTTTCCTTCGCCGCGGCAAAGAAGGAGTATCTATGGCCCAAGGGCAAGATGCCCGACAGCCAGCAACACCAGATAGCCGCCTTGAAAAGCGTGGCAAGCGTTGATGGCTTCGATGCCGACAACAACCGCTTGCCATATCTCGAATGGTATGACGCGCCGGCAAAAGACAAGCGCAAAGGGGCGTGCATGATTCTCATAAGGGGCGGCGCATACCAGTATCTCGCAAGCGAGGCAGCGGAGAAACAATGGAGGGAAAGGCTCACCGAGGAAGGCATACAATGCGTGGGGCTCATCTACCGCACGCCACGACCAAAGGGATTGCCAATATACCAGACGGCATGGGAAGACGGGCAGCGCGCCGTGCGCATGGTTCGCAGCGAGGCCAAGAAGCGTGGATATGACCCCGAGAAGATAGGGGTGATAGGCATGTCGGCAGGCTCGCACATGGGACTTCTCCTTGCCACAAGCTCTGAGACACCGGCTTACGCGCCGCTGGACAAGATAGACGAGACGCCTTGCCACATAAACTGGGCCATACTCAACGCGCCTGCCTACGTGACCACCGACGGCCGCCTCGGAACGAAAGCCACACGCCAAGGCTACGGCACGGACGTGAGCCTCGACACCATTTTCCATTTCGACAAGCACACTTGCCCCATGAGCCTGCACCACGGAGGCCTTGACCCGTATTCGCCCAACGGCTCCACGCTGATCTATCGCCAATTGAGACGCATGAACATCCCAGCGGAGCTACACCTGTATCCCGACGTAGGGCACCGCGCATTAGGCTTTGAGCGCGCCGTTGAGTTCATACGGCAGATGGCATTCCTGGAGGCTCCGGCGAAGGAAGTGACGCTCATGAGCCGATTCGATAGCGACGAGGCACGGGGCAACTACAAGAAAGAGGCCATTTGGCCAAAAGGCAAGATGCCGGACCGCCAGGCCAAGCAATGCGAGCCTTACCTGGAATGGCACTTCCCAAAAGTGCTGAAGACCAAGGCCATTCAGATAGCTTACTCTGGTGGGGCATACTCAAACAACGACCCCGATGGCTTCGAGGTGGCACCGCTGCGCCGCTTCCTCAACGAGAAAGGCATGACCGTGGTGACCATCAAGTATCGCACGCCACGCCCTACCGCCGAGAGCGGACTCGCCAAGCACACAACCGCTTGGGAAGACCTGCAACGAGCCATCAGGATTGTGCGCAACGAGGCAAAAGGCTACGGACTTGACCCCAACCGCATTGGCATTTCGGGATGCTCGGCGGGAGGACACCTCACGCTCATGGGCGTGACCTCATCGACCCACCAAAGCTATCTGCCGATAGACAGCATCGACAAGGTGCCTTGCAACGTGCAGTGGGCCATCGCGACATATCCCGCCTACGTCTTGTCCGACGGCGGCGACGGCCACAACAGCGAGGGAGGCAACGAAGATCGCGACGCGATAAACCCAGAATTCTCGTTCGATGTCAAGACAGCGCCTACGCTCTTCCTACACGGCGACGCCGACGGCTACGCTGCGATGGCTTCCGTGAAATGCTGGGAAAAGATGCGGGCCATGGGCGTGCAAAGCGAGCTCCACACCTTTGCCCTGAGAAAGCACTGCTTCCAGAAACAGGCGTCGCCAGGCACGGGAAGCTACGGCTATCTCGACCGCATTTGGGAATTTCTGACTAAAAAGAAGCTTAATCGGTGATTATTTCGTAATTTTGCACCTTGGAAAACATTTAGCTTAGACAAAATACATGGAAGAGAAACATTTCAAGCGGACAACCGTCACGGCGGCCCTGCCCTACGCCAACGGTGGCGTGCACATTGGGCACTTGGCCGGAGTGTATGTGCCCTCGGATATCTACGTGCGCTATTTGCGCTTGAGGAAACAACCTGTAATCTTCATCGGCGGAAGCGATGAGCACGGCGTGCCAATCACCATCCGCGCCAAGAAGGAAGGCATTACGCCGCAAGACGTGTGCGACCGCTACCACAAGATCATCAAAGACTCTTTCAAGGAGTTCGGCATCTCGTTCGACATCTACAGCCGCACCACGTCGGACGTGCACAATAAGTTCGCCTCCGACTTCTTCAGCAAGCTCTACAAGGACGGCAAGCTCGTTGAGAAGGAGAGCGAGCAATACTATGACCCCGAGGCAAAGCAGTTCCTCGCCGACCGCTACATCATGGGCACATGCCCACATTGCGGCAACACCAACGCCTACGGCGACCAATGCGAGAAGTGCGGCAGCGACCTCTCGCCGATGGAGCTCATCGACCCCCACTCGACCATAAGCGGCGCAAAGCCTGAGATAAAGAAGACAAAGAACTGGTATTTGCCACTCAACAACTATCAAGACTGGCTGAAACAGTGGATTCTTGAGGGCCACAAGGAATGGCGACCCAACGTCTACGGACAGTGCAAGTCGTGGCTCGACATGGACCTTCAGCCGCGTGCCATGACGCGCGACCTCGACTGGGGAATCCCCGTGCCAGTGGAAGGTGCCGACGGAAAGGTGCTCTACGTGTGGTTCGACGCCCCTATCGGCTACGTCAGCAACACGAAGGAACTGTGCGACGCGGAGCCTGAGAAGTGGGGATCGTGGCAGAAGTGGTGGCAAGACCCCGAGACACGACTCGTGCACTTCATCGGAAAGGACAACATCGTGTTCCACTGCCTCATCTTCCCGACAATGCTCAAGGCGCACGGCGACTACATATTGCCCGACAACGTGCCGGCAAACGAGTTCCTCAACCTTGAGAACGACAAGATCTCCACCTCACGCAACTGGGCCGTGTGGCTCGACGAATATCTCAAGGACTTCCCCGGAAAGCAAGACGTGCTGCGCTATGTGCTCACCGCCAACGCGCCGGAGACGAAGGACAACAACTTCACGTGGAAGGACTTCCAGGAGCGCAACAACTCTGAGCTCGTGGCCATCTACGGCAACTTCGTGAACCGCGCGCTTCAGCTCACAAAGAAATACTGGAACGGCGTGGTGCCAGAGTGTGGCGAGCTGACCGAGGTCGACAAGAAGGCCATGGATGAGTTCAAGGACGTGAAGGCGAAGGTGGAGCAGCTCCTCGACGGCTTCCACTTCCGCGAGGCGCAGAAGGAGGCAATGAACCTCGCGCGCATAGGCAACAAGTACATCACCGAGTGCGAGCCTTGGAAGGTCTGGAAGACCGACCCAAAGCGCGTGGAGACAATACTCTATATCTCTCTGCAACTCGTGGCAAACCTTGCCATTGCCTTCGAGCCTTTCCTGCCTTTCTCAAGCCGCAAGCTGAGAGACATGATTGGCATGGACAGCTTCGACTGGGCGGAGCTTGGCAGCACAGACCTGCTGAAGCCTGGGCACCAGCTCGGCGAGCCCCAACTTCTGTTCGAGAAGATTGAGGACGAGACCATACAGAAGCAGCTCGACAAGCTTGCCGCAACGAAAGAAGCCAACGAGAAGGCGCAAGCAGCCAAGGACTACAAGGCTGAGCCCGTGAAGCCAAACGTGCCGTTCGACGAGTGGGAGAAGGTGGACATAAGGGTTGGCCACATCAAGGAGTGCAAGAACGTGAAGAAGTCGAGCAAGCTCCTGCAGTTCACCATCGACGACGGCAGCGGCACCGACCGCACCATCCTCTCGGGCATAGCCAAATACTACAAGCCCGAGGACCTCGTGGGAAAAGACATCCTCTTCATCGCCAACCTCGCACCTAGAAAGATGATGGGCATCGAGAGCCAAGGCATGATTCTCTCGGCTCTCAACTTCGATGGCTCGCTGAGCGTGACCACCACCCTTGGCGAGGTGAAGCCCGGAAGCCAGATAGGATAATCCACACTTTACGTTGGCTGGCCCTGCGCCTGCCAATAACACAACTACAAAGCACTAGAAAAGCCATGTCCGCATGTTGGACATGGCTTTTTTCGTGCTTTGCCGTCAGATGATAATTTCAAGCATTACCATCTGTTGCGAGTCAAGAATCCCTTTATCTCAACACGAAGACCTTGGTCTCGTGAGCCTGCACCTTGCCTTTCCACTTGGTGGCGTTGCGGGCAATGTCTCGATGCTGCCAAACGTCGCGCACGCCATATTTGCCCGTCAAGCCCAGCTGCTTGAAGGAAACGGCGAGGTCGAGAGCCTTGTCGCCGCAGTTGAGTATCGCCACGGCATGCGAGCCGTCTGCCAACGGGCGCACAAACACCTGGTGGTCTTCCGTGTTGATCATGCGCTCCGCCGCCTTGCCAAGCGGATCCTGGTCGATGGCTATTATCTCCTTGTTCAAGAGAATGCGCTTGTCCTCGGGCGTGAGGTGGCGAAGGTCGTTGCTCAACGCCAACACCGACGACATCATGCACCACATGCTCATCTGGGTCTGGTATTCAGTGTAGGTGCAACCCACTCCGCCGAGGTCGCTCGATGGTCCGCCCTTGCCGTTGAGTCCCACCACCATCATGTCCATGTCGGGCCACTGGCCATGGCGCACGTGCTTCGCCAGCGGCGCCGTGACGTTGATGATGTCGAGGATGCCCATGCCGCCTTGCTTCACGATGTCTTTCCACATGTCGCGCACGTCATAGCTCGTGCGCCACAGCTGGCCGCCCACGTGCTCGCACCACTCCTCGCAGTTGCGCTGTCCCCACTCGCACACGCCGAGCACAATGTCGCGGCCCGACTTCGACAGCGCGTCTGCCATGGTCTTATAGCGCAAGCGCGCCGTGGCACTGTCCTCGGGGGCGTTGCAATAGTCGTATTTCAGGTAGTCGATGCCCCACGAGGCGAAGGTGCGCGCGTCTTGCTCCTCAAAGCCATAGCTTGCCGTCCAGCCGCCGCAGGTGAGCTGGGCAGCGTCGGAATAGATGCCGAGCTTGAGGCCCTTGGAGTGAACATAGTCGGCAACCGCCTTTATGCCGTTGGGAAACTTCTTCGGGTCGGGTATTATATTGTTGTGGCAATCCCTGCCGCCTTGCCAAAGGTCGTCGATGAACACATACTTGTAGCCGGCGTCGCGAAATCCGCTTTCCACCATGGCGTCGGCAGTCTCCTTGATGAGTTGCTCAGAGATGTTGCCCTTGAACAGGTTCCACGTCATCCAGCCCATGGGCGGCGTGGGCGTCAGTCGGGCACGCTCGGTTGTGGCTGGCTGTTGGGCAAAGGCAGAGGTGGCGAACATCGCCACGACCGCGATAGACAGAATAGTTTTTCTCATGTTGTTTAAGTTATTAGTTGCACCATATTGTAAGGGTTATCGAAGCTGATTTCACCGTATTGCGATCGCGGCGCGAAGGCGATGCGATCACGGCGTGAAGGCACTGCGATCGTGGCGCGAGGGCAACGCGGTTGCGGCGCGAAGGCAACACGGAAGAATCGGGCACGATGTTTTTTCTCCCTCATTAATCGACACTGTGCCAAAGTTGTTAGCGTTAGCAAAGATAGCTCTTTTCTCTCGAACACGCAAATTACGCCACAGAATTTCCACTTGCCACTGATTTGCGACAAATTTCCGCCCCACTTGCCACTGATTTGCAACAAAAGCAGTTCTATACTCTCACCTTCACTATCAGCTTCCTGACGCGACCCTCGCCTATGACCGGGGCGTGGGGATCCTCTGGCCACACTATCATGAACTGGCCGGGACGCAGCTTGGCATACACCGACGCGGGCTCAGCATATAGGGCACAATCGGCGTCCGCGTCGTATGGCTTAGACGGCGCTCCCGTGTCGGCAATGTCTTTCCAGCCGATGGTCTCCTCACCCTCAAGCAACACGTGGATGTCGATGTAGCGGCGGTGCGCCTCAAGCACCTGATCCGGCGCGGCAACGCACGTGGGGTTGACATTGTTGATGAACAGGTCGTCGCCCTGAAGCTCTATCCTGCCGCAAGGGGTGCGGAGCAGGTCGTGCGACTTGATGTAGTCGAACGCTTTCTTGAACAAAGGATGGAGCGCCTCTACGCGCTCGCTGTGTTGCAGGCTTGATAAAATCATTGAATGAAATGCTTATATAAGATGTTGATTGTCTATGTTCGTGTTTCATGTCGAAGGTCTTTGCCGACCTTGTCGCTTTATTGCCGCTAAGTTACGAATAATTTCTTACATACATTGCCATTAATGCATATTAACCATGTGAGAACTACATATATAAGTAAAAAACAAACAAAAAACACCAAAAAACGTTTTGACATTTCACACAAAGTAAATAACTTTGCAAGTTGTAGGAGAGTACATTCTCGTATCAAACAAACAGTATACAAAAACAACAGTTTATTTAATCGCGCGGCAAAGCTTATGGCATTGGGCAAAGCTTGCCAAAGACGCAACATGATGAGACGGGCGTTAGCCGTTGCACCACAAGGCAACGAACGCCACACACCCGACTTTTAATCCTCCCATACCTTCTCGCACGCGCATGGACAAGGCGTGCGACGACAGGGCATACACAAGAAAAAAGAGAAAACAACAATTAATATGGACAACAAGAAATGCCGATTTGCCATGCGGCTAATAAGCCTGCTGGCACTTTTGCTCGCCTACATTCCCGCATGGTCGAATGAAGGCCCCTATTCGGGAGAGGCAAAAGTAATGGAAGATGGAGGGGGATACTACATCTACTCCTGGAAGTACTCTGGCGCCGACTGGAAGATTGACTTCAACAAGAAGCCAGCCAGCTACCTGTACTACAAGACACAGAACAGCGTAGTGAGCTGGGACAAGCCCTATGTGGAAGTGGTGCTCCAGATGAACAACACCATATACGATGGCGACTACGGAATGGAGGGCTACGGGTTCAAGATAAGCGTGATGAAGGAAGGCTCCACCGCGCGCGAAGTGGCTCGAATGCACTGGGACAAGACAACGAGCGGCAGAGTATTCCTGAGCGACTACAACTACATGCCCTACAACACCAACACTGCCAATGGCATCGTGCGCATAGTGAGCCAGGAGGGAAAGATCACCGGCTCGAAACACGACGTGCCCACGGGCGACGTGAAGGTCACCCTGCGCTACTATCCATCGACATCGGTGATAGACGATGGACTCAACAACCTTGTGATAAGCGGCAATTACCGTTTCGACGGCTACCACGACACGGGTACGATCTATGTGACATACAAGAAGCCATTCACCTACTCGCTAACCCAGCAACACAAGGAACCCACCTACAAGAGGGTGGGCCCATACACTCTGCAAGGCAGCTTCAGCGCGCAGAACATCACCACGTCGAGCACCACGAGCGACAACGCCATAAACTATCGCTCGGTGAAATACGACTACGACTCCTTGATGGTGGAGGCAGAACAAACGTCTGCCGTCACCAAGGACTTCCGTGTTGCCGACCCCACAACGCAACACACGCTTGCTTACCGCGCGCTGATAGGCAACAGGTTCAAATACGACCACATGGTGGATGAGAACTACAACATCATAAGCAGCATAGATTTCGGCAACGACTTCTATGAGAATGGAAGCAGCTACACCATCAAGCCATGCCTCACACCAACGAGGCTCGTGGCGTCATACAACAAATGGGGCACCGCCAAGACCACTCTGGTGTGGGAAAAGAAGTACCCCGAAGGCTGCGAAGCCGACGAAGACGGCAAATGGTATATCTACCGCACGCCTACCGACAAGGACGGTCACATCACCGACAACACGAAGCGACAGCTCATTGCCAAAGTGGACATCAACACGCTGAAATATGAGGACACCACGGCAGAGCGCGACAAGTATTATCTCTATGAGGTAATGTTTGGCGGCAGCACGTGGACCTCAAGCTATTGGGACTTCGACAAAGACTTCTGCCCGCAGCTTGCCACGAGCTCGTGCGTGCTGTCCACCACCTCGGACATCACCATGGGAGAACTCTCGCAAGTGGAGACCGACAGCACCGAGGAGGCAGGCATCAAGCTGCACTGGACATCTGAACGCATTGAAGACAACCAACTGAAATACGTCATCGCACGCAAAGTGGGTGCCAAGGGACAGTGGGACGACAACTACGCCACAATGTCTGTAGACAACAACGAGCCAACCTACACCGACGCCAACGCCCTGAAGCCGGGCGAGCAATACAACTACCGCGTGACGGTGAACGCCATGGACAAGAAGTTCTCTACCAACACTTTGCCTGCATACACCAACGCACGGTCTAAGATTACGGCTTTCACCGCCTCTGCCGGACTGTATGGCGACAAGGTGGCGCTGCGCTGCGACATCGGCGGCACAAAAGACGACACGCGCCACATCATCATCACGCGTCGACTCATGGAGCTTTCCGAGAGCGAGAGCATGACCATATACGAGGAAAACCTGGCAGACGCCACCGTGAAATACGATGACAAGGAAGCTAAGCCAGGCGCCATATACCTGTACAGCATCTACGTGCAGGATCGCGACTCGCTTGGCAACTACAACACCGTGGCACAGACCCAGAAGATAGGCTTCTGCCGCACCACGGGCATAGTGTCGGGACGCGTGACCTACGACAACGGCACGGCCGTGGCTGGTGCCAAGGTGAACATCACCAGCGACAGCAACGACGAAGCATCGCACGTGGCACAGTTTGCGCTCTACACCGGCAGCAAGTCGAAAGGCTTGGCGTGGGAGTCGCTCGGCACCAACTCGTTCTTCAAGGCCGACAAGGACTTCACCTTGCAGTGCTGGATAAATCCAGACGCCAACATCGGCCAAGGCAACATGAAATCGGAGCCAACCATTGTTGACGTCGAAGGGGCATTCACCCTCAACCTCGTGCCCGACAGCACCGGATACTGCCTGCAGATGATCGCACACAACGGAGCAAGCAACACGTTCAAGAAACTGTTCTTCCCCGCCAACCGCTACACGCAGCTCACCGCCGCCTACACCGGCGGACTGCTCTCGCTCACCACACACAGCGACGACATAACCAGCACCGTGTGCAAAGACTCGTGCTCGCTTGCCGCATGGACGCTCAACGACTCCACCATATACCGTCTGCGCCTCGCCGGACAGGAAACGCCCGAGGCTGACCACATGTACAAGGGCTACATCGACGACATACGCGTGTGGACCAAGGCGCTCACCGCTGACGAGACAAACAAGAACTACGACCGACTGCTGTCAGGAAACGAGACGGGGCTGAAGATTTACGCCACACTCGACGAGAATCTCGACAACAACGTGTTCGACTACTCCATGACCAGTGGCGTGGCCAACGAGAACACGCCGGTGGTTGACATGAGCATGCGTCCGTCGGAGAACACGCCCTCCACGCTCTCGTTCTATGGTCTGACCGACGACAAGGGCAACTACATCATTCGCGGCATACCTTACGGAAGCGAAGGCACCAACTACATCATACGCCCATCCTACGGCACACATGAGTTCTCACCGGCACACCGCACCACGTTCATCAGCAGCAACACGCTCACCGCAAGCGGCACCGACTTCAACGACGTGTCAAGCTTCAGCGTCACTGGCACTGTGGTTTATGCCGGCACAAACATCCCTGTAGAAGGAGTCATGCTCAAGGTCGATGGCGTTGTAAGCACTAAGGAGGGTAAAGTGGTGCAAACCGACGCACAGGGCAAGTACGAGGTGGCTGTACCAATAGGCGACCATTACATAAGCCTTGAACTGCAAAACCATACCTTCGTAGACAATGGTCGCTACCCGGCAACGGGCACCGTGAACTTCAACAAGAACATGAGCGGCATCACCTTCAGCGATGCCACCACGGTGAATTTTGCCGGACGCGTGGCAGGCGGAAAAGTGGAATCAACGAAGCCCGTGGGCTTCCGACAGAGCAAGAACAACATTGGCCAGGCTGAGATTGTGCTCACTGCCGGCGACATGTACTATGCCAACTGTACGTGGAACGGCACACGCTACGCAGCTGCCACAAGCGAGATGCCAGTGGAATCGTCGACGACCGACATCGCCAGCAAGGCGTGGCGTGGCACGGGTGAGCAGAATGCCCATCGCATATTCATTAAGACCGACCCCAATACGGGCGAATTCTCGGCCATGCTGCCGCCCCTCAAATACACGGTAGAGAAAATTAGCATTGCCAGCAACAACGACATCTCATTCAGCGACATACCCAAACAGATCGACCTCACAACGGCAGGAGCTGTATATAATGACACTGCCTACATAGTAAACGAACAAGGCGATAGCGTCGAAACCTACTATAAATATGCCCAAAAGATGGTTGAAACCTACTATGCATCTCCCACATTTGAAGTGACGCAGACCGATGAGGTGGGAAGTGCCGAGCATGGCGCCTTTGGATCGAAAACCATCGAAGTGAAGGGAGAGAAAGTGAACGATATCTGGGCGGTAGATTCCGACAACAAGCTCAGCTATCGGTTTGGCTATCCTCTGTTTGAGCAAGGCAACGAATACATATACAAGCTGAAGATCTACGACAAGTACACCAACAACGACTCAGGCACAGCTGTCGACGACTGTGTGCCTCAGTCGGGTGCAATCGTAACCATCAGCAACCCCATGTCGTCTATACAGTCGTTCGTGGTAAAATCAGACAGCGCACAAGTGGCTTCCGGAAGCCTGTACAAGCTGAAAACAAACCAGGCAATGCTCGACTCAAATGGCGAGGCTACCTATAAATGGAGAGCAGGATTCCCCAACACCATCAAACCGTACACAAGCACCATCAACATAACCGCAGAAGTAAACAACCGTCCGATAGCAGCACCCACCATCACGGGTATTGTTATTGGCGACTTGCCCGTGGGCAACAATTTCGTGACAAAAGGTCCCGACCACATCTTGACCGTGTTGCGCGATCCTCCAGGTTCGACTTCAAAGACAACATTCGAGACAGATACTATTTATACCACAGAACATACCGATATAAAGACCAAAACTGTATCAGAAGGGGTTACTCCAACACTTTGCTTTGGAATAAAAACGGATGTAATAAATTTTGCAATTATTTCTTCATCTGAAATAAAGAATTCGGTAGAAGACAAAATTACGGCCAGTCAGCAATGGTCCGAAAAAGGAACAAAAAAAACAATGACCACCTTCAAGAATAAGGTGGCTACAAGTTCCGACAACACCTTGGCAGGCAGATTGGGTGATGTCTTTGTGGGCTATTCCAGCAATTATATTATAGGTGATAGCCGTTATGTGCATATAGAGAAAAACACTACAACCGGTAATTACGAACTGAATTACGGAACTGGTCAAGTCTTGGACGAGCAAGCCACCACCGAGTTCCAATACACCCAGTTTGAGATAGAAAAGAAACAAATTCCAACATGGGAAAGAATGCGCCAGAATTTGTTCAACCGCAAGGTAGCGAACAAAGAAGAAGCTGATGCCATCAAGCCTGAAGACCACGACATTTATGCCACATGGCTTGAGCCATCTGACCCGGACTACGGCAAGGAAAACACTTACAGGTTCATTCCATCAAGCAATGAAACTAAGCGCGATAGCGTAAACCTCATGACCGAGCAAATTGAAGGATGGAAGAATCTGTTAGCTCTAAACGAACAAGATAAAGTAGCAGCTTTCAAGGACAACAAATATTACGTAGATAATCTGTCGTTCGACTCCGGTAATTCCATAGAAAAAAGCTATACCACAAATTATTCATATTCACACTCCGACGGTTTCCAATGGACTCTTGGGGTTAATATCGCATGGTGCACGGGGTTTAATTTTGGTGGAGCAGGTGTTAATCTAAAAACAGAAGTGGGTGGCTCGCGCAACGAGGGCTGGACTGATACAGAAACCACATCTAAATCCACGACCTACGGTATCGTCATCTCCGACTCATCGTTTGGTGTTGACATGAACATAGACGTGTATAATTCTCCTATGGGGTGGGGTCCTATCTTCCGCGTACGCGGCGGACAGACAAAATGTCCGTGGCAGCAAGAGGAGCGCACAAAATATTACGAGCCTGAAAACAAGGACGATAACCACGTGCTTAACTATGGCACCGTGTCGATAGAGAAGCCTAAACTGGCATGCGACGAGCGCGTGAAAACCGACGTGCCTTCGGGCTCCAGTACATCATTCGTGGTGAAACTGTCAAATGAGTCGCCGTCGCTTTCAACCCAGTCGTACACCCTCAAGGTGGTAGAGCCATCAAACACCAGCGGAGCGCGCGTGCTCATCGACGGCGTGCCCACCGGCAAGCAGTACCTCTTGTCGCCGGGACAGACGGTGGAGAAAATCGTCACTGTAGACCAGACCGACAAGAGCATAACCAAGTTTGAAGACCTGAAGCTGGCGTTAGTGTCCACTTGCGGCGCCGTGCAGAGCGTGGTGCATATACCAGGCGACACCATCTCGCTTTCGGTATACTACAAGCCCACATCATCGGACGTGAAGTTGTCGATGCCGCACACCACCGTAAACAGTGTGACGGGAAGCAAGATGAACCTCACTATAAGCGACTTCGACCGCTCGTTCAAGAACTTCTACGGCATGCGCCTGCAATACCAAAGCCCTGGCTCTGAACTGTGGACAACGCTCAAGGAGTATGTCATTAATGCGGCAGACTCTACATCGTCGATGCAGCAGGTGGTTCCAGCCACTGGCGACATCAGCTACCCGCTCGACATGAGCAACTACTCTACGTGGCCCGACGGCGAATACAAGTTCCGCACAATGAGTGTGGCACTTAACGGAACCGAGGAAGTGGCGAACTACTCCGACGTGATAACGGTGACAAAAGACATGGAGTGTCCCAAGCCGCTCGGCTTGCCCACGCCAAAAGACGGATGGCTGCGACCTGGCGATGAGATAGCGGTGAAGTTCAACGAAGACATCGTGAACGGCCTGCTCACCGACAACAACGTGGTGGTTACCGGCGTGCTCAACAATCAGGAAGTGGAGCACAGCGTTGGCCTGCACCTCAACGGCACAGAGCACCACACACAAGCGCCTTACTATCTGGGCAAGTGCGACTACTCGCTCGAAATGTGGCTCAAGCGCAACGGAGCGGGAACGCTCATGCGCCATGGTAATGCCGACGACAAGTTCATGCTTGCCGTAGACAAGGAAGGACACCTCGTGGTCGACATCGACGGCACGCGCAAAGTGTCGACAGACACCATACCAAGCAACACGTGGACATTCCTGGCATGCTCGTTCGACGAAGCCAACGGCAACCTCTTCAGCGCCAACGTGGCATACGGCGACACCGAGAAGCAGCTCTTCGCCAAAGAGCCAATGGTGGCATACGAAGGCAACAGCAACATGTATCTGGGAGGCGACATCGACGCCGTGGTCAGCGAGCTGACGCTGTGGAACTACGTGCGCCAGCCGGAGCAAAGCTATGAGGAGATGCACAAGGTGAAGTCGACCAACACCATCGGACTCGTGGGATACTGGAAATTCGACGAGGGTCACGGCAACACCGCCACCGACCGCACCGGACGCAACACCTTCAACCTGGAGAATCCCGACTGGTATGTTGACAACAACAGCATGGCCGCCTTGCTCGACAGCACTCACTATGTGAGCCTGCCCATAGCCGACGTGTCGCCGCTGCAGAAAGACAGCTACGCCCTGGAGTTCTGGGTGAAGGCCAGCAAGGACAACAAGGGACAACAGACCATGCTCTTCGAGACCGGCTCGACCGACAAGCCCACCGTCGCTGCCGCATGCGACGAAGAAGGACGCATACATCTGCTACGCTCCGAATACAACGACCTCATGAGCACAATGTCGATATACGATGACACATGGCACCACATCGCACTCAACGTGCAGCGCGGCATCGCAGCCGTGTTCTACATCGACGGCGAAAACGTGAAGTCGCTTGGCGAGACCACAGTACCGCCACTCGCTGCCGACAGCCTGCGCTTTGGCGTGTCGAAGAGCTATGAGCGCGACGAGAAAGGAAACGTACAGGGCTTCACACTGAGCAAGCATCTCAAGGGAGCCATTGACGAAGTGCGCCTCTGGAACGCGAACCTCACCGGAGCCTACCTCAAGGAGCACCGCTACGAGCGCATAGACACGCTGCTGGCAAACAACAACTCAAACGGACTTGTGGCTTACTACCCCTTCGACCGTCTTGAGCAAGATAGCTACCATCAGTGGAATACCAAGTTCTCTACCGACGACTACATACGCGGTGACCACAAGGCCATGGCCACTGCCACCAGCGAGGCTCCTGCTATTCAGCGCGAGCGCCAGCGCACCGTGCTCAACAGCACGTTCACATCGTCGGAGCGCGAGATATACATCACCATCAACAACGCCCTGCGCGAATACAACGGCACAACGCTCCACTTCGAGGTGAGCGGCGTGAAAGACAAGAACGGCAACATCTCGCGGCCTATCAGCTGGATAGCCAACGTGGACCTCAACACCCTGAAGTGGGAGAAAGACAGCGTCTTCGTGAACAAGAGCGCTGAAGGCACCGCCACATTCGCGGTCAAGATGAAAAACAGCGGCAACCTGACCGAGAGCTTCACCATCGACGACCTGCCTTCGTGGATGACCGTAGACATAGCCAACGGACTGCTCGAACCGCAGAAGGAGCTCACTGTCAACTTCACAGTGCTTGAGTCTGCCGGCGTGGGAGCACACGAGCAAACCGTCTACCTCAGCGGCAACAACAATATAGCCGAGCCGCTGCTCATCACCGCTAAGGTGTCGGCACAACGACCCGACTGGCAGTGCGACCCCACGAAGTATGAGAGCAACATGCCGATAATAGGACAGGTGTATGTCAACAACCGCATGCTCAACTCAACGGAGTCGGTGCTCGCGGCATTCATCGATGGCGAGTGTCGCGGCACGGCGTCGCCCGTCTACGAGGCAACCGAAGACGCCTACTACACCTACTTGTCGGTATACGGCAACAACGACGACACGCAGAAGACCGTGGAGTTCCGCCTCTGGGACGCGTCCACCGGCATCACCTACAGCAAGATGAAGCCCGACCGCACCATCGAGTTCTACAACTCCGACTTGGTGGGGGACTTCACTACGCCCGTGATATTCAAGAACGACGCGGAGCTTGAGCAGAACATCGCCCTCGGCACAGGATGGAACTGGATTTCGACCTACGTCACACCGACCGACAGCATCGACGCCCTCACCGCCTCGCTGCGCGGAAGCATATCGGTGATGAAGAGCTACGACGCGTTTGCAATGTGGAACACCGCCAATGTCTCACAAGGCGCGATGGGCTCGCTCTTCACGATGATGCCTGGCACGATGTACAGCATCAACATGGACAAGGCTGCCACGCTCACCATCTACGGTTCGACGCCTACCGATGCCGAAAGCAACATCGACCTGCGCCAGCAGTGGAACTGGATAGGCAGCACCTGCGCCTCGGCACTCAGCCTCGACGAGGCCTTCGTGGGAGTGAACCCGAGCGAAAACGACCAGGTGAAGTCGCAGCGCTACTTTGCCATCTACAACAACGGAGCATGGAGAGGCACGTTGAAGTCGGTGCAGCCAGGATTAGGCTACAAATACTTCAACGCCAGCAGCGAGGACAAGACGTTCCGATTCCCCGTGAAGGCTGCCACGTCGGGTGCGTCAAAGGCCCGCGCCAACAACCTCTGGGCAGAAGCTGAAGGCTACAACTGGTTCACGCCAATCGATCGAGGCAAGTACCCCAGCAACATGACCATTGTGGCACAGGTGCGCAACGGTGCAGAGACCGTGGACACGCTGCAGCTCGCGGCCTTCGTGGGCGACGAGTGCCGCGCCACGACACGAGCCATCGAAGGTCTCTACTTCCTCACAGTGCCAGGCGACACTAACAACGTGCCTATCACGTTCAAGACCGTGGTAGACGGACAGGTGCTGACCTTCGCCAACACCGTCAACTACCAAACCGACGCGATGATAGGCTCGCTCGACTCGCCTTACAAGCTGGAGCTCGACAAGGCCACAGCCATAAGCGACGTCACCGTGGGCACGCTCGGCATCTCGCCGCATAGGGCTACGACCCACATCGACGTGACCGCCAGCAGCAACATTGCCAGCGTGAGCATCTACAACGTAGCGGGCAACATGTGCAAATACCTGACGGCATCGACCCCGTCGCTGCGCGTCAGCATCATCGACTTGCCCGCCGGACACTATGTAGCAAAGGTGAAACTTGCCAACGGCGAGGTGCTCTCCGAGCACTTCCTCAAGATAAAGTAGCCAACCTGCTTCAAGGCAACAAAGAGAAAAACGCCTTTCCCATGCCACGTGCACGGGGAAGGCGTTTTCTTGTATGCTCAGCGTGAGCATCAGCCTGCGCCATCCAGCAACAAGGCGGCTTGCCCTGGACGGTCGAAAAGCTCAGTCTATAATGTTCACCCGAGCACGAAAGGCTCCGCGTGAACGCACTTCATGTTTTTCTCCAGTTGCGCGACGGAGCTGGCGCCAACCAGCACGCTTGTCACGCCCTTTTGATGCAGGATCCATGCCAGCGCCATCTCAGCCAGGGTCTCGTCGCGCTCAGTGGCTTCAGCGTTCCACTGCCTGAGTCGTCCCAGCAGCTCCGGGGTCAGGGCGGCGTGCTTCAGCGAACGTTGCTTAGCCATGCGGCTGTCGGCAGGAATGCCTTCGAGATAGCGGTCGGTGAGCAGCCCTTGCGCCAACGGCGAGAAGGATATGAAGCCGATGCCATGCTCTTGGCAATAGTCGAGGATGCCCTCCTCTTGTGGCGCACGGTCAATCAAGTTCAGACGGCCTTGATAGATAAGCAGCGGCACGTCGCGCTCGCGCAAGTAGCGGTCGGCTATCTTCAAAGCCTCCAATGGCCAACGGCTGATGCCCAGATAGAGGGCCTTGCCTTGCCTCACGATGTCGACCATGGCCTGAAGGGTCTCTTCGAGCGGCGTATTAGGGTCGTAGCGATGGCTGTAGAACAGGTCCACGTAGTCGAGCCCCATGCGCTTTAGGCTTTGGTCAAGGCTTGCCATGAGATACTTGCGCGAGCCCCAGTTGCCATAGGGGCCTTCCCACATGTCGTAGCCAGCTTTCGTGGAGATGAAGAGCTCGTCGCGATAGGGACGGAAGTCATCGTGCATCAACCTTCCCATCGTCTCCTCGGCACTGCCGTATGGAGGCCCATAGTTGTTGGCGAGGTCGAAGTGGGTTATGCCGTGGTCGAAGGCGTAGTGGGTTATGGCGCGGCTCCGCTCGTAGGGGTCCACGCCCCCGAAGTTGTGCCAGAACCCCAAACTGACCTTTGGCAGCAGCACGCCACTCTTGCCGCACCTTTGGTATAACGCCTCGCCATCATCGTAGCGATGTGCGTCGGCCGTGTAATTTCCTTTTAAATCCATAGCTTACGATT
>CAVHEN010000019.1:0-51266 GCA_963635115.1 Oscillospiraceae bacterium | reverse complement strand
AATGTTGAGATGACCCCCGAAAGTTGGACTAAAGACTTTCGGGGGTCACGTCGCTTGTCAGCCCCTCATCCCCCTTGCTTTCCACACCGTCTCCTTGGCGGCGTTTATCTCCTGGAATTTCTTCTCGGCGGCCTTGCGCACCTCCTCGCCGAGCGATGCCACGCGGTCGGGGTGGTTCTTCAGCGCCAGGCGGCGGTAGGCGGCTTTCAGCTCGTCGTCGGTGGCGGTTGGCTCCACGCCCAGCACCTTGTAGGCCGCGTCGAGCGACGACGATGCGTCGTGGAGGTTGAGCATGCTGTCGAGGTCTTGCGCGTCTACGCCGAGCTGGGCGGCGCACTCGCGCAGGGCGGTGACCTCCTCGGGCGACACCACGCCGTCGGCTTGGGCAATGAGCACGAGGAAGTGGACCAGCTCAAGGCGCTGCTCGTAGGCCATGTATTGGCGCAGTTGCTGGCACGAGCTGAACACCGCCGAGCGGAACTCCGTCATGCCAAGGCGCTTCTGCTGCTCGAAGAGCTTCAGCATTATCTGGTCGCCCTCCACCACAGCCTGCTCGCCAAAGGTCTCGCGGAGGAACGAGCGCACCACGTTCATCTCAGAATGCATCACCTTGCCGTCTGCCCTGACGATATATGACGCCAAGACGAGGAGCGAGAAGCGGAACGTGTTGCGCTGCCCCTCGTAGTATTGTTGTTGGCTCTGGCGCGTGTCTTCGCTTGAAGGCTCGGCATCCTGGCTTGAGTCGAAGAGCGAACCCAGCACGAAGCCGGCAATGGCTCCCAAGGGGCCGCCCGCCATGAGGCCGAGGAAGCCTCCTATCCATTTTCCCATTGACATATTATCCTATTTATAAGTTTTACCTGCAAAATTAATAAAAAACAATTACCAAGTGGCGAAAATAGTCGGAATTTCAGTAACTTTGCCAAAAATTAGAAAACGCAAAAGTTATCACATTAAAATAATAATCGCATTATGAGCTATGCATTGGCACTTATAGCATTCATCGTCGTGGCATGCCTCTTGTGGGGCATTGGCGAGATGCACTACAAGAACTTCAACTATGTTGAGGATGTCCCTCACCACCCAGACCCCACCGCTCACCAGGGCGGTCCCTACGTGGAGCAGAACGTGCGCGACATCATGAAAGAGAATTCAACCAACGGTTACAGTGCCATCTAAATTGGCTGGATGACCAGCGTTGGCATCAGCATGTCAATGGCAGAAAGGCGAGCTTGACTTGTGTCGGGCTCGCCTTTCTGTTTCCGCGCGGCAAAGGCTTCGGCTTCACGGCGCAAAGGCATCGTCCTTGCGCCACAATCGCGCCGCCCTCACGCCGCAATCGCATTGCCTTTGCGGCGCGAAGCCGAACGCCTTTCTCGTGATAAGGCGATGAAAAAACGTGATAATCCGTGAAAAATGCCTACCTTTGCCTTTGCGTAAACATAAAGGGAAAACAGTTCATGGTTACTGGAAAGGGAAGTCGAATGCCCAACGAAGCCCAGCCCTCGCTCATGGAAAGGATCAAGGCTGGCGACACCAAGGCGTTTGATATTGTCTATAGGCAAAACTATAGCCAGCTGTGTAGTTTTGCCGTTTTCATCTTGCACGACAAGGAATTGGCGGAGGAAATAGTCGACGACGTGATGTTCTACCTGTGGGATCATCGCAACGAGGAGGAAGTGACCAATCTGAATGCCTGGCTGCTGAGGGCCATCAGGAACAAGAGCATCAACGCCTTGAAGAGCGCGAACAAGCGCCATCATGCCGAATTGGACACCCGCTACGAGCTCTTCGCTTCCCTTTTTGATGATAGTCAACCTCTTGAGACGTTGGTGGTTAAGGAGATGAGTGACAAGATAGACTACGCCTTGTCGCAACTCCCCGAAGACACGCGGAGGGTGTTCGTGATGTGCAAGATTGACGGCAAGAAGTATGCTGAGGTGGCAGATGCGCTTGGCATATCCGTCAACACCGTGAAATATCATATGAAAAACGCCACGAAGATCATGCTGACCATCCTCAAGAGATACATGATGGCGTACGTTATTTTGGGTTGCATCTGACATTTTTCTCGTTTTCCCACTACCCTTTTTCGTTTTTCCCTTGCCTTTATTACAGACAAAAACCATATGAAAAACGAAAACGACCAAAACATTATAGATTTGCTTGATGGCCTTGCCGACGGCACCATCTCGCAAACTGGCATGCTTCGTCTCAAGTCCTGGATTGGCGAGAGCGAGAGCCACCGCGAGCAGGCGAGGAGCCAGCTGCGGTTGCAGGCTGCCTTGAAGGCAAAGGCGGGAAGCTCCGACTTCGACGTTGAGGCTGCCATACGGCGTTTCCATGCCTATGCCGGCGATGGCGCAAGTCGCGACGCAACGCCTGCCGACTCTCGATGTAATGGCAGGAGGGCAAAGGCCGTGCCGATGTGGCTGTGGGGCGTTGCCGTTGCCGCGTTGGTGCTGATCATCGTGTTGCCTTTGGTGGCCTACCGTGCGGGTTCCGACAGTGTGAAGGACGCTTTTGCCGACGTTCGCCTGGAGTCGCCGGCGGGGTCGCGGTTCAAGGTCAGGCTTCCCGACGGGACGCAAGTGACGCTCAATTCGGCTTCAAGCATAAGCTATTCGCAAGGCTACGGCATAACCGACCGCACCGTCCATCTCCAGGGCGAGGCGTTCTTCGACGTCAAGCACAACCCGAAGTTGCCTTTCACGGTCAAGACCCGCGAGCTGACGGTCAACGACATCGGCACGGCATTCCTCTTTACCAATTATGACGACGAGTCGGTGGCGAAGGTGGAACTGTATCGTGGGGCGGTCAGCCTCGACAGCAAGCTGAGCAATGCCAGTGGGGTGGTGTTGTCGCCGATGCAATGCGCCGTGATGAACAAGCAGACGGGAGCCTTGACCACCAAGCGCCTTCAGTCCACCGAGACGGAAGCAAAGTCGCAAGACGTCCTTCAGTTTGTGAACATGCCATTGAGCGACATCGTGAAGGTGCTCAGTCGTGCCTATGGGCAACCGGTCGTGGCGACGGCGGAGGTGGGCAGGCTGAAGTTCTATGGGCGGTTCAGCCGGCGCAAGGACTCCATGACAGACGTGCTCGGGTCCATAGCGGCGACCGGCAAGATACATTATAAAAAAGGAAACGGAATGTACATATTATATCAATAACCTATTACACAATCTAAAATCATCCTAATATGAAAAAACCAATCTGTAAACGGCTATTGCTGTCGATGATGTTGGCTGGTGGACTCTCTATTACGGTCAACGGACAGACAGTGACCTTCAATGTCAGCAACGTCACGGTGCAGAAAGCCATCTCCCAGTTTCAAAGGCAGACGGGCTACTCCTTTGTCTTCGCTGCCGACGACGTGGATGTCAACCGCGTGGTCAGCGTGCATGGCGACCGCGCCAACATCAAGAGCGTAGTGAGCCAGATCTTCTCCGGTCAAGACGTCAACTGCCAGATCGAGGGCAAGCGTGTCGTCGTGAAACCGTCAACGCCACAAGCTAAAACCACGGTGAGGACCGTCGCCAACAAGAACGACAAGAAGCTCAAGGGCCGTGTCGTAGACGAGAAGGGTGAACCTATCATAGGCGCCACGGTGAAAGTGAAAGGCAGTTCCGAGGGAACCATTACCGACCTCGACGGCAACTTCTCCATCGCCGTGCCGGCAGACGCGCAGTTGGAAGTCTCGTATGTGGGATTCGTCACGCAAGACGTCGCCGTCGGCCACAAGCAAGAGCTTAACCTGACGCTCCGCGAAGACCGCAAGATCCTCAACGAGGTGGTGGTCATTGGCTATGGCACGCAGCGCAAGGCAGACCTCACGGGATCCGTGGCAAACGTCGATGTGTCGAAGCTCAACACACAGAGCAACTCCACCATAGGCCAGGCGCTCCAAGGAAAGATAGCCGGCGTCGACATCGTGTCGCAAGGCGGACAGCCTGGCTCAGGCTCGCGCATAATGGTGAGAGGCATCGGCACCTTGAACAATGCCTCGCCTTTGTATATCGTCGACGGCATGTACATGTCGAGCATCGACCACATCAATCCCTCCGACATCCAAAGCATCGACGTGCTGAAAGACGCGTCGTCGGCTGCCATCTATGGCTCAAGGGCCGCCAATGGCGTCGTAATCATCACGACAAAGAGCGGGTCCAACACCGAGGGCGTGCCCACGGTCAACGTCTCGGCAAACATTGGCGTCAACACGCCAGCCAAATATCTCGACCTCCTCAATGCCTCCGACTGGGCTGCCATAACCACTGAGTCGCGTGCCGCGTCTGGCTTGAAGCCTCTCGAAATGGCGCAAGACTTGGCATCCAAGGAAGACAACAACTGGCAAGACATTATGTTTAACCCGGCGCTGATGCAAAACTACAACCTATCAGTGCAAGGGGGTGGCAAGTACACCACATACTATAACAGCTTTGGCTACACCAATCAGGACGGTGTGTTGAAAGGGACAAACTTCCAGCGCTATACCATGCAGAGCAAGGTCGACTACAAGAAAGGCATAGTCAACCTCGGCACCAACATCATCCTGGAATACGACAAGGACAAGCCTCTCTTCAGCGGAATACGCGGCGGCATGGTTGGCCACACCTTGCTTTCCGTGCCCACATTGGCTAAATATGACGACAATCAGGTGGGCGGACATGGCGGACTCTATGGCGACGTCGTGAACCTTCGCAACCCCTTGGGCATGTGCGACGACAACCTGATGCGTCGGCGCAGCGACAACGTAAAGGTGTATGCCAACGTGTATCTCATCGTGGAGATTCTCAAAGGCTTGAAATACAAGCTCAACGTCACGCCCGACTTCCAGTTCTATCGCTACAACGAGTATCTGGGACTCTACGACTTCGGACTCGACAAGAACGGCATCACCCAAGACACAGAGCAGCAGAGCCGCACCCGAAACATGCTTATGGAGCATCTCCTCACGTTCGACAGGCAGTTCGGGGCTCATAAGCTCTCGCTTCTCGCTGGCTATTCCTACCAAGACACCAAATACCGCTATCTCAGCGGTTGGGGACAGGGAATGCCTAACGGCATACGCGAGCTGGATGCCGCTGCCAGCGGAATGGGAACGTCCGGCAACACCTATCGCTCGGTGCTGACCTCCATCCTGGGCCGCATATTCTATTCTTATCAAGACCGCTACCTCATCACGATGACCATGCGTCGCGACGGCTCCTCCAAGTTTGCCAAGGGACATCGCTTCGGCAACTTCCCGTCGGTGTCTGTCGGTTGGAACATTGCCGAGGAGAAGTTTATCAAGGACAAAGCCAAATGGCTCGACCAGTTGAAGCTGCGTGCCGGATATGGAGAGCTGGGCAATCAGGAGATATCCAACTACCAATATTCCTCAACTGTGACCACGGGCATCAACTATCCCGACGGCAATGGCGGCTTGCTTCAAGGTGCGTTCCCGAAGAATTTCGCCAACCCTGACATCAAGTGGGAGTCCACGTCAATGACCAACATCGGACTCGATGTCATGGCATTGAACAGTAGGCTAAGCCTGACCATGGACTATTATGTCAAGAACACGAGAGACATTCTCTTGTCGGTGCCAATCCCAATCTCGACGGGCGGAGCCAACGACCCCGTCAGAAACGCCGGTAAGATAAGGAACACGGGCTTTGAGTTCAACTTGGGCTGGAACGACCGTCTCAACAATGACTTCTCGTATAGCGTCAACGCCATAGGCTCTTTCAATAAGAACAAGGTGGTGGCAATGGGCTCCGAGTCGCAGTTTATCACTGGCGGTCAGGTCCACGGCGGCACTTGGACCACCAAGACGCTTGCCGGCTATCCCATTGCCGGCTTCTGGTTGATTCCTTGCGACGGCTATTTCAACAGCCAGGAGGAAGTGAACAGCTACCAGAAAGACGGCAAGCTCATCCAGCCAAGCGCCGAGCCTGGCGACATAAAGTTTAAGGACACCAACAACGACGGCACCATCAACGATGACGACCGCGTGTATTGTGGCAGTCCGTTCCCAAGCTTCACGTATTCCCTGAACGGCAGTTTCAACTACAAGAACTTCGACTTCTCCTTCACCTTGCAAGGCGTAGTGGGCAACAAGATCTACAATGCCACGAGGCTTGAGCTGGAGGACGTGACCCGCGGCACGAACTATCTCACCACCGTCAAGGACCATTGGACCGAGACCAACCATGCGGCAAAGACGCCGCGCCTTGTGTGGAACGACCCCAACCGGAACGCACGCTCAGAGTCTGACCGCTTCTTGGAGAAGGGCGACTACCTGAGGCTCAGGACCGTCCAGCTTGGCTACACCTTGCCTGAGAAGTGCTTGCTGGGCTTCTTCCAGAAGGCACGCGTATACGCGAGCGTAGACAACCTCTTCACCATCACGGGCTATACGGGCTACAGCCCCGACGTGAACGCGTCGGATGTTTACCAGAGGGGCTTCGACGAGTTTATCTATCCCGCCAACCGAACCTTCATGTTTGGAGTAAACCTTACGTTCTAATCTTTTATACAACACATACCATGAGACATATAAGAACATACATAATTGGTTGCTTGATGGGAAGCATGTGCCTGGTGAACACGTCGTGCGACAGCAAGCTCGACCAAGTGAACCCCAACCAATCCACCGAAGACACATTCTGGAAAGATGAGTCCGACTTTGAGCAGGCGCTGACATCCTGCTACACGCCGCTGAAAAACGCGCTCAATGGCGGCTACTATGGCACCCGCGGCGTGATGCTGCGCATAGCGCGTGCCGACGAGGTAGACTTCCGAAACGACATCAGTGAGGTCTACCAGGCGCAAAACTTCACCAACTCCACCGGCAACTCCCTTGTTCAAGGCATGTTCTATCAGTTCTACAACGCCTTGTATCGAACCAACTCCATCATGCAGAAGCTGGAAGAGAAGAAGGATGTCTTGAGCGAGAGTTTCATCACGAAGGCCAAGGGTGAGTGCCTGTTTATCCGTGGCTTCTACCTGTTCCAGTTGGCAAAGGAGTTCAAGGACGTGCCTCTCCGCCTTACGGCATCGCAGTCGCCTTCCACCTTCCCGCTTGCCAAATCGTCACAGCAAGACGTGTGGGCGCAGGCCATCAGCGACCTGACCGAGGCTGCCACGATTCTGCCTGTCAAGAACGATGTCGTGGGCAAGCCGACCAAAGGCGCGGCGATTGCCACCTTAGGCAAAATCTATCTCTACGAAAAAGAATACGACAAGGCCATCGACGCCTTGGAACCATTGACAAAGGCACCGTACACCTATAAGCTGGTAGACGACTTCGCCTGGAACTTCGACGACTCTCATGAGAACAACGCGGAGAGCATCTTCGAGTTGCTTATCGACAAGCTGGGCGGCACGGACCTGTGGGGCGACGGTGAGAACAACAACTCCACGCAAACCAACACGAGGCCTAAGGAGTATGCCGCGCCAGAGGCTGCAGGATGGTATGAGGCGACGCCAAGCAAGCAGATGATGGACATCTTCAAGCAAGAGCTCGACAAGGACGGCAACTACGATTACCGCGCGAGGGTGTCGGCGGCGTGGGATTATCCTGGCTGCACCTATTACCTGAAGCCATTCCGCCAGAAGTTCTCGCAAGACAGGTGGAACACCACCTGGATATTGAAGTACCAAAACTGGAACACTGCCGAGGAAGAAGCGGACCCACCCATGTCGTGCATCAACGAGCGGGCAATCCGATATGCAGAGGTATTGCTGCAGTTGGCGGAGTGCTATATCTTCAGTCCCACCAAGCAGGACCTTGCAAAGGCCGTGTCTTATATCAACCTGATTCGCCGACGCGCCAACCTTAACGACTATAGCGGTGCAATGACTCAAGCCGATATATTCAAGGATCTGGAGCATCAGCGCGCCATTGAGTTCTTTGTCGAGGGTGAGCGCTTCTACGACCTGCGTCGCTGGGGCTTGCTCGACGAGCGCATAAAGACTTGCAGCGACGTGAGATACAAGCAGTTGGAGACAGGCAAGGTGGGCGATACCAACAAGTATTACTATTACCCCATACCATCAAAGGAAGTGGAGACCAATTCCCTTTGCACCCAAAGCGAGGGATGGTAACCACATGAACAAGCGAAGATAGGCAATCGTATGAAAAAGATATTTCTATTGTTACTTCTCGGGTTGATAAGCCTGCAAACACGTGCAGGCTATCAGCCCCACTTCTCCACGGCGGGCTTTTTCGAGGTCGATGGCACTGGCAGGAAGGCTTATTCCATGAATCCGGCGTGGAGGTTCCACAAGGGCCACGTGGAAGGTGCCGAGCAGGTGGCATTCGACGACCGCTCGTGGAAGGTCACGTCGCTGCCCGACGGCATTGAGAAGCTGCCCATGGAGGCGAGCGGATGCGTCAACTATCAAGGCGAGGTGTGGTACAGGAAGCATTTCGCCGCCGACGCCGCATGGAAAGGCCAAAGGCTGGTGCTCTATTTCGAGGCCATCATGGGCAAGTCGAAAGTTTGGGTCAACGGCAAGCTGATGAAGGAGCACTACGGTGGCTTCCTTCCCGTGATAGTGGATGTCTCCGGCGCGTTGCGTTATGGCGAGGACAACGTCGTGACGGTCATGGCCGACAACAGCGACGACCCTTCCTACCCTCCCGGCAAGGCGCAAGACGTGCTTGACTTCACCTATGCTGGCGGCATCTACCGCGACTGCTGGCTCGTGAAGACCGGCAAGGTGTTCATCACCGATGCCAATGAGGAAGACAAGACGGCAGGCGGCGGATTGTTCGTCTCCTATGGCAAGGTCTCAGAGAAACTCTCCGAGATAAACCTCAAGGCGATGTTGCGGAACACTCAGGGCACCGACTTCAACGGCTCGTTGCAGTTTGTCATCAGCGACGCCACGGGCAAGCAAGTGTGGACTAAGAGCTTGAAGGCGAGTATCTTGAGGCAGGGCACCGCGGAACTGACTGCCTGCGCCCGATTGCGCGACGTCAACCTTTGGAGCCCCGACAGCCCCTACCTCTACCGCCTCCACGTCTACCTGAAGGATGCCAAGCGGCACACGGTGGATGGATATTATGTCAGGATTGGCATCCGCAGCATAGAGTTCAAGGGCAAGGATGGCTTCTGGCTCAACGGCAAGCCCTATCCCGTCCCGTTGATAGGCGCCAATCGCCACCAAGACTTCGCCACCATAGGCAACGCCCTGCCCAACAGCCTGCATTGGAGAGATGCCAAGAAGCTGAGAGACGCTGGCCTGCGCGTCATCCGCAACGCCCATTATCCGCAAGACCCCGCCTTCATGGACGCGTGCGACGAGCTGGGGTTGTTCGTCATAGAGAACACCCCAGGGTGGCAATTCTGGAACCCTGAGCCGAGCTTCGCTGAGTATGTCTATAGCGACATAAGAAACATCGTCAGGCGCGACCGCAACCGTCCCAGCGTATGGCTATGGGAACCGATACTCAACGAGACGTGGTATCCCGACACGTTCGCCAAGAAAGTGAAGGACATCGTGCACGAGGAATACCCGTATCCTTACTGCTATGCCGCTTGCGACGTCACAGCCAAGGGCAGCGAATATTACGACGTGCAGTTCACTCACCCACTGACGGGCGACCCTGATTATGCCGCGAAAGCGTTGGATCCGAAGAAGACTTACTTCACGAGGGAGTGGGGCGACAACGTGGACGACTGGAACTCCCACAACTCGCCGAGCCGAGCCAGCCGCTCGTGGGGCGAGTACCCCATGCTGGTGCAGGCCAAGGGTTACGCCAAGCCCGACTACGACTACACCTGCTACGACGCCTTGTATCGCACCACGCGCCAGCACGTCGGCGGTTGCCTCTGGCATTCGTTCGACCATCAACGTGGCTACCATCCCGACCCATTCTATGGCGGAATAATGGACAACTTCCGCCAGCCAAAGTATTCTTATTACATGTTCATGGCGCAGCGTCCCAATAAGGCCAACCCCGCGCTCATTGCCGACAATGGCCCGATGATATACATCGCCAACGCCATGACGCCGTTCTCGCCTGCCGACGTCACGGTCTACAGCAATTGCGACTCCGTGCGGCTCACCTATTGCAAGGAAGGTAAAAGCTATTCCTATGCCAAGCCCAACTGCGCGGTGGGCATGCCGTCGCCCGTCATCACGTTCAAGGACGTGTTTCACGTCATGGACGACAAGGAGCTTTCGCGCCTGAAGAGGCAGACCGACTCTTACCTCCTCGCCGAGGGATATGTAGACGGCAAGCTGGTTGCCACCCACAAGGTGATGCCAGCGAGGAGGCCGAGCCGCATCAAGCTCTTTGTCGACAACTGTGGCACGGCGCTCCATGCCGACGGATCCGACATGGTGACCGTCGTGGCGGCTGTCGTTGACGACCGTGGCACCATAAAGCGGCTGAACAACGAGCACATACTTTTCACCGTCGAGGGCGAGGGACGGCTTGTGGGAGGCGACGAGTCGTTCTCCAACCCCGTGGAGGTGAAGTGGGGCACGGCTCCCGTGCTCGTGCAGAGCACCACCAAGCCCGGCAAGATAAGGGTCAAGGCATCGGTGGTTTGGCAAGGCAAGGCACAACCGATAGATGGCTTTGTCGACATCGAGAGCGTGCCGGCGGAATACCCGCTCGTGGCTGACTCCAAGGAGGTTGAGGCCATCTCCGCCAACGCCCAACTCGTTGGCTTGCAGGGCAATGTCAATGCCGAGAGCAACCAGGCGGGACTGAAGGAAGTGGAGAAGCAGCAGGCAGACTTCGAGTAGGATCTGAACATTCAAGAAACGTGGCATCGGCTTCACGGCGCAAAGGCATTGCCCTTGCGCCGCGAAGCCGATGCGTTTTCAGCGCAATCGCATTGCCTTTGCGGCGCGAAGCCGAACGCCTTTTCCGTGATAAGGCGATGAAAAAGCGGGATAATACGTGAAAAATGCCTACCTTTGCACAATATTATATAATAGATGTGTGTAAACGTTTCACATTTAGGGAATCTCAAATAGTTAGTGGTTGTATGCAGAATAAGAAACAGACCCCAAATGCTTGCCGTTTGTTTTTGTTAGGGTGTTGTCTCGCTTCGCCTTTTTTCGTCTCCGCCAACGCGCAGGGCACGGCTGGAAGCGCGACACCGCAAGCCGGAATATCCGCAAGGCAAGGCGTTGTGGAGGGCAAGGTCTTCGATAGTGCCGACAATGAGCCGATGATAGGCGTCACGGTGGCAATCGAGGGCACCACCAATGCCGTGACGACCGACGTCGACGGACATTTCTCGCTGCCGGTCGGCAAGGAGTGCAACATCGTGCTGTCGTTTATCGGTTACAAGAAGCTGGTCATCCGCTACACGGGCGGCAACCTCTCCGCCTTCTCCCACATACTGATGAAGCCTGAGGCCACCGACATCAAGGACGTGGTGGTGACGGGCGTGTATCGCCGCAAGAAGGAGAGCTTCACCGGATCGTCGACCACCTTCAACGGCGACGAGCTGAAGAGCGTGGGCGCGCAAAACGTGCTACAGAGCTTGAAAACCCTGGATCCCTCGTTCAAGATAATGGACAACAACCTCGCGGGCTCTAACCCAAACAAGATGCCCGACGTGGAGATACGTGGCAAGTCGAGCGTGGCAGGACTGAAAGAGGAGTATGGCTCCGACCCCAACCAGCCGCTCTTCATCCTCGACGGCTTCGAGACGACGCTTGAGACCGTGATGAACCTCAACATGAACCGCGTGGCTTCAGTGACGTTGCTCAAGGATGCCGCCTCCACCGCCATCTATGGCTCTAAGGCTGCCAATGGCGTGGTGGTGATCGAGACGAAGGCGCCAGCCAAGGGCAGGTTGCAGATTTCCTACAAGGGCGACTACAGCCTCGACTTCGCCGACCTCTCCGACTACAACCTGATGAACTCGCGCGAGAAGTTGGAGTTTGAGCGGCTGGCAGGCGTCTACAAGGACAACACGGGCAATCCGTTCAACCAAGTGAAGCTCGACGACCTCTACAACTCGCGCCTGCGCGACATTGAGCAGGGCGTGGACACCTATTGGCTCAGCGTGCCACTGCGCACCGGATTCACCCACAAGCACAACGTCTACGCCGAGGGCGGTGAGGGCAACATACGCTATGGCATCGGCGTGAACTATGGCAAGGTGAACGGTGTGATGAAGGGTTCCGACCGCCAGACGCTGGGAGGCAACGTCGACTTGATATACCGCACCGGCAAGTTCCAGTTCAGCAACAAGCTATCGATCGATTATCTTGAGACCAACGATCCTGCCGTATCGTTCTCCGAGTATGCCCAAGCCAACCCTTACTACAAGAAATATGGCGATGACGGCAAGATAAACAAGTATCTCTACTATCCGGCTGAAGACCTGGACGACAGCCCCGTGTCGAACCCGCTTTGGAACGCGCATCTCAACAACTACGACAAGGGCCAGCGCTTCGGTTTCACCAACAACTTCATAGCCGAGTGGTTTGCCACCCGCGACTTGCGCTTCCGCGCCAAGTTTGGCATCACCAAGTACGACGACACGCAAGACGAGCGCCTATCGCCCGAGCACACGCAGTTCGACGACAAGGACGCCACGCAGAAAGGCTTGTTCACCCACAGCCTGCAGAAGTATCTTTACTACGAGGGCGACGTGTCGGCAACCTTTGGCAAGCTGATAGCCGAGAAACACCAGGTGAACGCCGTGCTGGGCTTCAACTTCAGCAACACCACGAGCAAGACCAACGGCTACTCAGCCACGGGCTTCACCGATGACCAGTTCTCCGCTCCCTCGTTTGCCAACAACTATCCCAGCGGCGGCAAGCCAAGCTATAGCGAGAGCATAAAGCACGCCTCCAGCTTCTACCTCAATGGCGGCTATGCCTACGACAACCGCTATTTGCTCGACTTCAACCTGCGCAACGACGGCGCGTCGATGTTCGGAACCGACAACCGCTTCCGCACCACGTGGTCGGTGGGCTTGGGCTGGAACATCCACAACGAGTCTTGGATGCAGGACAACGGCATGTTCCAGATGCTGAAGCTGCGCGCCTCGGTGGGTAACCCGGGCAACCAAAACTTCTCTGCCTATCAGGCTTACACCACATACGTGTTCAATAGTCTGATGACCAACGTGTTTGGCACGGGCGTCATCGTGAACGCATTGGGCAACAAGGACTTGGCGTGGCAGGAGACCATCAACTACAACGTCGGCGCCGACATCACCACATTGGGCAACCGCCTGAACGTGACGCTCGACTACTACATCAAGAACACCGACCCGCTGCTCGCAATCATCACCACGCCAGGCTCCATGGGCGTGACGAGCGAGGCGCTGAATGCCGGCAAGCAGAAGACAAATGGATGGGAGGCAACCATCAAGTTCTCGCCGATCTACATGCCCGAGCAGCGCGTCAACTGGAACATATCGCTTAGCGCGACCCACTCCAGGTCGAAGTATGCCGACATCGGCAACGCCTTCAGCGCGCTCAACGAGAGCGGAAAGGCCGCGCTCCATAGCACCACACGCTATTACGACGGCGGCAGTCCCACTGCCATTTGGGCAGTGCGCTCCGCGGGCATAGACCCAGCCACGGGCAAGGAGCTCTTCATCAAGAAGGACGGCACCTACTCGTTCTCCTACGACACTTCCGACGAGGTGGTCTGCGGCGACACCGAGCCTGATGTCGAAGGCCTGCTTGGCACCACGTTCTACTATAAGGGATTCTCCTTCAATTGCTACTTCCGCTACCAGTATGGCGGCCAGTTGTTCAACAGCTCACTGTTCGACAAGGTGGAGAACATCAGCACCGCAGACGTGTACAACAACCAGGACCGACGCGCCCTCTACGACCGCTGGAGCCTGAACAACCGCAACGCACGGTTCAAGGGAATATCCATGGTGCAGAAGACCGACAAGTCGTCGCGCTTCGTCATGGATGAGAACACGCTCACGTGCGAGTCGGTGAGCATAGGCTATGAGTTCCCGCTCAATATCGCCCGCAAGCTCGGCATGCAAGCCCTGTCGGTGCAAGCCAACATGAACGACCTCTTCCGCTGGTCTACGGTGAAGGCGGAGCGAGGCATCGATTACCCCTTCGCCCGCACCGTCTCATTCTCGATAGGCGCCACGTTCTAAACGCGCGGCATTAAAATAAACACTGCAACACCATGAAAAAGATAATATACACGGCGGCCCTCGCCCTCTGCGCGCTACTCACCTCGTGCGACAACTGGCTGGAGGTGAAGCCTTACGACAAGATGTCCGAGGACGAGCTGCTGAAGACAGAGGAAGGCTACGAGAAGATGCTCAACGGCATATACATCGACCTCAACACCGACGCCCTCTATGGCAAAAGCCTTTCGGTGGAGATGATAGAGGTGATGGGCGGCGCCTATGCCATCGGCTCCGACAACAGTGTCTGGGGCAACTACAAGGACTTGGCGTCGTACCAATATGGCACCGAGTATTGGCGCGACCGACTCGACCAGACGTGGAACAAGGCGTATGCGCTCATCTTGAACTGCAATAAGATACTGGAGTCGATAGATGCCAACGAGAACATATTCACCGCTGGCAACTACTACATCATCAAGGGCGAGGCGCTCGCACTGCGAGCCATGCTGCATTTCGACATGTTGCGCCTCTTCGGCCCCGTCTATTCCAAGGACAGCGGCAAGTCCGCCATACCTTATTACACCAAGGTGGGCAACACTCCCGAGGCGATACTCACCGCCAAGGAGGTGGCAGATAAGGTGACAACCGACCTTGAGGAGGCTCGCGTGCTGCTTGCCAACGACCCTGTGAAGACCGACGGCACGATGATGAGCGGCTCCGCCGACGGCACAAGCAACTTCCTGCGCTACCGTGCCTTGCGTCTCAACTACTACGCCGTGGAGGCCCTGCTCGCAAGGGCGTATCTCTACACAGGCGACAAGGCCAACGCCTTCAAGTATGCCACGGACGTGATAAAGACCGTCGACAGTGGCATCTTCCCCTTTGTGGACAAGAACCTGGTGGTGGGATCGCCCGCCGACCCCGACCGCATATTCTCCTCAGAGGTTATATTTGCGCTGACCAACACCAGCCGCGGCAACCTCTTCAAGAACTATTATGACCCGTCGCGCTTGCCCAACTTTGTGTTCCGCATGGACAACAGCCTCATGACAAACCTCATATATGGCGGAGCCACTACGACAGGCGGCTACCAAGACGACTATCGCTATCGTGCCGACTGGATAGCCACGGGCAGCAACCGATACTTCTATAAATACAGCGACATGGTGGCGACAGGCAGCATACAAAACACCATGATTCCAATGCTCCGCCTTGGCGAGATGTTCCTCATTGCGGCAGAGAGCCAGAGCGACAACCTCGCGGCAGGGCTGCAATATGTGAACGTGCTTCGCAGCAATCGTGGCGTGACCAGCCTGCAAAAGCTTACGCCAGACTTGCTGAAATATGAGTATATCCGCGAGCTTTATGGCGAGGGGCAACTCTTCTATCTGTATAAGCGACTCAACTGCGACATCATAACCTCGGCGTCTTCCAGCAAGAACACCAAGGCGAGCGACCTCGTGTTCGTGGTGCCTCTGCCCGACTCGGAGACGGAAAACAGGTGACATGGATAAAGGAAAAGGACATGAACAAGACAAGATATAAGATAAATGCCCTCCTGATAGGGTTGATGACCGTGGTGGGGCTCGGCGCGTGCGGCGAGCGAAACCCCGACGTTTTCGACGACATAAACGGCGTGTACTTCAACAATCGCACCAACACCAATATCCTGCAAGACTCCACCGACGTGACCTTCGTCTACCAAAAGGGCGACGAGATGCATGTGGACGTCCAGATTCAGCTGGTGGGACGCCCTTCCGAGCAAGCGCGGGAGATCGCCCTCACTGTCAGTTCCAGCGATGCCCAAGAGGGCGTCGACTACGTGTTGCCCGCCAAGGCGGAGATGCCCGCGGGCGAGACCACGTATCTGTATACGGTGACATTGAAGCGCACGGCGGCGCTAAAGACGCAAAAGAAGCACCTCAAGTTCACGCTCCAGCCCAATGCAAACTTCACCTTGCCGGTGACGCAAGAGACGACATCCAACGGTGACGTGGTCACGACCTTGCAGTATGGCATAGTGTTCTCCGACCAGTTCACCACTGCCCCAAAGGCGTGGGAGAAAGGGCTGCTCGGCGCATTCACCCAGCAGAAGTTTGAGTTGGCATGCAGGGTTCTCGACCTTGATCCAGCCGATTTCAACGACGATTCCAAGATGACGCTTGCCATGCAGTCGTATATCAGCGCCGAGATGCAGACCTACGTGCTCCAGCAAGAGAACCTGAGAAGCCAGGGCTTGGCCTACGACAAGGACGCCTTTGATGCGCAAGGCAACGCGCTCTTGTTTGCCGATAACTAAACAAACGTGGTATGAAAACGCACACAACGATGAGACAACACATAACATGGGCAGTGGCTTTCGCGTTGACACTCGCCTTCGCGGCATGCTCGCCAGACAAGGGCAACTATGACTACCACACCCTCAACGAGCCGAACATCACGGGCGTGCCGGAGGCCAACTCGGTGCTTATCCACGACGTGCTCGACCTCGACCCGTCGATGGGCGACAACGTCACCGACCTCGACGCCTACTCCTACGAGTGGAAGGTCATCAACAACTCGGGCGACCATGAGGAGACGGTCATCGGCAAGGACAAACACCTGCATACGGAGGTGACACTCGATGCCGGCACCTACACGCTTTATTTCACGGCTACCGACAAGCAGAGCGGCTTGTTCTGGCGCAAGAGTTACACCCTCACCGTGAGCGACTCTTCGTCGGAAGGATGGATGGTGCTGTGTGATGTTGATGGCGCGACACGCCTCGACATCATCTCCGCCGTCACGGGCAAGACCTATCAAGACGTGCTGGCAGCCAAGGGCATGGACAAGCTCGACCATCCCTATGCCATACAATATGCGCCGAAGAACGGGTATAGCGGCTCGCCGTTTTACCTCTTCACCGCCGACGGTGCCACCCGATTGTCCAACAACAACTTTGCGTGGCAGAAGGACTTTGCCTTCAAATATGAGGTGGCGAAGTCGCTCGACTTGCGTCCGCGCGGCATGGTGTGCGACAAGAGCGGCATGATGCGAGCCTTGGTTAGCGGTGGCATCATGTACACGGCGTCTAACATGGGCATCCAGGGACTCTTCGCGGCAGTGAACAAGCAACCAGTGCTCGCGCCCTATGTCGGCGCCAATGTGGGTGCCACGTCCTACGCCTCGGTCTACCTGGTCTACGACGACACCAACAAGTGTTTCATGGCTTGCTGTCCGTTCCTCGTGGCGTTGTCGCTTTCCGACAACAACTATCACACCATGGCGGAGATGGAGGAGATAGCCACGGGTTACAAGGGCAGCGACATGGTGACAGGCACGGCTTTCAAGGATTACCCGGTGGGATTGGACTTCGTCTACATGGAGAACACCAAGTATGACCCGGGAAACTCAAAGATGGGCATCACCTACACGGTGTTGCGCGACGGCAGCAAGTATTATCTCTACGGCATACAACTCGGCGACATGCTGACCTATGCCGACTGCAGCTACGTGCTGGGCAAGGCTTATTATGGCGACCTGAGCGACTGCAAGGACATAAGCAAGGCTTCACACTTCGCGTTCAGCTCGCTGCGCAACTACATGTATTACGCCGTCGGCGGCACGGTCTATCGCGTGAACCTCTCCGAGACTCCGCTCCAGGCAGAGAAGCAGTTCACCCTCACGGGCGAGAGCATCACGGTGATGAAGTTCAACCTATACCAGGGCAGCACGAGCAACCACGACTACGACCTCGTGGTGGCTTCGGAGAAGAATGGCGTTGGCACGCTGCGCCTCTACGACGGCATGTCGAGCGAGGGCGACTTCACTTCGGTCAACCCCACCGTACATACGGGCTTCGCGAAGATAGTGGATGCCACATACAGGGAGCGCTCAAACTGACAACATAACTATATATAACCCCACACTCTATATATAAAGATGAGAACCAAGACAACGATATTGCTGCTTTGGCTGCTTGCCACGGTCAGAATGAGCGCGGCCGAAGCCATCACCATAAGGTTTGACATAAGCAACGCGGTGCTCGACAAGGTGGTGCTGGTATACCACCAGAGCGTCAACGAGTTTGCGCTATCCGGCGGCAAGGCCACCGTGCGGCTCGACGACATGGACGCGCTCTATGCCAAGGTGTTCTACGGGGAGAAGAACCGTGACATCTATCTCCAGCGTGGCGACGACATGGCAATATCCTTCGACGCCAACGACTTCGACAACACCTTCGCGGTGAAAGGCGGCGACGAGAAGGCGGCAGACTATCTCGGCAAGATAAACTTGACCAACCTGCCCGACGAGAGCTATGCCCTGCCGTGGGCGCAGTTCAAGAAGGCCGTCACCGACAAGGCGGCAGCCATGAAGCGCCTGCTCAAGGTGAGGAAGTTCGCAGCCACCGACAAGTTCCTGAAGATGGAGGAGGGCAGGATAACCTATTTCTATGCCAATGCCTTCCTGATGTATCCCATTAGCCACCTCTACCTCACGCGCGACACCACGATGGCGCTCGGCGATGACTATTATGCCACGTTGCGCGACTATGTGAAAGAGGATGCCGACCTTGCCGACATCGACGAATATCGCAACTACATGATAGAGACGTCGCACGTGCTCGACGAGGCGGGCAAGGACATACGCCAGTATTATCCCAAGGTGTTGGCGGAGATGAACTACATGGGCGAGCACTTCGAAAACGACAAGGTGCGCGAGTCGCTCATCCACCATCTGGCGTTCACCTATGTGGAAGGCAATGGCACCGACAACATAGCCGACTTGCAGAACATATACTACACCTACGTCACCTCGCCAAGCCTCAATGCCCTCTTCAAGCAGGCTTGCGCCAAGTGGGACAAGGCAGCCGTGGGCAAGCCGTCGCCCGACTTCAAGGGCGAGGACGTGAACGGCAAGCAGATGACGCTGCGCGACTTCCGCGGCAAGTACGTCTATATCGACATGTGGGCAACGTGGTGTGGCCCGTGCCAGAAGGAACTGCCTTTCCTGAAGAAGCTTGAGGAGAAGTTTCGCGGGCGCAACATCGTCTTCGTGGGCCTGTCTATCGACTCCGACAAGGCAAAGTGGGAGGCAAGGGTGAAGAGCGGTGAGCTCTGCGGCACGCAGCTATACATAGGCCGTGGCTCCAAGTTCCAGGCCGACTACCGCATAAGCGGCATACCGCGCTTCATCCTCCTCGACCCCAATGGCCGCATCGTCAATCCAGACATGACGCGCCCGTCGAGCGACGACACCGAGAAGATATTGAATGCCCAGCGTGGGCTGTGAGATAAGAAGAGAGAGTAATAATCATATTTAATCATTCATTCTAAAACAAATCATTATGAAGAAAGTGTTTTCAATGTTGCTGATGCTTTGTGCATTTGTCACATTCTCGGCATGTTCATCCGACAATGATCAGGACAAGTGCCCTGTGTCGAGTGTGGTGGTGCCAGCATCGGCAAAGATCGGCTCTGAGGTTACCGTGCAAGGCAAGGGGTTCACGTCGACCCAGAAATTCAGCCTTGCTTACGCTGATGAAGATGCGATACCCGTGGAACTGACCGACGTGAAGGTCTCCTCTTCTGGCGTGACATTCACCGTGCCCTACACTGCCGAGGAGGGCAAGACCGTATCGTTCAGCGTGACGGACGGCAACAAGAGCTGGAAAGTAGGCACCATGACGCTTCTCGCCGCCGACAGCCCCGTGTCTGCTGTCTCTGTTCCAAGCCAGATGCCTCTCGCGGCTAATGTGACCATCACTGGCGTCGGCTTTGCCGACGGCGACCAGATTGGCATCAGAGAGGTGGGCAACACCGAGGAAGTATTGTATCTCGACGCGAAGGTCGTGGACGGCGGTGTGGAGGTGAGCACCCTGACTTCACTCGAAGGCGACATGGACGTTTTCCTCCGTCGTGGCAATAGCGTCTGGAAGATCGGCTCGACCTACACCTATCTGCAGCGCGTCATCACCAGCATCACCATTTCCGACAATGCCTTCCTTGATATGTATGCAAGCATGCTTGGAATTGAAGGTGGTGTCATGAAACTTGAAATGCAATACGACAAGGACTATGCCCTTCAGGCTGTGAAAACCAACTCAAGCATGCTTGAGTGGGACTTCACATACTCTGGCAACACCGTCTCGTTCACGGGCCAGTTCACAGGGGATACTTATACATACACGCTCGACGACAACAAGCGCATTGTGAGCTGCACCTCGTATGGCATGTATGGTGATGAGGTGACCTACACCTGGAAATACGATGCTGACGGCTATCTCGTGAGCATTACCTCTTCTGACAAGAGCGAAGTGCTGACAGCAACTTATGCCGACAATAACCTGCAGACATATAACTTTGGCATTGACTTTGGCACGGATTCAGAGAACAGCCTCAAGGCTTACCCTGCAACCGTGGAGCCTGTCTATCTGCTCAACTCATTCTCTTGGATCACTCAGAAGGAGGATTTGTTCTTCGGATTCCTGCTCAACAGGAACGTGAAGATCTCTTCTTCAGTCCTCAGCGTGTTCAATGCCACTGACACGGAAGGTGGAACCATCGAGGAGAAGGTAAAGTCATTCGACGTGAAGTCAAGCATCGCCGGCAGCTCAGCTGTTGAGACCACTCTGACATTGTCCACGTCAAGCGAAGACGGCGTCATGTCTGCCGATGGCGGCCTCTACACCAACAAGGTTGTAGTAGGTTACTCAATGAAGAAAGCCAACTAAGCCCGACGTCATGGCGGGAGCAGCGTCCGCTTCATGTTGACTAGTGCGCGTCCTGTTACCCTTCTGCGAGGCGCATCCAGTCGTTTTGCGATTGCGGCGTAAGGGTGCCGCGATCGCGCCGCAAAGCCATTGCGATTGCGGCGTAGAGCCAACGCCTTTGCGGCGCAAAGGCGACAGGCAATCTCGCGCGACGATTTCCCAGCGCGAGCCAACACGGAGGCTGTCGTTCCCGACATGATCATAACACACGGCACGGGGGCAAGAAGATTTCAACCTTCTTGCCCCCGCGTTGTTCTTGTCACCCTTATCGCCCCTTGCCTTATCTGATACTTATCCCAATGACCAAACCTTGCTTTTGGGTAATTCGCATGCCAATGTTTCAACATTATTGCGAAACCGAATCGAAACGTTTACATTAAGTTTGTTTAACCTTCTGCTCCCGTCATTATTTAAATAGTGTCACTATTTTTGCAAACGAATGATGATTTAGTTAATTATTCCCATTTCCAACCGTGCCTAAACCCACCGTTGAAAGTCGAGAACCTCACCTGCCCAAAATAGTGTACGATATATGAAAACGTTGATCAAGAAAACCATGCTGAGCGCCGCGTTGTTGTTTGCCGCGCTTGCCATGCAAGCCTCCAGCCACGTCGACTCGCTGTTGGCTTGCCTCCACAATCCCAAGTCCGACTATGTTTTTGTCATCGCCCACCGTGCCGACTGGCGTGGCGCGCCCGAGAACTCCATCCAGGCCATTGAGAACGCCATACGCATGGGCGTGGACATGGTTGAGATCGACATCCAGCGCACCGCCGACGGCGAGTTCGTGCTGATGCACGACCCCACCCTCAACCGCACGTCCACGGGCAAGGGACGCATTGCCGACCTCACGCTCGAACAGATAAGGAAGTTCCGCCTGCGCAGCGGCAACGGCATCAAGAGCCGTCGAGCCATACCTACCCTTGAGGAGGCGCTGTTGGCTTGCCGTGGCCGCGTGCTCGTCAACATCGACAAGGGCGGCGACTACATTCGCGAGATCCTGCCCGTGATTCAGCGCACCGGCACCGAGAAGCAGGTCATAATTAAAGGCAAATACGCGCTCGACCGCGTGAAGGCCGACTATGGCGACAGCAAGGGGATGCTCTACATGCCCATCGTGGACATGACAGACTCCGCTGCCGTGGCGCGTGGAGTGGAGTTCGCCAAGAAGATGCGTCCCGTGGCTTTCGAGATGTGCTTCCGCACCGAGCAGCAACTCGACCCCGACTTCGTGAACCTCGTGCGCAAGTCGGGCTCGCGCGTGTGGATCAACACCCTGTGGGACACTCTCTGCGCTGGCCACGACGACGAGAACGCGCTCACCGAGGGCTTGGACAAGCACTGGGGCTGGGTGCTCGACCACCACGCCACCATGATACAGACCGACCGCCCCGAGATGCTCATCAGCTACTTGAGGCAGCACGGGCGTCGCACGCTGAAATATTAGGGCAGATGCCGATTCGTGTGCGAGCTTCTTTCACGGGCTTGGTTCCGCGCATCCGCTTGCGGCGTGGCAAGTTGAGTCCGTGGGATGAATGTGTAACGCTAAACCAGTCGCTGCATTTCATCCACACGGACCGTTTGTAGCCTTTACCTTAGGCGGCCCTTGCTGCGCAAGAAGGTGCGCTGGCCATAGATGGCAATCACCACGAAGCAGATGAAAGGCAGGATGAACGACACGTTGACGGCGGGCATGCCAAAGAGCTCGCCCTTGTCGATGATCGAAGCCTGGAGCGGGGGCAGTACGCTGCCGCCGAGGATCGCCATGATGAGACCTGCCGCGCCGAACTTGGCATCGTCGCCAAGCCCCGTGAGAGCTATGCCGTAGATGGTCGGGAACATGAGCGACATGCAGGCGCTCACGCCCACGAGGCAATAGAGTCCGTAGATGTTCTGCAAGAAGATGACGCCCACAACGAGCAAGCCGCCGGCAATGGCGAGCAGCATGAGCAGCCTGCCAGTGTTGACAAAGCGCAGGAGGAACGTGCAGATGAAGCGCGAGCAACAGAAGATGACCATTGCCACGATGTTGTATTTCTGCGACATCACCTCTGCGGCTTGCTCTGCCATGCCGTCTGCCATGAGCACGCGCGTGCCATACTGGATGATGAACGTCCAGCACATGATCTGCACGCCCACGTAGAAGAACTGCGTTATCACGCCCTCGCGGTAGTGGGGCATGGAGAAGATGCGACGCAAGGTAGGAATGAAGTTGATGTTGTGGTTCTTGTCGCCATTCTTGGGCATTCGCCAGAAGAGGATGAGCAGGAACATGGCGGCTATCACCAGGCCAATGGCGAGGTATGGGGCTATGAGGACCGAGAGGTCGTACTCCTTGATGGCCTCAAACTCCGCTGGCGTGAGGTTGGCGCGCGAGGCGGTGTCGAGCGGGTTGAGCTTGGCCTGGATGAAGTTCATCGCCACGTACATGCCAAGCAGCGATCCCATGGGGTTGAACGACTGGGCGAGGTTGAGCCTTCGTGTGGCGGTCTCCTCCGTTCCCATCGACAGGATGTAGGGGTTGCTCGACGTCTCAAGGAACGAGAGGCCGCAAGTCAGGATGAAATAGGCAATGAGGAAGGGATAATACTCGCCCGTGGTCTTGGCGGGATAGAACATCAGCGCGCCAAAGGCGTACAGGCCAAGGCCCACGAGCACGCCCGCCTTGTAGCTGAATCGGCGAATGAACATGGCGGCGGGGAACGCCATGGCGAAATAGCCGCCATAGAAGGCGACCTGCACCAAGGCGCCGTCGGTCGCCGACATGCGGAATATCTTGGAGAAAGCCTTGACCATGGGGTTGGTGATGTCGTTGGCGAAGCCCCAAAGGGCAAAGCACGACGTTATTAGCACGAACGGCACGAGATAGCTCACGCCGTCCTTGGATAAGATAGATTGCTTCATTTTAGTGGTTCGGTTTTTAGTTTACGGTGACACCTCTCATCTCGTTGATGCTGGCCACCTCGCCCTTGGCGAGCGCCTGTGTGAGAATGTTGCCTATTGCCGTGGCCTCTACGGGTCCAGCCTCCACGGGTATGCCAAGCGCCTCTTGGGTGAGCCGGTTGAGAAGCTTGTTTTGCGACCCGCCTCCGATGATGTGGAGCTTCTTTATCGGTGAAGGCAGCATGGCGTTGAGCGCAGCCGTTGCCTCTGCGTATTTAGCGGCGAGCGACTGGAGCACCACGCGAGTGATGTCGCCCTTGGTTTGAGGGATCTCCATGCCGTGGGCGCGGCAGTGGTCTTGTATGGCCTGTTGCATCGACTTGGGGTTCTGAAACTCCGGCGCGTCGACGGGAATCACAGACTTTATCGCGGACTTCGCAGCCGCGGCAAGCAGAGGGTCGTATTGTTGCTCATCGCCCTCGTCGCGCCATTCCGCCATCAGACGTTGCAGGAACCACAGACCGGTGATATTCTGCAGGAATGTTATCTTGCCGCCGATGCCGCCCTCGTTGGTGAAGTCGGCTCGTCGTGCCTCCTCGGTGAGTATTGGCTTGTCGATCTCCACGCCGAGCAGCGACCACGTGCCCGAGCTGATGAACGCCACGGGCGTCTCGTCGGCCTTTGCGGGCACGGCTGCCACGGCGCTTGCCGTGTCGTGTGAGCCCACGGCTATCACGTCGACCTGGCCCAACCCCGTCTCCTCGGCAATGTCGGGGCGCAATCGTCCGCGCACGGTGCCAGGCATGACGATGGGGCAGAAAAGGTGGCGTGGCAACCCAAGCTGGTCTATTAGTGGCCAGTCCCACGAGCGTGTGGTGGCGTTGAGGAGCTCAGATGTCGAGGCTATCGTGTATTCGGTGTTGGCCTCGCCCGTGAGGAAATAAGAGAAAAGGTCGGGCGTGAAGAGCAGTTTGTCGGCTATCCGCAGTTGCGGCGAGTCGGCTTTTTTCATGCTCAGCAGCTGGAATAGCGTGTTTATCTCCATCACCTGCGTGCCGTTGACGGCATAGTGGGCGGTGCGGTCGGCATCGGCGAAGAACTCGTCGGCCATACCGTGTGTGCGCGCGTCGCGATAGCACACCGGATTGCCGATGAGGTTGCCCTGGCTGTCGATAAGCCCGAAGTCGACGCCCCACGTGTCCACGGCGATGCCGTCGACGTGAAGTCCCAGGTGTGCCGCCTTGCGCATGCCGGTCTTCATGTCCTCGAAGAGTGCTGGGAAATCCCAATACACGTGCTCGCCCAACCGCACCTGGCGGTTGTGGAAGCGGTGTATCAGTTGCATGGTGAGCTGCTTGCGCGCCCCCTCAGATGTTATGGTTCCGGCGATGACGCGGCCGGAGCCACCGCCGAAGTCGATTGCTAAGTAGGTCATTTCTTTCCAAGGATGTAGGCTTCGAGGTCGTCGATCTCCTCATTGGTGAGCGTGTTGTACTTGCCTCCGCTGAGCACTATGATGCGGCATGCCATCTCGAAGAACGTGGCGCGCTCGAAGACCTCGTCGAACGTCTTTCCGCAAACCACCTGTCCGTGCTTGAGCATGAGGGCAGAGTCGTGGTCTTTCAACGCGCTCTTCACGGCCTCGGCAAGCTCTGGCGAGCCGGGACGGAAGTAGGGGATGACGGGTATCTCGCGACCCACGTGGCACGGTATCTCCGCAGTCACGTTGAAGTCCTTGGGCGTCTCCGCCATGCACGACACCACTGTGGCGTATTTCGACTGGAAGTGGAGCACCACGTCGCAGTCGGGACGCTCGCGCAGCACGCCGAGATGGAAGCCGCTCTCCATGGAAGGCTTCACGCCGTTGAGCACCTCGCCATCGGCAACGCGGCATATGGATACCTTCTCCTTTGGCAGCGTCGGCACCCATGACCCCGTGCCGGAGACGAGAGCCTCGTCGCCGATACGCCATGAGATGTTGCCGCTGGAGCAGAGAGTAAGCTTGGAGTCGCCCACGCGGTGGGCTTGACGCAGGAATTCCTGTATTTGATAGTCTTGAATCATTGTCGGTAGATGGGTTTTCAGAAGCCGGCACGGTATTGCTGCCGTGCCGGCTTGGTGTTATTGGGTGTGTTCCTTTATAAGGTGTTGACGATTACTTGTAGATGGGGCCGTAGTTCTTGCAAGCGCGGTAGTCGGCGCCCTCCTTGTCCATGCCGAAGGCGTTCCATGCTGCGGGACGGAAGATGCGGTCTTCCTCCACGTTGTGCATGCACACGGGTATGCGCAGAATAGAGCAGAGCGTGATGAGGTCGGCGCCGATGTGTCCGTAAGAGATTGCGCCGTGGTTTGCTCCCCAGCTGTTCATCACCGAGTAGACATCCTTGAACGGAGCCTTGTCGCAGAGGCGTGGCACGAACCATGTGGTAGGCCATGTCGGGTCGGTGCGCTTGTTGAGGACGGCGTGTATCTCCGGGTCGATGTCAACGGTCCATCCCTCAGCCAGCTGCAGCACTGGACCGAGACCCTTGACAAGGTTGAGGCGTACCATGGTGACGGGCATGCCGCCCTTTGTGAGGAAGTTAGATGAGAAGCCGCCTCCGCGGAAGTAGTCGCGGTTGGCAGGATACCACGTTGTGGCCTTGAGGCAAGCGTCCATGTCCTCGTCGGTCAGCTCCCAGAAGTGTTTCATCACGGGGTTGCCCTCAGTGTCGGTAGCGGCGCCCGATCCGTCGAGTGTGGTCGCGCCAGAGTTGATGAGGTGGATGATGCCGCCGGCTGCACGTCCGGTGAGCTCTTTGCCAGTGACACGCTTCACGGCCTCAGGGCTCCAGTAGGTGCGCACGTCGGAGAATATCTGCGCGCGGCCCGTGAGAAGGTGATTGAAGAGCATTGCCACACCGTTGCCAGCGTCGTTCTCTGTGGCGAGTGTGATAGGCTCGCGCGGTCCGTTCCAGTCGAACGATGTGTTCATCAGCGCCTCGGGATAGTCGCCGTTGGGGTAGAAGTCGGTCCACTGGCGCTGTCCCTGGAAGCCGCCTGCGATGGCGTTGTGGCCGATGGCCTCCTCCTTGAATCCCAGCTCCTGGAGGCGTGGGTTGCCGTGCATGAGGTCCTTCATGATGATCATCATCTTGACGATGAACTCCCAGTCTTGGTCTTTCTGCTCGCGCGTCTTTGCCTTCTCTGGGCGGTTGCCGATGTCCTCGCCCTCGTTCACCATGCAGTGCTCGCGGGTCCATGCCATGGCCTTCTCAAACTCCTCGGGGTCATAGATGCCCTCTGTCATGCGGCGTATGATCTCGGTGAGGTCCACGCTCTCGTTGCGCATGCCAAGATACTCCTGGAAGAAGTCGGGGTTGACGATGGAGCCGGCTATGCCCATGCACGCTGAGCCCATGGAGAGGTACGACTTGCCGCGCATCGTTGCCACGGCTTGGGCAGCGCGGGCGAAGCGCAATATCTTCTCAGCCACGTCGGCTGGGATGGAGTCGTCTTCGAGGTCTTGCACGTCGTGTCCGTATATGCCGAATGCGGGCAAGCCCTTCTGCGCGTGTGCCGCAAGCACTGCTGCGAGGTATACGGCTCCGGGGCGCTCAGTGCCGTTGAATCCCCATACCGCCTTTGGCCAGTGGGGGTTCATGTCCATCGTCTCGGCGCCATAGCACCAGCACGACGTCACGGTGATGGTGGATCCCACGCCCTCGCGCTCGAACTTCTCGGCGCAAGCGGCGCTCTCGCCCACGCGGCCGATGGTGCCGTCGGCGATGACGCACTCCACGGGCGAGCCGTCGACGTTGCGGAGGTTCTCCGAGATAAGTTTTGCCACAGACTTGGCGAGGTTCATGGTCTTCTCTTCAAGACTTTCGCGCACACCGCCCTGACGTCCGTCGATAGTGGGGCGAATACCGATTTTGGGATAATTGCTCATGTGTTTTTAGTTTTATATTAGTGAAATTTAGATTGCTTGATGCGTAAACACCGCGTTTAAGTAGATGTCATCACAAAGTTAGGAAAAAATATTTTTACCGTGACACTTTGCGCGTTTTTTTTCACGTTTTTTACGCTTGTGCCCTTTGATGGGAAGAATGTCGCTTCGATGGCGTCGCCTTTTCAGAGGCAGGCAAATGGCTTGCCGCCGAAAACGCGACGGCTCCGCGCCGCAAACGCGTCGCGTTTCCAGTGGAACGCCGATGCCTTTGCGGCGCGGAGCCGAATCGTGTGAAATGATCTTTGTGCAACGTGTCTTTACGTTGTTTTTTAGAAATATGTTTTGACGCCAAATAATCCGCTTTGTGACCCGATCACTTTCTTTTGCAATGAAACAGGTGGAAAAAGTTTATAACATGTATTCCAGGTCAACCACGTCGAGCCATCTGCCGAACTTCTTGCCAACCTCCTTGAAATCAGAGGCTTGGTGGAAGCCTAACTTCTCGTGCATCCTCACGCTCGCCTCGTTTTCCTTTGTGATGCAAGCTATGAGGGCATGGTAGCCTTGCTCGCGGCAAAGCTCTATGAGTCGCCTTACCATCAAGCTGCCTATGCCTTGGCGTGCGGCTTCCTTGACGACGTAGACCGTGGTCTCAAGGGTCTTTGAGTAGGCAGCCCTTACCATCCATTGGTGGACGTAGCAATAGCCCAGGATCTTTCCGGCCTTCTCGTAGACGAAGTAGGGGAAGCGGGCGGAAATGTCCTTTATGCGTTGGGTCATCTCCGCTACCGTCAGCGGTTCGACCTCGAAGGTGACGGTCGTCTCTTGGATGTAGTAGTTGTAAATGCCGGTAATGACCTCGGCGTCGGCAAGTGTGACGGGGCGCATGTGGCCCTCGCCATCTTCCGCGTCGGTGTTGTGCTGATGAGTTTGAATCATGTTATCCTTTGTGTTTAGAGAGTTCCCTTGCCTCACTCGTAGACCTCGTCGATGCCGTTGGTGCCGCCATCGTTGTCCTTTGCGCACGGGTTGTAGTCGGCTGGCACGTTGAACGTCGCCGTGGAGTCATAGGGCAAGTTGCGGTCTCGATACACCTTCTTCATGAAGTACGCCCATATTGGCAACGCCATTGTGGCGCCTTGTCCCATTCGCATGGAGTCGAAGTGGATGTCGCGGTCCTCGCCTCCGACCCACACTCCGCTGATGAGCTGTGGCGTGAAGCCCATGAACCACGCGTCGGAGTTGTTGTTTGTGGTTCCGGTCTTGCCGCCTATCTCGCCCTCCAGCTCATACTTGTAGCGCAGCCTGCCGGCGGTGCCCTCGTCGACCACCGCCCTCAGCTCCACTATCATCTTGTAGGCGCTCTCCGAGGAGATGACCTCTTCCATGCGTGGCTCGAAGTTTGCCACCACGTTGCCTTCAGCGTCCTCGATGCGCGTCACGAAGAGCGGCGAGAGGCGCACGCCGTTGTTGGCGAAGGTGGAGTAGGCACTCACCATCTCGCCCACCGACACTTCGCACGGGCCGAGGGCAAGCGCCATGGATGGGTAGATGTCGGGGTTGTTGATGCCGAACTTATGCAGCATCTCCACGAACTGGCTTGGGTTGAGCTTCGACATGAGGTAAGCCGATATCCAGTTGTTCGACTCGGCGAGGCCCCATTTCAGCGTCACCATCTGGCCATAGCGGTGGCGGTTGCTGTTGCGCGGCGTCCAGGGACGACCTGCTACCATGTAGGTGCGCTGCACGTTGGGCGCCTTGTCGCATGGCGACGCGCCGTTCTCCATGGCGAGCGAGTAGAGGAAAGGCTTGATGGTGGACCCCACCTGTCGCCGTCCGCCCATCACCATGTCGTATTGGAAGTGGGCGAAGTTCATGCCGCCCACGTAGGCTTTCACCTGTCCGGTGTGCGCGTCCATGCTCATGAATCCCGCGCGGAGGAACTGCTTGTAGTATCTTATGGAGTCGATTGGCGTCATCACCGTGTCCACGTCGCCGTTGTAGGTGAAGACCGACATGTCTGTCGGGGTGTGGAATGCGCGGTGAATCTCCTCTTGCGACGCTCCGTTTTGCTTCATGGTGATGTATCTCTCGCTCTGCGTCACCGCACGGGCCATGATGGAGTTGACTTGCTTGGTGGTGAGGTTTCCGCTGAACGGCGCGTTGGCTCCCTTCTCGGCGTTCTCCTTGTCGAAGGCGGGTTGCAGGAAGCGCGCCACGTGGCCGTAGACCGACTCCTCGGCATATCGCTGCATGCGCGAGTCGAGGGTGGTGTGTATGCGCAAGCCGTCGGTATAGATGTTCCAGAAGGTGCCGTCCTTCTTGGTGTTCTTCTTGCACCAGCCGCATAGGGGGTCAGTGGCGAAGGCTATGGAGTCGATGACGTACTGCCGCTTGTTCCACGAGGGATAATTCTTTCGGTCGGGGCGGTCCATCATCATGTATTGTCGCAGGAACTCGCGGAAATACACCGCCGAGCCGTCCTTGTGGTCGGCGCGGTGGAAGCGCAGTGTCACGGGCTCGTCGCAATCTGCCTCATAGTCGGCCTGGGAGATATAGCCCGCCTTGAGCATCTGGCCCAAGACCACGTTGCGGCGGTCTCTCGCCCTGTCGGGATAGCGCACGGGGTTGAAGAGCGACGGGTTCTTGCAGAGGCCCACGAGCAATGCCGCCTCGCCAACGGTGAGGTCGGCGGGCTCTTTGCTGAAATAGGTGTTGGCGGCGTTCTTTATGCCCACCGCTCCGTGAAGGAAGTCGAAATAGTTTAGGTAAAGCGCTATGATCTCCTCCTTGGTATACATTCGTTCGAGCTTTATCGCCGTGACCCACTCTATGGGCTTTTGCAGCAGTCTTTCAGATGCTGAGTGCACGGGGGCTGAGTAGAGCTGCTTGGCGAGTTGCTGCGTTATGGTGCTGCCGCCACCCGCCGAGGCTTGCCCGAGGATGCCGCGCTTCACCAAGGCGCGCGTCAAGGCGATGAAGTCGATGCCCGAATGGTTGTAGAACCTCACGTCCTCAGTGGCCACGAGAGCCTGCACGAGGTATGGCGACAGCTTCCTGTATGACACCGGGATGCGGTTGGAGCGGTCGAGGTTGTACGTGCCGAGGATATGTCCGTCGGCAGAGAGCACTTGGGACGCCGACTTTGATATTGGGTTTTGCAAGTTGTCGATGTCGGGCGAATAGCCGACGATGCCAAACCATATAAGGAAAAAGAGCAATGCCACGAAACCGGTGCCGGTGGCAAGCAGTAGCCATAGCGTCTTTATGAAATTCTTTCTCACGATGCTTCAATTAATAATGTGCAAAAATAGTGTTTTTTCATCACATAGGACCTTATTGACGTGGAAAAAAGCCGAATAAAGCCTTATATGGCGCGCTTCATTGCATAAATCATTTAAAAACGAGGCTCTATGGGGAAGACATAGAACTGGCGGTTGCTGTCGTCGTCGATCATCCACTCGTCGAACGTCACGTGGTCGTTGAGTGCCTTAATGATGAGCGTGTGGCTGCCTGGCCCAAGCGCCACGGGGAGGTTCACGAGCGCTTGCCCGCGCAAGACGCCTTTCGTCCATCGCTCCGATCGCGTGCCATCGGTGATGATCACCGTGCGTGGAGCTCCGCCGTCTATCTTCACCTCGGCTTGCGACATTCCGCCGTCGAGCGCGTGGGTGGGCACGAAAGCCAAGCGCAGCGTGCCGCCTATGGTGCCCGACGTGAAGCGGTAGGTCAAGGAGTCGCCGGCGTTGAGGCTCACTGCCCTCATTGAGCGGCCAAGCATGTTGATGGCGTTCGCGCCTTTCGAGGCGGCGCTGTATGATGCCGCCAGCGACGTGATGGCCTTCAGGTTGGGCATATGCGCGTCGCTGTGGGTGTAGTTGCCGTACTCGCGTATCTCCTTCTCGCTGAGTGTGTCGGTGAGCAAAGGCTTGCCAAACACCGCCAGACCTTGCGGCGCGGCGTTCATCTCGACGTTCAGCCCCATGCGTGCCATGGCGTTGTCGTAGAGGCTTGTCAGGCCCTGGAGATGGCGGTAGGCGCGTATGCTTCGGGCAGCCGACTCCAGCGCCTCGCTGTCGTGGTGAAAGCTCACTGGGCGCGCTATGAGTCGCGACTCTTGCGCCTCAAGCGTCTTCACCGCCATCAGCGCCGAGGCGTTGACGGGATATTCTATCATGGTGAAATACTTGTCGCTGTCCCTTGGGGCAACCATGCGGCGGATGTCCGTCACCTTGTCGGCGACGGCCTTGTAGCGGTTGATGTATCGCTCAAGCTCGTTGCCGAACTCCTCGGCGTTGAACTCGGTCGTGGCAATGCCGCCGTCGCCGTTCTTGTTGTGCTCCGATGGCGTCTTCTGCGTGGTGAAGTCCATCATCTCCGGGCGTCGGATGTTTGTGAGGCGGTAATATTTAGCCAAGGGCTTCATCAAAGCGTTGGCTGCTCGTTGCCCGAAGTTGGCTGCGAGCCAGCCGTTGAGATGAGTGCCCACGTTTGCCCTGTCGACCGACTTCACGTCCCACGCCATGTCAAGGAAGAGGCTGAGCTGGTACGCCGCCACGTGAGGATTGTGCAACACGCACATCCACAGGCGGCTGGCGCCGCGGTCGAAAGCCGTGCCCATCTCGCTTGCCAGCAGTCCGGGCTGCGTGGTGCAGAGCCAAAGATAGCTATGTGGCGTGCCGGCGTAGGCAAGGTGATACACCGCCCCGCAATTGTTGTCGGGGTCATCGGAGGCAGGCGCGATGTAGCCATAGTTGTCGTCTGCCCATCCGATGTTGACGTTTATGTTTTTCTTCTCGTCTTGCAACTTGAGCCCGTGAGAGCCGTGAGGCGTGGCGAGCACGATGCCGAAGGAGTCGGCAAGCGCACGGAGGCCGTGGGCGAAATGGCTTGGGGCCTCGCCGCGGTCCCACCCCTCGCAAAGCAAGTTGGCGCGTTGGCGCAGCATCTGGCCGAAGAGTTGGCGATAGTCGGTCGCGTGATGACCCTCAAGCGAAATGCCGCGATATTCCACCGATGGTATGTGGGTCTCGCCCTTCTTGCCGAAGTCGGCGCCTGCGTTTTGTGCCAGCCTCATTATGCCGTAGGCGGTTCCGCGCCCGTTGCTCCCCACGACGACGGTCTTGCCCAAGCGCGTGCCAATCCAGAAAGCGTCCTTGTGGGCTATGATGTCCATGGCGGGCACGGTCATCTGGCTCATGGCTTTCAGCTCCTTGTTGCTTGCCATGTCGAGCTGGTAGACTACCAGGCCGGCGGCGTCTGCCTTGCCTTCCGTGATGGTCTTGCCCATGTCGGCGGCCATCAGCTCAAGCGCCTTGCCCACCACTGGGCTGCATTTCTTCTGTATGGAAAAGGTTATGCCCTCGTCGACGTGTCGCGTGGCGTGGCGTGCCTTCAGCGAGAGAGGGGCTATGATGATGAGCAGGGCGTAGAGGCTATGTGGTATCTTCATTTCGTTTGCAAACTGGTTTTATGTCGTCGGACGCATTTGTCGCCAAAACATCCGCGTGAGACAAAGTTACTAATTATTCTTACCACATCTAAAAAAATTAGTTTTTATTTGTATTTTAACCGGAATATGCCTACTTTTGTCAAACCTATTAGAATAAAGACAGGCATTTTATAACAGTCAAAATAACATAGACGAACTATATAAAACACGTTATGACATTATATCCTAAGCTTATCCGCGACATCCTTGCCACGGTCATTTATCCAGGCACGAAGAAGAACCTCGTGGAGAGTGGCATGGTGGCCGACAACCTTCACATCGACGGCAACTCGGTGAGTTTCTCCCTTATTTTCCCTCGTGATACCGACCCCTTTATCAAGTCGACGCTGAAGTCGGCCGAGGCAACGCTGAAGCTGAAGCTCGGCGACGACGTCAAGGTGACGATAACCACCGAGTTCAAGTCGGCTCCGCGCCCTGAGGTAGAGAAACTCCTTCCCAACGTGAAGAACATCATCGCCGTGAGTTCCGGCAAGGGCGGCGTGGGCAAGAGCACCGTGTCTGCCAACCTTGCCATAGCCCTGGCGCGACTCGGCTACAAGGTGGGATTGCTCGACACCGACATCTTCGGCCCGTCTATGCCAAAGATGTTTGGCGTGGAGGACGCACGCCCCTACGGTGTGAAGAAAGACGGGCGCGACCTCATTGAGCCTATCGAGAAGTATGGCGTGAAGCTGTTGTCGATAGGCTTCTTCGTCAATCCCGACACCGCGACGCTGTGGCGTGGCGGCATGGCAACGGCTGCCCTGAAGCAGCTCATCGCCGATGCCGACTGGGGCGACCTCGACTACTTCGTGCTCGACACGCCTCCAGGCACCAGCGACATCCACCTCACCCTCTTGCAGACGCTCGCCATAACGGGCGCGGTGATAGTGTCGACACCACAGAAAGTGGCTCTCGCCGACGCGCGAAAAGGCATTGACATGTACACCAACGACAAGGTGAACGTGCCTATACTCGGACTGGTTGAGAACATGGCTTGGTTCACGCCGCGGGAGCTTCCGGAGAACAAGTATTACATCTTTGGCAAGGAAGGCTGCAAGGATCTCGCCAAGGAGATGGGCGTGCCATTGCTCGCGCAAATACCTTTGGTACAAGGCATTTGTGACAGTGGCGACGCGGGCAAGCCTGCCGCCACAGATGCCGACAGCATGACGGGCCAGGCGTTCATAAACCTTGCGCAAGCCGTGGTGACACGTGTCAACAGGCGCAACAAGGAACTGCCCAAGACGAAGATAATCAAGGTGACGAACAGTTGAAGCCGAGAGTCATAACGGTAGTCTGTCTTGTCGTGCTCTTTTTAGCATCGTGCGGTGCCGACAAGTACATGAAACGGGGCGAGAAAGAACTTGCCCTGGGTGAGTATTTCGATGCTGCCGCCGACTTCAAGCAGGCTTACCAGAAGACTCCGCCTAAGGAACGCAGCGCCCGTGGCGCCATAGCCCGCCGCATGGCGCTATGCTACGACAAGAGCTTGCAGACAGGCAAGGCGATCGTTGCCTACCGCAACGCCATACGCTATAAGGAAGACCGAGGCTCCGACCATCTCGCCCTTGCCCAGCTGCTCATGAAGAGCGGCAACTACAAGGACGCGGCAGCGGAGTTCCAGGTGGCGCTCGACTCCATGCCGGGCAACGACATGGCAACCACGGGCCTTGAGTCGGCGAGGCGCGCGCCAGAGATAAGGCAACTGGGCAGCCGCTACACCGTGAAGCGCCTCGATGAGCTCAACGGCCGCCGCGCTGACTATTCGCCCATGCTCCTTGGCGATGATGCCGACGAGATCTACTTCACCTCGACACGCAAGGAGGCTGAGGGCGATGAGCTAAGCGGCATCACGGGCATGAAGGCTGGCGACATATTCTATTCATCGAAAGACGACAAGGGCAAATGGACCAAGCCGGTGGCGGTGACGGGTGTGAACAGTGCCTACGACGAAGGCGCGTGCTGCTTCTCGCCCGGCGGCAGGGAGATGTACCTGACGCAGTGTGTCACCGACCCTTCCTCGCCACGCTATGCCAAGATAGCCAAGGCAGACCGCGCCGACGCGTCGTGGGGCAAGCCTTCGGCGTGCGAGATCTCGCGCGACACGCTTTCGAGCTTTGCCCACCCCGCCGTGTCGCCAGATGGCGAGTGGCTCTACTTCACGAGCGACATGCCGGGCGGCATGGGCGGTCTCGACATTTGGCGCGTGCGCATCACGGGCCATGGCTTTGGAGGAGTGGAAAACCTCGGCAGCCCGATAAACACCGCTGGCGATGAGGCTTTCCCCACGTTCAGGCCCAACGGTGACCTCTATTTCTCAAGCACCGGGCATCCGGGACTTGGCGGCTACGACATCTTCATAGCCCATACGGATAAAGCTGGCAAGACCACGCTCTCGCATCCAGGCTATCCTCTCAACTCCGCGGGCGACGACTTCGGCATGACCTTTGAGGGCGTTCACAACCGTGGGGTCTTCTCCAGCAACCGTGGCGACGCGCGTGGCTGGGACCACCTCTATTCGTTTGTCAATCCGGAGATAGAGCAGACCGTGAAAGGCTGGGTTTACGAGATAGACGGCTACGAACTGCCACAGGCGCAGATGTACTGCGTGGGCGACGACGGAACCAACGAGAAGCTGACGCTCAAGAGCGACGGCTCGTTCACGAAGACAATGTCGCCCGGGGTGAGCTACCTCTTCCTTGCCGCCTGCAAGGGCTTTCTCAACCACAAGGAGGAGATTAAGGCGCTTGCCAACCCGAAGGAGTCGCGCGACACCACGCTACAGTTCGCGCTTGCCAACATCTCGGCTCCCGTGCTGATAGACAACATCTTCTACGATTTCGACAAGGCGACCTTGCGCGACAGTTCTAAGGTCGCGCTCGACCAGCTTGTGAGCATCCTCAACGACAACCCGAACGTGACCATTGAGCTTGCCGCGCACACCGACTACGTGGGTTCCGCCGTCTACAACAAGGCGCTCTCGCAGCGCCGCGCCGAGTCGGTGATACAATATCTCATTGCCCACGGCATTGCCGCCGACAGGCTCACGCCCGTGGGCTACGGCAAGGAGCGGCCTCGAAAGGTCAACCGCCGACTTGCCGCCCGCTACTCGTGGCTCAAGGAGGGCGACGTACTGACCGAGCAATTCGTCAAGGCGCAGGCAGACGCCAAGCACCAAGAGATTTGCAACCAGCTGAACCGCCGCACCGAGTTCAGCGTGTTGCGCACCACCTATGGCCTCTTCGACAAGGACGGCAAGCTGAAGCAAATGCCAAAGCCGAGGAAGCAGACGCAGACCGATGGCAACGACGACGGCTATATAATAGTGGAGTGACGGAAAAAGAAGTGGTGAAAACGGTTAAGCCCGACGTGCCTAACCGAAATAGAAAAGCAACGACCATGACGCGAGCGCGTTATGGTCGTTGCTTTTGTTATCTGTATTATTCTTTTTCGATGTTGTTCGTGCCCCATGTCGATTCGTGCATGAGGGAATCATCGCGCCGCATTTCCTCGTTTGCCTTCGCGCCGCAATCGCGATGGGGTTGCGGCGCGCTCGCGTCGGCATTGCGGCACAATCGCGATGCCCTTGCGCCGCAACCGCATTGCGGTGAAACGTGCGACGTGACCGAAGGCGCGAATGGAGATGGCGGCCGGCAGGGGAAAAAGCAGTTATTGGTCGTCGTTCTCGACGTAACCTTGATATTCTGGCACGAGGCCCGACATTATCGCCTCGTAGCTCTGCTCCATTATGTGCTCGATGTTGTCGCGGCCTTTGCCTATCGGGTAGATGGGCTTGTGGATGGTGAGCCTCAATGGATGCCAGTTAGCCCAATGCCAATCCTTCATGCGCGGCATGATGTTGAACGATCCGTTGATGGTCAGCGGGCAGACGGGAAGTTGCAACTCGTCGGCAAGCATGAAGGCGCCACGGCGGAAGAAGCCCATGTGGCCCGTGAACGTGCGGGCGCCCTCGGGGAACACCACCACCGACACGCCACCCTTGAGCGTCTCGCGCGCCTCGTCGTAGGTCTTCTTGATCTTTGACGCGCCACGCTTGTCCACAATAATCTGGTGCGACGACTTGCAAGCCTGGCCTATGATGGGGATGGACAGCAAGCCGTGCTTCATCATCCACTTGAAGTTGCGGTTGAGGAAGCCGAATATCAAGAAGATGTCGAATGCGCCCTGGTGGTTTGCCACGAAGACATAGCTCTCGCCAGGCTTCAGGTTCTCCCTTCCCTCGACCTTCACGGGCAGGAGAAGCAGCCAGATGGCAAGCTTTGCCCAATAATGTCCGGGCCAATATCCCCAAAAGTTGCCGTTGCCAATCTTGCAACCCACCACGGTGAACAAGCTCATGATGATGGTGCAAAGCAAGAATACGGGCAAGACTATGCAAATCTGATAAGCGCGATAGAGGTATTTCATGGTTGCTGATGTTTCTGTTTTCTTGTTTGTTATGGTTGTGCCTTTTTCTTCTTCTATGCCTTGTGCAGCGTTATGACCGTTATCTCGCAAGGCATGTTGAACCTGAAGGGGACGACGCCGCCCAGTCCGGCGTTCACATAGATGTATCGTCCGTCCTTCTGGTAGAGTCCAAAGTCTTCTTTTATGGTGAGCATCGTCGGCCGCAAGCCAAACAACTGCATTTGCCCGCCGTGGGTGTGACCCGACAGCGTGAGCTGAGCGTTGGAATGGGGCAGGATGTCCTTCTCCCATGCGGTTGGGTCGTGCTGGAGCAATATCACGAACGCTTTGGGCGGTATGCCCTTGAGCGTCTTCTTGAGGTCGGAGTGGTCGTGTTCGGGCACGCGACTGTAGTCCTCAGACCCGGCAAGCCAGATGGAGTCGGTGGACAGACGGCCGCTGCCCAGCTTTCGCCTTATCGGGACGTTGCCGTTGAGCAGCACTCGCCCGAGCTTGTTTTCGATGCCTATCAGCTCGTTGGTCATCTTGACCCTTTCTTCCTTTGATGCCTTGACATACTGGCCATAGTCGTGATTGCCCAGCACGGAATACATGTAGGGCAAGTGCCTGAGTTCCGGCATCATGGCCTCCGCCTCGCTTGGGCTCATGTTCTCCATGTCGCCCGTGAAGCATACGAGGTCGATGCTTTTTTGCGCCAACACGCTGTCGATCTCAGCCTTCAGTATTCGCCGTCGCCATCCGTTGAACGTGCCGGAGTGGATGTCGGAGATTTGCAGCACGCGGTAGCCGTCGAACTCCGCCGGAAGGTCCTTGAAGTTTAAGTCGACATGCCTGACTACAATACTTCCCACACCGATGGCCATGCCGTAAATATAAGCCAGTGCCCCTACTACACCTGCTGCGAGACCTATGCGATGGCCGTAGTTGTAGCGCGTGTGGCAGACGGCACGCAAAGCCGAGCCAAGCCACGAGCAAACGGCAAACAGCGCCTTTGGCACGATGAACAGGCCAAAGAGGCAAAGGTAAGTGTTGATCCAAGTGATGTCGGTCGGGACGAAGTTGCGTATGGTGGAAAGTGCCACAGTGTACGCAATCATGCAAAGGCACGGGAGCCACCATAGCACCCTCACTATGCGGTTGTGGAGGTAGCGCGTGCGATAATAGTGGAGCCAGATGTAGATGTCGGGCACCAATATCATCAAGATGAAAAAGACGAGAGACCTAAGTATCATGTGTCTTAAAAGTGTTGTCCTGGATATTATTGCTTTAGCAGCGACGACTGTAGGAACCGCCTTATCGTGCTGACAGGCAGTTGTCGGCGGCGCGCGTAGTCGGTGAGCTGGTCCTCGCCAATCTTCCCCAGTCCGAAATATCGGGCTTGGGGATGCGCGAACATCAGCCCCGACGTGGAGGCGTGCGGCAGCATCATGCCGCTCTCGGTGAGCCGGATGCCGATGCTGCCCATGTCTATCAGCTTGTCGATGAGGAAGTTCATGCTCGTGTCGGGCATTGAGGGGAATCCCACCGCCGGCCTTATGCCTTGGTATTTCTCGGCGTGCAAGTCTTCGATCGACAGTTGCTCGTCTGGCGCATAGCCCCAATACTGCCGTCTCACCTTTAGGTGCGTCAGCTCGGCTGTGCCTTCCGCGAGCCTGTCGGCAAGCACTTGCGACAACATCTTCCCGTAGGCATCGTTGTCGTAGCCGCACGCGAGGTCGTGGTCCACGGTGGCGGCGAAGAGCCCGAGCTTGTCCTTGACGCCCTGCGAGGCGGGTCGCAGGAAGTCGGCGAGGCAGAGGTTGGGCTGCCCAGGCTCAGTGGGCTTCTGCTGCCTGAGCATAGGCAGGCGCACGCCATCGGCAATGATATCGTCGCCATCGCTGTTGGCATCGACAATCCTGAACACCGCATGGGTGTGGTAGCGGCCTTGCCAACTGTCGAGCATGGCGTTGGCATCGTCGTGAAGGCGTTCGCGCTCCGCGTTGTCCTTGCCGTACATGCCCCACGTGTAGTCGAAATACTGCCAGTTGATGAATGGCCTTATGTCGCCAATGTTATAGTCGATTCGCATGGTCTACCTCGGATTGAACGTGTTTGGGCTTAGCGGTCAAAGCAGACTGCCTCGCCAAGGTAGGAACCGTCTACCTGCCCATTGTCGAAGACGGTGTGGCCGTTGCATATCGTCCTGATGACGCGCCAGCTGAACTTGTCGCCCGTGAGAGGGCTCCAGCCGCATTTGCTTTGGATCATTTCCTCTGTCAGAGTCCATGGCTCGTCGCGTTTCACGATGGTGATGTCGGCCTTGTAGCCAGGACGGATGAAGCCTCGGTTGCTCACGGAGAAGAGGCGCGCCGGATTGTGGCACATGAGCCAAACCAACTGCTCAACGGTGATGATGCCCTCGTCGACAAGGTTGAGCATCGACACCAAGGAGAACTGCACCATTGGCATGCCCGATGCCGCGCGCGCGCAACCACCCTGCTTGTCGCTGAGCTTATGCGGCGCGTGGTCGGTGCCTATGCAGGTGATGCCGCCATTGTGTAAGGCAAGGCGCAAGGCGTCGCGGTCGTTGGCGGTCTTAACCGCTGGGTTGCACTTTATGAGCGCCTTGCGTGTGGCATAGTCGCCGTCGGTGAAGAGGAGGTGGGCGATCACTGCCTCGCCCGTGACGTTAGGCATTGGCCCTAAGCTGAAAGCATTGTCGTTTTCCGGTATCAAGCCAAGTTCCCTTGCCGTGGTGAGGTGGGCTATGTGGAGGCGAGTGCCGTGGGCTTGAGCCAAGCTCACGGCAAGCGACGAGCTGGCGTAGCACGCTTCCTCTGAGCGTATGGCTGGGTGCTGGCTTATGTCAGGGTCGTCGCCGAAAGCGGCTTTCGCCCTTGCCATGTTGCGGTTTATGATGTTGGTGTCCTCGCAGTGGGTCATCAGCGGGAGACGGAGCTTGGCGCATTGTCCGAAGATGTCGTCAAGGGCTTGCTTGTCGTCGACAAGCATGTTGCCAGTTGAGGCGCCCATGAAGAGCTTTATGCCAGGCAGACGTGTTGCGTCGAGCTGCCCGAAGCAATCGGCATTGCTGTTTGTCGCGCCAAGGAAGAAGGCGTAGTTGACATGACTCTCCCTCGCGCCCCGTGCCATTTTGTCTTCCCAGTCGGGTATGGTTGTCGTGGCAGGCTTGGTGTTTGGCATGTCGAAGAACGTGGTGACGCCGCCACATGCCGCCGCCCTCGACTCGCTGTCGATGTCGGCCTTGTCCGTGAGGCCAGGCTCGCGGAAGTGGACGTGCTCGTCGATGACACCAGGCATAACGAGACACCCCGAGGCATCTATGTGTTCGCAGATGCCTCGGGGTGTCTCGTCTTCGGCAATCACGCTTTCAATATGGTCGTTGTCTATGATGATGGAGCCTTTGAAAGACTTTCCCTCATTGACAATCGTACCATTCTCGATGATTGTCCTCATATTGAGAAAAGTTATATGCTTGTTAGTGTTATGTGCTTATCGTTTGTACGTTATTGAGCCATCTCGTTTGGAGTCTGGCCGTCTTGTGGTGCCTCTTGTGGTGTGCTTTGCGGAGCTTGCTGAGGTGTCTGCTCTGGCATTTTCGTGCCGTTCATGATGCTTTGGTTCTCTTGCGCTGCCTCATAATACTCCTTGACCTGCGGGTCGTTCTTGAACTTGGTTGTGGCCTTGCTCATGATGTCCTCAACCCAAGCGTCGAGCATTGGCACGTTGTAGCGGTTCATGCAGACGTTTATGAATATGTAGGGACCCAGCACGTTGTCCATATTGTCGGTGACAAACGACGTGACGAGCTTGTCTACGCGTCTGTTGATGTCGGCGTCCTTGGCGGCAAGGCGTGCGTTAACGGCATCCATGTTCTTGCCGTTCATTATCGCTTGGTCGTGCTGGTGGACGAGGTCATTGCTCTCGCTCATCAGTCGGGTGAACTGCTGGCGGAACTTCGTGAGCTTGTCGTTGAGGGGAGTGCCCGTGACCGACTCTTGTGAGTTGTCGATTTTCACTTGGATGTCTCCTCCCTCAAGCACCACAGGTATGTTGTTCTCGTCGTCAAGGATAATGTTGGCGACCCTCACGGAGTCTGTGGAACCACCGAACTGGAACTGTCCGTGAACGACATCGCAAGAGTCCAACTCCTTCAGCGTCGTGTCCTTCATCACTTTAAGGTACAGTTTCTGACCGTCGAGCATGCTCACGCTTGTTGATCCCGTGATGTGGAAACTGTTGGCACACGAGCTCAAGGCGAGGACACTGATTATGGCGTATATGACTTTATTCATAAGTTTTTGTTTTCTTCGTATAGCAAAGATACAACGTCTTGTCGAGTATATGAACTATTTTTATTCAATTTAATGTAAGAGGCTACTCTTTTATGTTTTTTTTCGATAGTTCGTGGTCAATCCTGTGTGCGGTATATACCTCAAGAATCGCTGCCACGAGCAACAAGACCACCCATTTGTTGTACAAGTAAGTGATGTATGCCACCTGATTGTCGAACAACGGCTGGAAGAAACTATGGCCCACGCCTGCGTACACGGTGTCGGCAAGGAGCAATCCTGCCAGCACGAACAGCAAGTCGCTGAGGTTTTGCAGTCTTTTCAGCCTGCGCACCACGATTTCCTTGCCCTCGTAGGTTTGAGACACTTGCATGACCGCGAACAAGACGGCACCAAGGAGATAGACCCAGCAGAGCACCGTGGGCGCTACGGTGAGCACGCAGCATGCCACGCCGATGACCATTAAGACGCCGCCCGTGAGGAATATGGCACTTTGGATTTTATTTAGTTGTTTCATTCTGGTGATTATTTTTCAGTGTCATCGTTGACATTGTCCGTGCTGAGCACGAAGATGTCCTCGTCGTCAGCTTTCATGAAATAGCGTTCGCGGGCAATCTTCTCGATATATCTGGGATTGCGCTTCAGCTTTTCAAGTTGCGTGTTGGCTGAGTCGTTGATGGCGTTGTATTTCTTAATCTCTTCTTTCAGTCCGCTTATTTGGATATCGTATTTCACCCGTTGCATGAAACTGTTGTCGTCTATGAAGCCAATAAACAAGACTCCTATCACTATCGTGATAAGATACTTGTGTCTTGCCAAGGCTGACAAAATAGACAGCAGTTTCTTCTTTTCCATGTTGTTTCTTTACCTATTTCTTATGCAAAGGTAGTCATTTATAGCGCAAATGCGACAAAATAATGACATATTATTGTGCCATGCTTCGCCATTATGTGAAAAGCGTGATGGAATAAAGGTAAAGCACCGCGGCTGGAATGGCAAGGAGGCTTGAGTCGAACCTGTCCATCATGCCTCCGTGCCCGGGCAATATCTTTCCGCTGTCTTTCACGCCTATCGTGCGCTTGAACAGGCTCTCGACGAGGTCGCCCCATGTGCCGAAGATCACGACCACGGCTCCCAAGCCGAGCCATTGTGGCACGTTGAGGACGTGAGCCTCGCTGCCGGAGTTGGCTAAGTAACCTATTACGCCTGCTATGATTACCGCGAAGATGCCGCCGCCGACGCTGCCTTCCCACGTCTTTCCGGGGGAGATGCGTGGAAAGAGCTTGTGCTTGCCGAACATGGAGCCAAAGCAGTAGGCGCCTGAGTCGTTCGCCCAAAGCAGGATGAACACGGACAATGGAAGCAGCATGTCGTAGCCACTGAAGTTGCCCGATTCGTCACACTTGAAGGCAAGGACGTTGATGAGCGCCAATGGCAAGGCTATGTACATTTGACCGAGCATGGTGTATGCCATGTTGGTCACGGCGTTGCGGTTCTTGGCGTACAGCTCGCTAATAAACAAATAGATAATGGTGAGAACGTATGGCATCATCACCGCGAAGCCCTTTACCATGCCAATGCTCCACATGGCAATGGCGATGAAGAAGTAGACTCCGCCCACGGTGGAGATGAAGCGGTTGACGTTGACATCGGCAACACGGTCGTTGACCAACCCTGTGTATTCCCATAACGTTAGACCGGTGATGATGGTAAAGAGCAAGATCATAGCCATGCTGTTGAGAAAGCCGGCTACCATGATGGCCACGAAAAGCGCTCCCGTGATGGTCCTGACGATGAGATTCTTCTTTTTGTCTGTCATGACTCTTTATAGTTCATTGTTGTTCTCGGTGTTTTGATTCTCGACGTCCTTGTCAAGGTTGTTGTCGTTCTTGCTTTGGTCGGCAATCGCCTTGTCGTGCTCAGCCTGGGCTTGTTTCACCTCGTCGGGCATGTCCTCAAGCTTGGGGGCTTCCGCGTCTTCCTTGGCTTTCTTCTCGGCCACGATGCGCTCGTTCTCCTTTATCAGTTCCTCTGAGCGGCTTGTCCACGGACGCTTGCCGAAGATCTTCTCCACGTCCTCGCGGTAGATGACCTCCTTGTCGAACAGGAGTTGCGCAAGCGCCGCGTGCTCATCCTTGTGCTCGGTAAGTATCTGCTTGGCGCGCTTGTACTGGTCGTTGACAATCCTCAGTACCTCATCGTCAATGATCTTTGCCGTTGTTTCGCTGTAAGGACGCTGGAACGAGTACTCATTATTATTATAATAGCAGATGTTTGGCAGCTTGTCGCTCATGCCCGTGTATGCCACCATGCCAAACGCGGCTTTAGTGGAACGCTCAAGGTCGTTCATGGCGCCGGTTGAGATGGCGCCTACGAAAAGCTCTTCGGCGGCGCGGCCTCCAAGGAGTGAGCAAATCTGGTCGAGCTCCTCCTCCTTTGTGGTTATGACCCTTTCCTCTGGAATGTACCATGCAGCTCCGAGAGCTTGACCGCGTGGCACGATGGTTACCTTGACGAGAGGGTTCGCGTATCTGCAGAGCCAACTTATGGTGGCGTGTCCTGCTTCGTGGATGGCGATGGAACGCTTCTCGTTCGCCGTCATCACCTTGGTTTTCTTCTCCAGTCCGCCGACGATGCGGTCGACGGCGTTGAGGAAGTCTTGTTTCTCCACGGCTTGCTTGTTGTGTCTTGCGGCTATCAACGCGGCTTCGTTGCAGACGTTGGCAATGTCGGCGCCTGAGAATCCAGGCGTTTGACGGGCAAGATAGTCCACGTCGATGTCGTTGCCGAGCTTCAAGCGCTTCAAGTGAACGAGGAATATGGCCTTTCTCTCGGCGAGGTCGGGAAGGTCCACGTGTATTTGCCTGTCGAAACGGCCTGCACGCAACAATGCCTTGTCGAGCATGTCGGCACGGTTTGTGGCGGCAAGCACGATGACGCCTGAGTTTGTGCCAAATCCGTCCATTTCGGTGAGAAGCGCGTTAAGTGTGTTCTCTCGCTCGTCGTTGCCACCCATTGATGGGTTCTTGGATCTTGCACGGCCAACGGCGTCGATCTCGTCGATGAAGATGATGCATGGGGCCTTTTGCTTTGCCTGTGCAAACACGTCGCGGACACGGCTCGCGCCCACACCGACGAACATTTCAACGAAATCGGAACCAGACATGGAGAAGAAAGGCACGCCTGCCTCGCCGGCCACGGCCTTGGCAAGCAACGTCTTTCCCGTTCCTGGAGGGCCAATAAGCAATGCGCCCTTTGGTATCTTACCGCCAAGGTCGGTGTATTTCTTAGGGTCCTTGAGGAAGTCGACAATCTCTTGCACCTCCTGCTTGGCACCTTCTTGTCCTGCGACATCCTTGAAGGTTATGCCCATCTCGTTTCCTTTCTCATAAAGCTTCGCCTTGCTCTTGCCGACGCTGAAGATGCCTCCGCCTCCGCCCATGCCGGCGCCTCCGCTCATGCCACGGCTGAACATCCAGAAGAGGAAGAAGAAGAAAATCAGCGGGCCGAGGTTTATGAGCAAGCTCCAAATGTCGGTGCCACGCTCGTTGTCGTAGCTGTATCCGGCAATTTTGTGCTTCTGTTGCACGTCGCCAAGAAACTTCTCCAACTCGTCCACGGAGCCGAATTGCACGCTGATGAATGGATTGGTGCCCACTTGCTGGGCGGTCATGTTGAAGACCGTCCGGATATATTGCGGCTTGACATACATCTTCAGCGTGTTGTCGCTCTTGTTTATCACCACGCGTTGAGCGTAGCCTTTGTCAACATAAGCCTTGAAGTCGCTGTAGCTTGCCTCTTGGCTTGAGCCGCCTTTGACTATTGATCCGCCACCTCCCGAGAAGAGCATGATGGCGAGAACGACCGCTACGATGATATAAAGCCAGTTCATGTTGAACCGTGGCATCTTAGGCTGCTGGTCGTTTTGGTTCATTTGCCTGTTATTCATGGTTTGTCTTGTTCTTTCTGTTTTATTAGAGGTTATCGCCCGTGTCGTCCTTGACAATGGTGATGTTGGCGTCTTCCCAAAGGTGCTCAAGGTCGTAGAACTCTCTTGGCTCTGGCAGGAAGATGTGCACGATTATGTCGACAAAGTCTATTGCAACCCATTGGTCGGTTCCGAGTCCGTTCACGCCCACTGGCTTCTCGCCGGTTTTCTCACGGCACTTGTCGCCCACCGATTGGGCAATGGCTTCCACTTGCGCCGGTGAGCCTCCTTGGCAAATTACGAAATAGTTGGTGATGGCTCCGTCGATGTGCCTAAGGTCTACCACGCGGATGTCTTCGCCCTTCTTGTCTTGTATTGCGTTGACGATAGTCTTCAGCAGTTCTTCTGTCGTTGTTTCTTTCATTAATTTAATATCAGTGTGTTAACAGCATATTTATGACAAAGTTAGTGCTAATCGTGTGAATTACAAAATTTATTAATCTTATTTTTGAATTTAGCATTAATGGCATGACATAATGGCGGTTAAACGCTGCCGGAATATTTTTTTTGAAAAAAGTTGGCGAAAAGTTTGGATGGTAACTGAAAAGTCTGTACCTTTGCACTCGCAATTCAGAAATGAGGTTGCAAAGAAATTGGGGTATGGTGTAATGGTAACACTACAGATTCTGGTCCTGTCATTCTTGGTTCGAGTCCGAGTACCCCAACATACAGAGAGTCAAGCAATTTTTTTGCTTGGCTTTTTTTGTTTTAATATAATTCACTTTTAGTCCTCATGCTTAATCGTTTGCGTATGCGTTCGCTTTTGTTGTCGATAATGTTCCTTTTCCTGCCGGTGTATGTCATTGCCCAGGAGAGGCACTCTGGTTTTTCAGTGTCGATGATACCTGACGACGTTTTTGCCAGGATGCAAGGTAAGAGCTACCCTAAGGCTTGCACTGTGCGGCGGCAAGACCTGCGCTATTTAAGGTTGTTGCATGTCGACTTGGAGGGCCACGTCAAGCGTGGCGAGATGGTTTGCAACAAGACGATTGCCAAAGATGTGTTGGAGATTTTCGAGGAACTCTATGAACATCGTTACCCAATTGCCAGCGTTCGCCTTATTGATGACTTCGAGGCCAACGACGAAGAGTCGATGCGCGCCAACAATTCGAGTGGCTTTTGTTATCGTGCCGTGCGCGGCAGCAAGAAGTTGTCGGCTCACGCCAAGGGCATGGCCGTTGATGTCAACCCGCTTTATAATCCTTGCGTCAGGCGTTTGCGGTCGGGCAAGGTCGTTGTGCAGCCTTCTGTGGCATCGAAGTATGTGGATCGTAGCGCGTCGTTCCCTTGCAAGATAGAAAAGGGCGACCTTGTGTGGAAATTGTTTACAAGTCGTGGATTCAAATGGGGTGGGGCATGGAAGAGCGTCAAGGACTACCAGCACTTTGAGAAATAACAAGTCGCCGTTTGCCTTTGGTGGCGTTGAGGACACGGTCCCTGAGTGTGGATTATAGAGCTGAAAGGATATCAGTCTACATCATGTCCTTGTAGTCGTCGCTTTCCAAAAGTTGGTTTATGGTAATGTCGTTGTGTTTCTTCATGTATCGGCCTACCATTTGTATATAGTCGGTACGGAAGAGCTCTGTCCCTATTGCCTTGTTGGTAACCCACATCAATTTCCCCATGTGGAGGTCCCTTTCCAATTGGGTCCTCGTGTCGAAGTTCTTGATGGGATACAGGCTGAGAAGGTAGAAAAGCGTGCAATCGGGCACTATGTACGACCTGTTCATCGACTCCAATTGCTCGTTGCTGTAACCGAATTTCTCGTAAAGGGGGTATTTCGCGCCCATGTATTTGTCGAGCGAGATGCCTATCGTGCGGTCGCCAACCACTATGCTTTGGTCGAGCGCGCCTATCTGCGTGTAGACGTGTGGCAGTGGCATGTCGGGGACCCAATTCTTCAGGTTGGAGAAAGTCTTCTTCAAGCTTTGGCTTATGTCGTCCATGTTGGCGTATTCCAGCTCCACATCGCTGACCAATGATTGCAGAGTGGAGTCTTGATAGAAGCGCAAGAACCGCTCGCTTATGTCGTGGTCGCTGACATCGCCAATGCGCAATATCTTCTCCACGAGCGTGCGTGTCTCTATTGGGTACTCCGTGTTCATTTGCTGCAAAGCCGAGAAGTCGCCCGTGATGACATAGCGGCTCTCCAGACGATCATAACGCTCCACCTTCATGTTGGCAGGGTCGTCGTAGTCGTCGTTCGACTTGAGCTTGAACTCACAAGAGGAGCACAAGACACACATTATTAATATATAGAATACTTTTCTCAGCAATGTCTTTATGATGAATAACGTCTGATGAACTTATATACAAACTTTAGGCCATAGTGCCTATTGTTCATTGCAAAAGTAAATAAAAATATGGAGGTAGCCAAATATTAAGATAAAAAAATGCAAAAACTTGTCTAAAGTTCCCCTCTTTTATGCACGTTTTATTAAGAATGTGTAAAAAGAGGTAATTGTGTGTAAACGTCTATCCGGCGATATATGCCAACACAAAATCGTCGTTGGCTTCGTAATGAACGGCAGTCTCCTCTGCTTGCCTTAAGTTTCTGAGGCGTGCCACGCCTGCTTCTTCAGGCGCGAATTGCATCACTCGCATCTCAAGCAAGCCAAGGTGTTGCTCGTGATAGTATTTGTATGCCGCTTCTTTAGCGCACCAGGTTATGAGTCTTCCCTTGAGCGTGTCTTGCGTCTCGTCGTCTCGCATGAACCGTGAGGCGACTTTGTTTACCCTGTCGGAGACGTATTCGATGTCCACACCGCTCCTGTGGCAGCCGGACAGGATCATTGCCGCCCAACCTCTTGTGTGGCTGATGCTGATGTGGAAGCCTTCCACAAGTGGCGCGCCATCATTGTCGTGGCGGATGATAAGGTCGTCTTGATTGGCGAGTTCGCCAAGCAAGGCGTATTCGGTGAGTTTCTCCTGCAGCCTCTGCGACTTGTATTGGCTGAGGTCAACCAGCCTTGGTCGCGGCAGGCTGTCCAGTGGCTCGTCCATCTTCCATATCGCGAGCCAAGAGCCGTTGTCAAGCCTCTGCTTTCTTATCAGTGGCATTTTTTGTCGCCTTGTTGTTAACCACGACCTTCACTTTGCTGATGCGTCTTCCCTCGACGCCCATCACTTCGAACGTGTAGTTCTTGAAGGTTAGCTTCTCGTGCAGGTTTAGGAAGTCGCCTTTCAGTTCGAGCAACAGGCCGGCGAGTGAGTCGGCATCGCCCACGACGCTATCGAACTCGTCGTCATCGATGCCAAGAATCTTGCAGAAGTCGCTCAAAAGTGTCTTGCCCTCAAATATGTAGGTGTTGCTGTTGAGCTTGGTGTAGCTCTTCTCCTCCTCATCGTACTCATCGTTTATCTCGCCGACGATTTCCTCGAGAATGTCCTCAAGCGTCACGAGGCCACTTGTGCCTCCGAACTCATCAACGACGATGGCGATGTGTATCTTGTTCTCTTGGAACTCATGCAGCAAGTCGTCTATCTTCTTTGTCTCGGGCACAAAGTAGGTAGAGCGTATGAGACTTTGCCAACGGAAGTTGTCCGACTTGCCAAGATGCGGCAGCAAGTCCTTGATATACAGCACGCCGCGGATGTTGTCCTCGTTGTCCTGATATACAGGTATGCGACTGTAGTTGTTGTCTACGATAAACTTGAGCACCTCGGGGAAGGACGACTTGATGTCTATGTCGCCGATGTCCTGTCGGGGGGTCATAATCTCTTTCGCGGTCTCGTCGCCAAAGCGGATGATGCCCTTGAGCATGCTCTGCTCGTCTTTTATGTCTTCCTTGTTGGTCAGTTCGAGAGCCTGCTCCAAGTCGTCGACGCTCAGTTGCCTTTTCTCTTTTGGCACGGCCTTTTCAGCAATCACTCCGCTCTTGATGAGTATCGTCTCCAGTGGCCAGAATAACTTCCGGAGCAGGAGCACGCCTCCCACGGCCTTGCGGCAGAACTTGAGCGGTGCCGACCGGCTGTAGACCTTTGGCATGATTTCGCCGAAGAGGAGCAAGAGGAACGTGAGGAAAACGGTGATGACCAGGAAGTCGAGCCACTTCACCTTGAAAACGACAAGCGATCCGAAGATGAAGTTGCAGAGCATGATGACGGTGACGTTCACCAGATTGTTGGTTATCAGTATCGTGGCGAGGGTGCGCTCAGAGTCCTCGCGCAACTTACTTATCCCGCTGTCGCTCGCGTTCTTGTCGGGGTCGAGCTCGTTGAGATCGGATGGCGACAGGCTGAAAAATGCTATCTCGGAGCCGCTGGCGAAGGCCGACATCATCAGCAACACGATGGTCAGCGCAATGGCTATTGCCACTTCGATCGTGATGGGGTGGAACTCCACCAGCTCATTGATATGACTTAGAAAATACGAATCCAATGTTTTATTAAGCTTTGTTTGGTCTTGGAGAAAGGAGCTCCATGTTGTCTACCATTATCTCGGTCACGTAGTGTCGCTTGCCGAGCTTGTCGTCATAGGTGTTGTAGCGGAGCCTTCCTTCTACGTAGAGCTTGTCGCCTTTGTGGACATATTGCTCCACGATCTTGGCGAGCTGCCGGTAGAACAGGAGGTTGTGCCAGTCGGTGTGGTCTGGTATCTTCGTGCCGTCCTTGGTGGTGTAGCCACGCTCCGTCGTGGCGAGTGTCACCTTCGCCACGGCTTGGTCGGCGTCGTAATAATGCACGTCGGGTTCTTGCCCCACGTTTCCGATAAGCATAACCTTATTCATGTCTTTCGCTTTTATTGGCTATTTCCACATGCCCAGGTACTTGAAGCGGAACTTCTTGCCCTTTGCCGATGGGAACTGGCTGCGGTTGTCGACGCGCGTGCGCAAGTAGTCCACGATCCTGTTGTAGCAGTCAGCGCCCGACACCGCCTTGCATCGTGCCACGAATCGCGTGTCGCGATACTCGTGCTTGCCAGTGGATGGTGTCAGCACCACGCGCTTGAAGTCGATCTCGCCCTCATACCAGCCTTCCTTGTGGAAGTTGAGCCTTGCGATGGGAGTGTCGTTGTTGCCGGAGTTGTTTTCTTGCGCTTGCTTTGTGGCCTTCTTTTCCTTGAAGTCGCGCATCGTGGCAGCAGTGGTCTTTATAATGATGAAATATGCGCGTGAGTGCACCTTATAGCGCTTAGGGAACATGACGTTGCTCGCTGCGTATTCGCGAATGTCATTTTCCATATTGTGTGTCACGGTAACCTCGCCTAAAGAGCGCAAAAAAGCGATGGCCTCTTCTACATTATATACAAGAGTCTCGTTATCAAAATACCTAATATATAAATTCATTGAAAATAGACTTCGATTTTCTTTTTGAGGGGCTTCTTGAAAAACAAAAAAAGAGCGGCAAACGGGACTCGGACCCGCGACCTCGACCTTGGCAAGGTCGCGCTCTACCAACTGAGCTATTGCCGCA
>CAVHEN010000018.1:49175-54627 GCA_963635115.1 Oscillospiraceae bacterium | reverse complement strand
GGCTTTGCCTACAATACCGTGCAGAGCAATACCATCTGTGCGGCGTGGGAGAAAGCCTTCGGCTTCGACACTACCACCATGGGCGTTGTGCTCACGGCATTGACCCTTGTCATCATCTTCGGTGGCATTCATCGTGTGGCTAAGTTCTCTTCCGCCGTGGTGCCGGCGATGGCGGTTGCCTATCTCGTGCTTGCCGTGGGCGTGGTGCTTTGGAACATCACGCTTCTCCCGAAGGTGGTGCTTACCATTCTGGAGAATGCCTTTGGCTTCAACCAGGCGGCAGGCGGCATGCTCGGCGTGACGGTGATCCAGGGCATCAAGCGTGGCTTGTTCAGCAACGAGGCGGGCGAGGGCAGCGCGCCTAACGCAGCCGCCGTAGCCACCGTCTCCCATCCCGTGAAGCAAGGGTTGATACAGGCCTTGGGCGTGTTCACCGACACCTTGGTGGTGTGCTCGTGTACGGCGTTCATCATCCTGGTGAGTGGCGTGGATGTCACCGCCTCCAGCGGTATCCAGCTCACGCAAGACGCCCTGACCCACGAGATAGGCAGCATCGGCAATGCCTTTGTTGCCGTGCTGATTTGGCTCTTTGCCTTCAGCAGCGTCATTGGCAACTACTATTATGGCGAGACCAATGTCAGGTACATCAAGGACTCGAAGTGGTGTGTCTTCGTCTATCGCCTTGCTGTGGCAGCGATGGTGATGATAGGCGCCGTGGTCACGCTCGATTTCGCCTGGAGCTTGGCAGACATCACCATGGCATTGATCACAGTTTGCAACCTCGTTGCCATCGTGATGCTGTCGCGCCAGGCAGTCTTCCTGCTCCAGGATTATCGTCGGCAGAAGAAGGAAGGCAAGGACCCCGTGTTCAGCAAGGACCTGATGCCCGATATAGCCGACAAGCTGGAGGCATGGTGAGGCTCCTGCCCCATTACTCGAACGGATGATTCATGCCGCGGCATCGACTGTTTGCCGAAGATGCCTAAACGCGTCAAGGCGCTTATTTCTTCCCCGCCAGCAGCCCCTTGACCACGGCCGATGTGAAGCCGCATTGCTCCATGGTGTTCAGCCCCTTTATGGTGCAGCCGCCAGGGGTCGTCACCTTGTCGATGGCAGCCTCGGGGTGCTCGCCCGTCTCTTGCAGCAGCTCCACGGCGCCCTTCACGGTTTGCAACACTATCTTCTGCGCGTCCTTCGCCTTGAAGCCCAGCTCCACGCCTCCTTCCACGTTGGCCCTGACGTAGCGCATGGCATAGGCTATGGCGCACGACATGGCGGTGGCGGCAGGGAAGAGGCGCTCCTCCATGATGAGGCTCTCGCCCAGCTCGTCGAAGATGTCGGTCACCTGCTTGGTCTCCACGGCAGAGGCGTCCACAGGCGTGATGAATGTCATGGATTGCTTGTAGGCAATGGCTATGTTGGGCATCACGAGGAAGAACGTCGGAGTCTCTCCGTCCTTGTCGAGCCACTGCTTGATGTCTGCCGATGGCACGCCGGCTGCCACCACGATGAGCTTCTGGCTCTTGTAGTCGAGCACGTCCTTGATGCCCTTCAGGGTCTTCTCCACGCACCAAGGCTTCACCACCACGCCCACGATGTCGGCTCCGTGGCAAGCCAGTTGGTTGTCGAGCGTCACGCTGGCGCCAAGGCTCGCGAAGTGGTCGAGCACCGGTTGGTTGTGGTCCGACACCGTGATGTTGGAAGGAGTGAGGCTGGCGCTCTTCAGGAGTCCTTCCACCATGGCACCACCCATGGCACCGGCTCCGATAATAGATATCTTCATCTTCTTACAGTTAAGTTAATGTTCACTTTGGCTGCAAAAATACGAAAAACATTGCTTAGAGCCAACCCTGCGGCGCTTTTTCTTTACACAATGCCTTGATTGCAGGATAAGGGGAGATCATGAGACCCTCCCAGCACATAGCTTCTTGACCACTGCGTAGCCGCTTGCGGCGTGGCAATCTTCCAAATCCTTATAAACCACGTGGAAAAATCAGCATGATGGTCATTAACGCGGCATTCAACGCGGCATCAAGGCGGCGGTCGTCAGCAGCCCGCTGGCAGGCAAACATTAAGGCAAGACGGCTGGGAAAAGCCCTTCTTGCCTGTGCAAATTTGTAATATTTGCTTTTTTCCTTCTCTTTTCCCCGAATAACTTGCTACTTTTAAAGAAAAACACTAATTTTGTACAATTAAACATGCATGATGGTAACCCCCACATGTGGGACGCCAGACTTGTAAAAATAAAAAAGAAAACTGAAAAAGCATGAAATATGCGCTGGTAACGGGAGCTTCGCGTGGTATCGGTAAGGCTATCGCACTCCGTTTGGGGCAGAGGGGATACTGTGTGCTCATCAACTATCTAAGCAATGAAGAATGTGCCAAGGCTGTCAAAGAGGAGATAGAGCAGAACGGCGGCAGCGCCGAGCTGATGCCCTTTGACACCTCCAATCCCAAAGAGATATTGCGGGCGATTGACGCTTGGGAAGCCGCCCATCCCGAGGAGTGGATATCCGTGTTGGTAAACAACGCAGGCATCCGCCGCGACAACGTGATGTTCATGATGCCCGACGAGGACTGGCACAAGGTGCTGGACGTGAACCTCAACGGCTTCTTCTATATCACTCGCCAACTCTTGAAGCACATGATGCCCCGCAAGCACGGCGGCAGGATCATCAACATGGCTTCGCTCTCCGGCCTGAAAGGATTGCCCGGGCAGGTGAACTACAGCGCGGCGAAGGCGGCACTCATCGGCGCCACAAAAGCCCTTGCACAGGAAGTGGCAGCACGCAACATAACGGTGAACGCCGTGGCGCCAGGGTTCATACAGACCGACATGACGAAAGACCTGCCACAGGACAGCCTCAAGAAGATGGTGCCGGCAGGACGTTTCGGAACCGCCGAGGAGGTGGCGGCGCTCGTCGACTTCCTTGCCTCCGACGAGGCAGGCTATATCACGGGCGAGGTTATCAGCATCAACGGCGGACTTTACACTTAACTACACTGACAGACCACAATGGAAAGAAGAGTTGTCATTACAGGAATGGGCATCTGGTCGTGTCTCGGCACGGATCTGGATACCGTCAAGGAATCGCTATACAACGGCAAGTCGGGCATCGGCATACAACCCGAGCGACTGGAATATGGATACCGCTCGGCGCTGACAGGCATTGTTGAGGAGCCGAAGATCACCAAGCAGATGCTGGACCGCCACACCCGCGCCGGCATGTCGGAAGAGGCTAAGTATGCCTACATGTCGAGCCTCCAGGCTTTCGCGCAGGCTGGCATCTCCGACGATTACTTGCGCGAGAACGAGGTTGGTTGCATCTTCGGCAACGACTCATCGGCTAAGCCTGTCATCGAGGCGTCGAAGATCATGGACGAGAAGCACGACTCAGCGATGTTGGGCTATGGCATCATATTCCAGTCGATGAACTCGACGGTGAACATGAACCTCAGCACAATCTTCCACTTGCGCGGCATCAACTTCACCGTCAGCTCAGCTTGCGCCAGCGGAAGCCACTCCATAGGACTCGGCTTCATGCTCATCAAGCAAGGTCTGCAAGACATGGTGCTCTGTGGCGGCGCGCAGGAGACCAACTATTACTCCATGGCTTCGTTTGACGCCCTGAGCGCCTTCTCCATCCGCATGGACGAGCCAACGAAGGCAAGTCGCCCCTTCGACCGCGACCGCGACGGACTGATACCGAGCGGCGGCGCAGCGTCGGTGGTGCTCGAAGACTATGAGCACGCCAAGGCGCGCGGCGCTAACATCCTCGCCGAGGTGGTGGGCTATGGCTTCTCCAGCAACGGCGGTGGCATCAGCCAACCGTCCGACGACGGCAGCGTAATTGCCATGACGCGCGCCCTCAAGATGGCTGGAGTGACGGAAGACGACATCGACTACATCAATGCCCATGCCACCAGTACCCACCAAGGCGACATGTACGAGGCGATTGCCCTCGACCGAATGTTCCACGGAAAGCACGCGCTCATCTCGTCTACCAAGGGCATGACGGGACACGAATGCTGGATGGCAGGCGCGTCGGAGATTGTGTATAGCACGCTGATGATGCAAAACAACTTCGTGGCTCCAAACGTAAACTTCGAGAATCCCGACGAGCATTCAGAGAAGCTCAATATCGCGGCGAAGACGGTGGACACTGAGCTCGACACGATCCTGAGCAACAGCTTCGGCTTCGGCGGCACCAACTCTGCGCTGGTCATAAAGAAGGTTAAAGAGTAAAAGGCGTAGAAACAAGAACATCCTTACATAAGTTTTTTTTAAAAGACACATGACTATGAAGAAAATGTTAGTAGCTTTTGCCTTGCTTCTGTCAAGCTTGGCTTCATTTGCCACCGTCCACTTGACGGAAGGCTCCGTGAAATGTCTGAAAGGCGAGCAGCAGCTGGATGTTGTCCTCAACCTTGACAACACTAAATATCAGGAGGCTCGTCCATTGAGCGATTTCCTTTCTACCGCCCCACGTGCCGACGAATGGCAGCAGAAGTCGCTGGACATCTTCTCCTTATACTTCAACCAAGTCTCCCGCAAGTTCGGCCTCATGTCGGCTCCAACCAGGACAACGGCAAAGTATGTGCTCTACATCACTCCGGAGAATGTCGACAAGAAGGGACGTCTTAGCGGCAGGGTTTATCTGAAGAACGAGGAGACCTCGACAACCGAGGCAACCTTCGTGTTCTCTACAAACGACGGCGACAACGACGACGACATCACGTTCCAGGATCCCCTGAGCGAGCTGGGCGAGGATATGGCCAAGCTGTTCAAGAAGGTCCTCAAGTAATGTTCGCTTAGGTTTTACATAAAAGAAATATCAAGACCATGAAGAAATTTATGCTTACGATGGTAGCCATGTTGATTACCATCAGCGCTATGGCGGCAGACGAGTTGCTCTATGTGAAGAGCGGCAACGCAAGTGTATTGAAGGAAGTTGCATTGTCCTCATTTACGCTGGACTACAGCAACGTGCAGGTCAACGGCAAGTCACTGGCCGACTATGCCATGACTCGCAAGGACGATGACTTCATTGAAAACTACCATAAGGACATGGCTGCCGGCGGCAAGCAGTTCGCTAAGCGCTTCACCAGCAAGAGCAAGGCTTTCAAGTTTGACGATGCTGGTGGCAAATACGCCACAACCTTCACCGTGGAGAGCATGGACATGGGCAACTTTGCCGTTGCATACTTCTCTTTGAAGAAAGGTCAGGGCGGCGTCGGACTGAAAGGCGACATCACTGTGAAGGACGCCTCTACGGGTGAGGTCGTGCTCGATCTCCGCGTGGATAACGTCAAGGGACTGCTCGACTTCAGCGAGAGTTCACGCATAAAGTCTGCTTTCGACGAGCTTGCCAAAGCAATTGCCAGCTACGTCAAGAAGCTGAAATAGTCTTAAACTATCCGTTTCTTTACGAACGTAAAGGCACTGAAATGG
>CAVHEN010000018.1:0-48939 GCA_963635115.1 Oscillospiraceae bacterium | reverse complement strand
ATAAGCAAGTGGGCTTGAATTTCGGTGTCGATTGGGGTATGAAGGACAATCAGTTCTACAACAAAGACGGGATACTACGAGAACGATGCAAACCTCTTCTCGTTTTTCGTTACCTTGGGATAGGACTTCTGCGGTAACAGATATAATGGTTAATTATTAAAGGTAAATATTATGAAGAAAAGTTTATTGTGCATTTGCCTCTTGTTGTGCAGCATTATAGCAATGGCTGGCCCGTTGAAGGGAAAAGGTAACGTGAACTGTTTGAAGGAAAATGCTTCCGCTGTACTTAACATCGACTTCTCAAAGGTGACTTTCGAGAAGAAGCAGGACTTCAAGACATGGTGCGCAGATAAGTACGACGAGCGAGTAGCCGTTTCTAACTCCGAGTTCGTTAAGTCTTTCAACGAGAATTCCAAGGGCTTGAAGATCGTAGAGGATGGCAATGATGCCAAGTACAAGATTGTGATAGACCTGGACAATTTCGTTCGCAAGACTGCTTCCTTCGGATGGGGCAGGGCTCATATCAACATTTATGGCACATTGAAGGTGTTGGACGCAGCCACAGGCGAAGAGGTTTGCTCCTATAAGATAGACGGCCTTTCTGGTGATAACGACTTTGTGGAGACAGACCGCTTCGCCAAGAGTTTCGCAGAATTGGGTAAACAATTAGCCAAATAAGAGAAAGGCGATGAACCTATTCAAGTCTGAAAGCGAGCGGTATACGCAGGAACATCTTTCCGCCCGCGAGGCACAACGCCTGTCACAATATATCGCCTGGGCGCCAATTGTCTTCCAAGTGTCACGCCTCATGGTCAAGTGGGGCATACTCGACGAGTTGCGCAACAGCACTGACGGCATGACGATTGCCGAGCTGAAAGAAAAGACAGGCCTGTCGACATACGCGCTTAAGATTCTGCTTGAGGCATCGCTGAGCATTGGCACTGTGCTCGTAGACAAAGAGACGGACAAGTTCCATCTCTCCAAGACCGGGTGGTTTTTGCTCACCGACACCAGCACGAGAGCCAACATGGACTTCAACCACGATGTCAACTATCAAGGCATGTTCTATTTGGACGAAGCCTTGAAAGAAGAAAGACCTGCGGGCCTGAAGACCTTGGGCGACTGGCCTACCATCTATGAAGGACTGTCCAAACTCGAACCGCAGGCGCAAAAAAGCTGGTTTGGCTTTGACCACTTCTATAGCGACCATTCCTTTGACACGGCATTGAAAATTGTCTTCGACAAGAAGCCCAAGACGCTGATGGACGTTGGCGGAAACACCGGACGCTTCGCCCTGCGCTGCGTGGACCACGACAAGGACGTGAACGTCACCATTGTCGACCTGCCCGGGCAGATAGGCATGATGAAGCAGAACATTGATGGCAAGGAGGGCGCCGACCGCATCGCTGGTTATCCAACAGATATCCTGGACGAGAACAACCAACTCCCAGCTGACTCTTGGGATGCCATCTGGATGAGCCAATTTCTCGACTGCTTCTCTGAAGATCAAATCTACAGCATCCTCTTGCGTGCCGCCAAGGTGATGACCAAGGACACCACATTATATATAATGGAGACCTTCTGGGACCGCCAAAAATATGAGACGGCATCGATGTGTCTCACCTTGACAAGCGTCTATTTCACGGCAATGGCTAATGGCAACAGCAAGATGTACCATTCCGACGACATGGCGCGCCAGATTGAGCGTGCCGGACTGAAGATTACGGCGGTGCACGACGGCATAGGCCAAGGACACACAATCCTGGAAGTGAAAAGGGGAGAGTGAAGGGTGAAGAACGGAGAGTGAAGAACGAAGAGCGAAGAGTGATGAGCGAAGAACGAAGAGTGAGCCATTAACGCGACCGTTCCTTAGAAAAGTTTATAAGCAAGGGTTGAAACGGTTTGCAAGCCCTTCAACATACAATACATAATTTAATAACGATGGAAAGAAAAGAGATTGAAGAGAAAGTAAGGAATTTCCTTATTGAGGATTTGGAGATAGACGAAGACAAGATCGCGCCAGAGGCCAAGTTGAAAGACGACCTCGGCATTGATAGCCTTGACTTTGTGGACATAGTTGTCATCGTGGAGAAGAACTTCGGCTTCAAGATTAAGCCCGAAGAGATGCAGGGCGTTGGTACGCTGAGCCAGTTCTGCGATTACATCGAGAGCAAGGTTGGGTAAGGCAAGACAGAATGCCCAAGAGCGAAGAGTGACAAGCAAAGCACGAAGAGCTACAAGCGAAGGACGAATAAGGTAGGGCGAGGAACAACGATGAGCAAGCAAAACACGACATTTGGGACCGCATGGATGCACCGTTGGCTGATTGGATCGCTGCGGGTGCTTGACGTGCGCCTGTTGTATTTGCTCATCATGCTCGTCATCATGCCCATCTGCCTGCTCTTCAATACAAACCATAGCCGCACCAACGCGTACCGCTACTTCCGCAAGCGCTTGGGATATGGCAGGCTGAAGGCTGCATGGAGCACCTACGTGAACCACTGCCGCTTCGGTCAGGTCGTCATAGACCGCTTTGCCATGTTTGCAGGCAGGCATTTCGAGGTGGATGTGGTCGGTTACGAGCACTTCCAGAAGGTGGCGGAACAGGAGGCCGGCTTCGTGCAACTCAGTTCGCACACCGGTTGCTATGAGGCGGCAGGCTACAACCTCAAGGCCAAGTGCAAACGCTTCAACGCCCTGGTGTTTGGCGGAGAGAAAGCCACGGTCATGGAAGGTCGCAAGGAACAGTTGGACAAGAACAACATCCGCATGATACCCGTTGAGCCTGACATGAGCCACCTCTTCCTCATCAACGAGGCGCTTGCCAACAACGAGACGGTAAGCATGCCTGCCGACCGCATCATCGGCTCGCCCAAAACCATCACTGTCAACTTCCTCTGCGAGAAAGCCAAGCTCCCCTTGGGCCCTTTCTCCGTGGCGACGATGCGAGGCTTGGACACCATTGCCGTCAACGTGATGAAGACAGGCACGTGGAAGTACACGGCGTATGTCGACAAACTGTCTTACGACAAGGATGCGCCTCGCAAAGTCCAGATGCAGCAGTTGGCAGACAGCTACGCTGCCACCCTTGAGCGCATCGTGCGCCAGTACCCCACGCAGTGGTTCAACTTTTATGACTTTTGGGATGCTTCCCCCAAAGAAAAACATGGAGAATGACGAATAAAGACATAGCTACGCCTACAGAACAAGAACTACGCCAGATAGACATTCACGAGCTCCTCCCACAGCAGGAGCCGTTTGTGATGATTGGCGCATTGACACATTTCGACCGCACGCTAACCGTCACCGAAACAGAGGTGAAGGCGGACAACATCTTCGTGGACAATGGCCGCTTCACGCCGTCGGGACTGATGGAGAACATCGCCCAGACCTGTGCGGCGCGCATTGGCTATGTCAACAAATACATTCTGAAGAAAGGTATACAGCTGGGCTTTATCGGTGCGGTTCGCAACTTCGAGGTCATAGACACGCCCCAAGTTGGCGACACTATCACCACCCGTGTGGAAGTGAGGGAAGAGGTTTTCGGCATGACGCTTGCCGATGCCGAGATAACGCTCAACGGCAGGACGCTGGTAACGACAGAGATGAAAATAGCCGTCAAGGATATAGAGGAGGCACAATGAGGGAACTGAAAGAGTCAAAGACATTCGACGTGAGGTTCAGCGAGGTAGACTCGATGAACGTGGTGTGGCATGGTTCTTATCCGCTTTACTTCGAAGACGCCCGCGAGGCGTTCGGCAAGAAATACGGACTGGAATACATGAGCTTCTTCGACAACGGCTATTTCGCCCCGTTGGTAGAGCTCACGTTCCACTACAAGAAGCCCATTCGCTATGGCATGACCCCCCGCATAGACATCATCTATCGCCCAACCGAGGCGGCAAAGATAGTCTTCGACTACGAGATACACGACACCACCGACGAGAGCCTCATAGCCACAGGCCACTCCGTGCAAGTCTTTATGGACTTGAACTACCAGCTTGTCTGGGACAACCCGCCATTTTACAAGGAGTGGAAAGAGAAGTGGAGCGAGGAGTGAAGAGTGAAGAGTGAGGAATGAAGAATATCCTATGGCATACGTTATTGCAGACAATATCATTTCTCCCTTAGGGGAAACATCTGAAGCCAACTACCTGTCGGTGAAAGACGGCATGTCGGGCATTCGTGCCAATGGCTGTGGCAGTCGTGGCATCCCCGAGGGTTTCACGGCGTCGCTGATGTTGCGCGACTTCGAGGATCTCGCCTTGCGCTCTGCCCGTCAAGCACTTGCAGCCTCAGGGGTGGATGTCGCAAAAGAGCGCGTTGTCTTCATCTTGAGCACCACCAAGGGACCAATTGAGCTCTTGGGAAAGGAGCAAGACGAAGACTTGTGCCTCGGGCAAGTGGCACGTCGCATGGCACGCCAGTTGGGCATCGTGTCCCAGCCCTACGTGGTCTGCAACGCTTGCGTCTCTGGCCTCTCCGCGCTGATATTGGCAGAACGCCTCTTGGCGATGGGCAGATACAGTCATGCCGTGGTATGTGGCTGCGACACCCCCGACCGCTTCATCATCTCCGGATTCCAGTCGCTCAAGGCATTGTCGTCTGAGCCATGCCGTCCCTTCGACATGGACCGCTTCGGGCTCAACCTTGGTGAGGCCGCAGCCACGATGGTGCTGGCAAGCCGCATTCCTGAAGATACACCTGTCTCACATGGCAAGACGTGGCAAATCGGTCACGGCATTGTCAGAAACGACGCCTTTCATATCAGCGCTCCGTCCAAGACGGCAGAGGGACTCTACGAGGCCCTGTCTGCCACACTTGCCGGCGTAGACCATGACGACTTGGCATTTGTCAATGCCCATGGCACCGCCACGCTTTTCAACGACCAGATGGAGTCTGTCGCCATCAAAAGGGCTGGCCTCTCAGACGTGCCGCTCAACGCGTTGAAAGGCTTCTTCGGTCACACGCTCGGTGCTGCCGGCGTGTTGGAGACCATCCTTTGCATGAAGGCAGCCGACGATCAAACCATTTTGGGTACACGAGGTTTTGAGGAACTGGGCGTGTCGGGCAAGGTAAACATATCCCCGACCAATCGCCATTCCGATAAACATGCGTTCGTGAAAATGCTTTCAGGCTTTGGCGGTTGCAATGCCACTCTCTTAGCCCAGAAAGCGGCTGAGCCACTCTCGCCCGTCACGTCTGAAACCACTCTGCATACACCCGGGAAAAGCCTTGCCGCACGTAGCCTGCAGTCGGTCCGCATTACTCCCGATGGAGTCTGGGTCAACGGCGAGCCGCTTCCTGTCGCACAGGCACAAGACGGCACGACGATGCTCACCGCTGTCTACAAGCAGCAGATAGGCGACTATCCAAAATATTATAAGATGGACGGCCTCTGCCGACTTGGGTTCGTGGCATCAGAGCTTCTGTTGAAGGCTGAGGGTAAAACGAGGTTCGCGGATTGTTCCGACCGCGCCGTGGTGCTCTTCAATCGCACATCATCCATCTCCTCCGACAAGAAATATCTGGAATCCATCCACGACAGCGACAACTACTTCCCCAGTCCGTCTGTCTTCGTCTACACGCTGCCCAATATCGTGACAGGCGAGATAGCCATCCGGAATCATTATCATGGCGAGACCTCCTTCTACATCTTGCCCGAGAAAGACGAACGGCAAATGGCTGAGGTACAGCAAAGTTGCCTGATGGACAGCGGCACGGAAAGCATGCTGACAGGCTGGATCGACTATACTGACGACAACCATTACGAGGCAGAGCTCTATCTCCTTGAAAAGGCCGCGGAAAAGTAATTAAGGAGTCGTGTCGATTCTAAGGCTTGCCAAGGTCGATTTCACCTTGTCGCGACAGCGGCGCAAAGGCACCGCGATTACGGCGTGAAGCCATCGCCATTACGCCGCAAAGGCAATGCGATTGCGGCGCGAAGCCAAACGAAGAAAATTGGCACGATGATTCCACCCCTGCAGGGGCGATTTAAATTAAAACAACATTATAACAGTCATATAATCATATCATAATAGGTACAAGATAATGGAAGAACTGATAAAAGAACTGAAAGAGGAAATCATTAAGGCTCTGAACCTTGAAGAGATGACTCCCGACGACATTGACGAAAACGACGCTCTTTTCGGCGAGGGACTGGGGCTCGACTCCATCGACGCCCTTGAGCTCATCGTCTTGTTGGAAAAGAAATACGGCATCAAGCTCGAAAGTCCTGCCGCGGGAAAGGAAATCTTCAAGAGCGTAGCCACCATAGCCGACTACGTGAGCAAGAACAGGAAGAAATAAGTCCTCACGGTCTCCAATCGCCAAGTTAGAGGCCGACGAAGAAATAGACAACAATCAAGATGAACATAGCTATCACAGGAGAAGGCATCGTTTCCGCCATCGGTCTCGACAAACAAGAGGTGCTGCAGTCGTTGCTCGCGGGAAAGACGGGCATCGGCGAGATGAAACATCTGCAGTCTGTCCACCACGAGCTGCCGGTAGGAGAGGTTGACCTCTCCGACGACACTATGAAGGAGATGCTTGGCATTCCTTCAGGCGACATGATGAGCCGCACGTCGCTCATGGGTATGCTTGCCATACGCCAGGCCCTTGCCGACGCTGGCATCGACGCCGTTGAGCGGCTCGGAGCCGCCTGCGGCAAGAAGCGGCGCGTTGTTCTCGTGTCGGGTACCACCGTGGGAGGCATGGACATTACGGAGCGCTGCTTCGACGAGCCCGAGGAAGAGCGCGACCTGGAGTTCCTGAAGCACCACGACTGCGGTAGCAGCACCCGGCTCATGGCAGACCACTTCGGGTTGTTCGATGAGGTGTCGACCATTTCCACGGCTTGTTCGTCTGCCGCCAATGCCATCATGCTCGGCGCGCGTCTGCTCAAGTCTGGGCAGGCTGATGTAGTGGTGGCTGGTGGCACGGAAGCCCTGTCGCGTTTCCATCTCAACGGTTTCAACTCGCTGATGATACTCGACCACGCCCCATGCCGCCCGTTCGACGCCAACCGTGCCGGACTGAACCTTGGCGAGGGCGCCGCCTTCGTCGTGCTCGAATCAGAAGAGTCAGCACGAGACAGAGGGGCTCTTCCGCACGCCTATCTCACGGGCTACGGCAATGCCTGTGACGCTTTCCATCAGACGGCCTCGTCGGAAAACGGAGAGGGAGCTTACCTCGCCATGAAAGAAGCCTTGGCTACTGCCCACTTGCAACCGTCAGACATACAGTATGTCAACGCCCATGGCACGGGAACACCCAACAACGACCACAGCGAGAGCGTCTCTCTGCGACGGGTCTTCGGCGACGCCATGCCTTTGGTGTCGAGCACCAAGAGCTTCACGGGACACACGACCAGTGCCTCCGGAAGCATAGAGGCGGTGATTTGCATCCTTGCAATGCAACACCACTTCGTGCCTTCCAACTTGGGCTGGAGCGCGCAGATGGAAGACGGCATCACGCCAACCTTGGGCGTGAGTGGCATCAATCTTGAGCATGTGCTCTGCAATTCCTTCGGCTTTGGTGGCAACGACTCATCGTTGGTCATCTCGGCTCATCCCACGGAGAGTGAGCCTGCCGAGTTGCATGATGATAAAGTCAAGGTGCTTGCCAAGGTTGAGATCACAAGCGAGGAGCAACTTTCAGACATACGCAAATACGTCAAGCCGCTGGAGGCACGCCGCATGGGCAAGATCATGAAGAGCTCTCTCCTTGCCTCTTTGGAGGCTCTGGCGGAGGCGGGCATAGAGACTCCCGACGCCATCATCACCGGAACAAAGTTTGGTTGTCTTGAGAACAGCGAGCGGCTGCTCATCCAGATCAAGGAAGAGGGAGAGGGACTGCTGAAGCCTACTTACTTCATGCAGAGCACCCACAACACCATAGGCAGCAATGTCGCCATCAAGACCCATTGCCATGGCTACAACGTCACCTACACGCAGGGCGACGACTCCCTGCGGTGGGCGATGCGCGATGCCGAGCTGCTCCTCCGCGATGGCAAGGTGAAGAACGTGCTGGTGGGATGTCACGACGAGAGTGCGCCGGCATTCAATGCCATGCTGGAGAAGGCAGGCATGCAGCCCTTGCCATCAGTCCACTCTGTAGCCATGCTTTTGTCATGTGGAGAGTAGTCCTTCTTGCCATCGTGCAGAGCGCGCTCTTGTCGGGCGGACAGGTGTTCCTGAAGTATGCCTTGGCAAGGATGCGCCCGTTCGGATGGACGTGCGACTTCTGGCTTAGCCTGCTGCTCAACTGGCAGTTTGCCTGTTGCGGAGCCTTCTTCGGCGCGAGTTCCGTGCTGTGGATGTACATCGTCAAGCATTATCCGCTCAGCGTAGCCTATCCCATGATAAGCATAAGCTACGTGTTCGGCATGCTGGCAGCCGTGGTCTTCTTCCACGAGTCGGTGTCTGCCGCCAAGTGGGTTGGCGTGGCGATGATTATGGCAGGCTGTTGCCTGATAGCCAAATAGTAAATGTGAATTAATAGGTAGTGTTAGAGATATGAAAGGCAAGATAAAAAGGTTTTTGTTCACAGCGCTCATGTTGTGTTTAGGATTGGTTGGTTCGTTTGCACAGAACGTTGACGAGGCTAAGGTGAAGCAGCAGATCAATGCCGTGGCTTCGGCTATGAAGACCATGCAATGCGACATCGTGCAGACGAAATACATCAAGATGCTCAACGACAAGATGGTGTCGCGTGGCAAGATGTACTATCAGCAGAGCAACAAGCTGCGCTGGGAATACACCTCCCCTTACGCCTATGCCTTTGTGCTCAATGGCAACAAGGTGCTTATCAGCAAGGGCAAGCGCAGCGATGTGATCAACGTCAACCAAAGCAAGTTCTTCAAGGAGATTGCACGCATCATGATGAACAGTGTGGTGGGCAAGTGCCTGACAGACACCAAGGACTTCAAGTCGTCCATCACAGGTACGGCAACGGAGTATGTCGCCACCCTCTATCCTCAACAGAAACAAATGCAGCAGATGTTCCAAAAGATCATCCTCCATTTCGATAGGAAAAAGTCTGTTGTCTCCGTGGTGGAGCTCATAGAGAAGAAGGGCGATCGCACAGTCATCGAACTGAATAATATAAAGACCAATGCTTCAATCAATGCCAAAGTTTTTACTGTCGATTAGCCTCTTTCTGCTTTCCCTTTTCGCCTTGCCGGCAGGGGCAAAGAAGGTGGCCACCTTCCCCGACAGTGCGGGGCAGAAGGTCAAGTACAATGCCACGATAGAGATGCAGAAGGGATACCTTAGCGGTATCTGCATCCTTGCCAACGACGGCACGTCGGTCAACGGCTGCCTCTTCAACGAGTTTGGCATCTCCGCCCTCGACTTCACCTATCAGCCCGAACGTGGCAAGGTGAAGATTCTCAGTGTCATCAAGATGCTCGACAAGTGGTACATCAAGCGCGTGCTCAAGCGAGACCTTGCGCAGCTCATGCAAAACCTTGCCAAGGGCATTGCCGATTATCATGACACGAAGTATAAAATAGACTATCATTTTACCGTTCTACAAGATGCGACTCCAGAATAATCTCTATATCATCACCAACCGCACCGTAGAGGGACTTTCTGCCCAATACACGTTGCAGCTGCAGCCTTCCAGCTTCATCTATCAAGCCCATTTCCCTGGCGAGCCCATTACGCCAGGCGTCTGCATCGTACAGATGGGAAAGGAATTGATAGACGACCTGCTTCAGGCAAACGCCCTGCCACATCACACGGAGATCGTGAAGGTGAAGAACGTGAAGTTTCTCTCTGTTCTCTCACCGACAAGCACGACCACGGTAACCTACCAGATAAAGAAGATGGAGGTGTCGGAAGACAATAAAGAGGTGAAGGCGCAAGTCATTGTAACAGCGGAAGAAGAGGCAAAGGCCAAGTTATCTTTACTACTGAGAGTTACTGATGCAGAATGATGATGTGAAACGCCAATTGAAGGCGAGGGGTATCTGCGTAGTCATACCGACTTACAACAACGGGAAGACTATAGGGCAGGTGGTGCGCGACTGCCTTCTCTATTGCGACGACGTCATTGTTGTCAACGACGGATGCACTGACGATACGGCAGCCGTACTCGATGCCATCGACGCTGTCACGGTAGTGACACATACTGCCAACAAGGGGAAAGGATGCGCGCTGAAGACTGGGTTTCGTGAGGCGTTGAAGAGAGGTTTCGCCTATGCCATCACGCTCGATGGCGACGGACAGCATTACGCTTCCGACATTCCGCTCTTGCTGCAAGCAAACAAACAACACCCTGGAGCGCTGATTGTTGGCAAAAGGCAGCTTGAGGGCGTGGATCGTTCCAAGGGCAGCAGCTTCGCCAACAAGTTTGCCAACTTCTGGTTCTATGTGCAGACGGGCAGGGCTTTGGAAGACACGCAGACGGGCTATCGACTCTACCCGTTGCACAAGCTGCATGGCTTGTCACTGCTCACGTCTCGCTATGAGGCCGAGTTGGAGCTGCTTGTCTTTGCCTCGTGGCACGGGGTGAAGATCGTGTCCATTCCCGTTCATGTCTATTATCCACCACGCGAGGAGCGTGTGAGCCACTTCCGTCCAGGCAAGGACTTTGCGCGGATTAGCGTGCTCAATACGGTGCTTTGTTTCCTCGCTGTCGTCTACGGACTGCCTCTGCGCTTGTGCCGTTTCCTTATGATAGTGCTGCGCACGGTCTATTCGTTGCTTTTCTTCATCACCATCATGTCGCTTGTCATAACGCCTCTCACATGGCTTTATGTCAAGTTGAGCGCGCGAAGCGAGAAGCAGCGCTATCGCCTCCACCAGTTGCTCTATCATAGCGCACGCTTTGTCATGCTCCATCATGGCATCCCTGGCACCAAGTTCCGTTGTAAGACCCAGGCGGACATCAACTTCGACAAGCCTCGCATTATCATCAGCAACCACCAGTCGCACCTCGACCTCATGTGCTTATTGGTGTTCACTCCCAAGGTGGTCGTCCTCACTAACAGCTGGGTGTGGAACAATCCGTTCTACGGTATCTTGATACGCAACGCCGAATATCTGCCCGTGACAAACGGGATAGACGCCATCCTTCCCCAGCTGCGCTCACTCACAGAGCGCGGATACAGCGTGCTTGTTTTCCCCGAAGGCACACGCTCACACGATTGTAGCATAATGCGCTTCCATTCAGGTGCCTTCTATTTGGCACAGAAATTGCATCTCGACATCCTGCCAATGTATCTCTATGGACCTGGCAAGGTTCTGCCGAAGAAGTCGCGCCACCTCCACAAAGGCTTGCTTTATGTCGAGGTGGACCGTCCCATCACACCAGAAGAAATGGCGAAGATCGGGGATGTCAGGACGCAGACCAAGCACATGCGCCACCACTATATAGAGAAATACGAGGCGATATCGAACCAAATAGAACAACATGTCTGAGCATAAGAATATTGTAATCATAGGCAGTGGCCTGGGCGGCTTGTCCTGCGGTGTGATACTCGCCAAGAACGGTTATCACGTCACCGTACTCGAACAGTCAAACCAGACTGGCGGTTGCCTGCAGTGCTTCAGTCGCCGCGGAGTGAAGTTCGAGACGGGCATGCACTTTGTGGGAAGTGCGTCCAAGGGGCAGACGCTCGCTCGCCTCCTTGCTTATCTTGAGGTTGACAAGGATGTTCGCCTCTCCCAGTTGGACGTTGACGGGTATGATGTCATCGGTCTCGGGGGAAAGCGCTATAAGTTTCCCAATGGCAGAGAGGCGTTCATACGCCAGATGACGGAATACTTCCCCTCTCAGCACGACAACCTCGTCAGATACTACGACTTGATAGAGCAAATCTCCAGCGCCTCATCGCTCCACTCACTCAAGGAGGCGGAGACCGACGCTGCCATCAATACGGAGTATCAATTGCGCTCCATAGACGATGTCATCAGCCAAACAATTACCGACCCCTTGCTCGCCAAGGTGCTGGTTGGCAACCTGCCACTTTATGCCGCCGAGAAGGGCAAGACTCCCTTCTCCTCCCATGCCTTCATCATGGACTTCTACAATCAAAGTGCCTATCGGTTCATAGGCGGCAGCGACACCGTGGCTGAGTCGTTGGTCTCTACGATAGAACGTTATGGCGGCGAGGTGCGTACCTATAGCAAGGTGACACGCATCCTGTGCGACGACAGCCACGCCACGGGGGTTGAAGTGAACGGGGAGGAAATCGTCCCCTGCGACTATATCATATCCGACGCGCATCCCATGCGCACTCTCGAACTACTTGACACCAAACTGATACGTCCGGCTTTCCGCAAGCGTATCAACAGTATCCCGCAGACAATAGGCGGATTCTCTGTCTATTTGCACTTTAAGGAAAACACCACACCATATCTCAACTGCAACTATTACGGTTATCAGGGCGATACGCCCTGGGACTGTGAGAATTACACTGCGTCCGACTGGCCCAAGGGTTTCCTCTACATGCACTTCTGTCATGAGGAGGCTCCGCGCTATGCACAGGCGGGCGTCATAATATCTTATATGAGGATGGAGGATGTGGAACGCTGGAGAGGCACGAAGATCGGACGCCGAGGCAGCGACTACGAAGCCTTCAAGCGAGAGAAGGCAGAGCGGTTGATAGACGCGGTGGAAACTCATTTCCCCGGACTGCGCCAATGCATTGCCGATTATTACACGTCCACTCCGCTCACCTACCTCGACTATACGGGCACGGAAGACGGCTCGATGTATGGCAACGCAAAGGACATCACGCTGGGCTCTGCCTACAGGGTGCCGCAGCGCACCCGCATACCCAATGTTTACCTCACGGGGCAGAATATCAATTCGCACGGAATGCTTGGCGTGCTGGTGGGCACTGTTGTCACCTGCAGCGAGCTTCTCACTTCCCGTGTCATCTATGAACAGATAAAAGAAGCAAGCAAATGAATACGGTAATTATCATAGGCGGCGGACTTGGCGGTCTATTCACAGGGGCTATCCTTGCCAAGGAAGGTCTGCGCGTCACGGTGCTGGAAAAGAACACGACGGCAGGCGGCGGCCTTCAAACATTCAAGCGTTTCGGCGAGGCGTTCGACACCGGCATGCACGTCATAGGCGGCATGCAGCCAGGCGGTAACATATGGCGAATATGTCAATATTTGGGAATAGCCGACAAGGTGAACCTGCGTGACGTGGACGACAACTGCACCGACCGCCTGTATTTCGCTGAGGACAAGACCACCTATTCTATACGCCGTGGGAAGGAAGGCTTTGTGGATTCCCTTGCCGAATACTTCCCCCACGAGCGCCAGCACCTTGTGGATTATGTCAATGCGGCGTTTGCCATCACCGAGGATATCGACTTGTTCAACCTGCGTCCCTCTACCGATATGCTCAAGGTTCATGGCGAAGACTTCCTCATGGCCGCCGATGCCTTTGTGGCAAAATATATCAAGGACGACCGCCTGCGCAGTGTGGTCTCGTATATGAACCCACTTTATGGAGGCAGGCACGACGAGACTCCGGCCTTCGTCCACGCCATTATCACCACGCTTTACATCACTGGAACAAGTCGCTTTGTCGACGGCAGTGACAAGTTTGCCAACCTGCTTGTCGATACCATCGAGCAACATGGCGGGTCCGTTGTCACCAACGACGGCGTGGAATGGATAGAGGTGAACGACCGCCATGTCGACTATGTGCGGACGCGCAAGGGAAAGCAATACACCGCCGATTGCTACGTCTCTGCCATCCATCCCTGCACGATGTTGAAGCTCATGCCCGAGAATGCCTTTCCCAAAGCCTACCGCTCCAGGTTGGACACCATACCAAATTCTTACTCCGCCTTCTCCGTTTATATCAAGTTGAAGCCCGGAACGTTCCCATACATCAACTCGTCGGAATATTACATGACGCGCTACGACCAGATATGGAACTTCGGCGAGCAAAGCCCAGTGTGGCCTCTCGGTTTCCTCTTCATGACCCCACCCGAGGGCGCACAAAGCTCTTATGCCAACAAGGTCCTGATTACAGCCCCCATGCTTTTCGATGAAGTGAGGCAGTGGGAAGACACCACCGTTGGACACCGCGGCAAGGACTATGAGGCATGGAAGGCTGAAAAGACCCAGCAGCTCTTGGACAAGGTAGAGGAGATGCACCCGGGCTTTGCCTCGTGCATCGACAAGATCAATTCGTCGTCCCCTCTCACCATACGCGACTTCTATGGGGTTAAGGACGGCGCCCTCAGCGGTTACAGCAAGAACTGCCACAACATGACGCTCTCGCAAGTGCCGGTCGTCACCAAGGTCCGCAACCTTTTCCTCACGGGGCAAAACAACAACCTGCATGGCTTCTGTGGCGTTCCGCTGACGGCCATCAACACGGCTGAAGCCGTCCTTGGCGAGAGAAACTGCATACTGAACAAGATAAACCGCCTATAATGACCAGGAGAATTGCATCATTATTGTTCCTGCTTGCTTGGGTGGCTACGGCGACATTGGCGCAGCGCCAGCTCCCTGCCGTGAACATCTGGCAAGGCACAAGCGTCAAGAAGAAGGTGGAGATGACCCCCTTCCTCGCTCCTGGCGAGAACAATGTTGCTGTGGTAGTGTGTCCGGGTGGCAGCTATTTCTGGCACGACATGCAGTCGGAGGGAATGGCGGTAGGCAAGTGGCTGCAGCGGAATGGCATCTCTGCCTTCGTGCTGCGTTACCGCGCGGCAGGGTTTTGGGCATACTTTTCCCACTACCGCTACGTGTTTCGCGGCAACCGTTACCCTGACGCCTTAAACGACCTTAGCCAAGCCATGCAATATATAAAGGTACGCGCGAAGGAGTATGGCGTCAATCCAGACAGCATCGGCGCGATGGGCTTCTCCGCGGGCGGCCACCTCGTCATGTCTGCTGCCGAACTGCTTCAGCCGCACGAGCGGCCCGCCTTTGTGGTGCCCGTCTATCCTGTCGTCACCCTGACAGACAAGTGTGTGCACAAGCGCTCGCGCAGGGCGCTTCTTGGCGACGGAAGGAAAAACAACAAGAAGCTCAGAGACTCACTCTCGCTGGAGAGGCATGTGCCAGACGATTGCCCCCCGGTGTTCCTGGTCAACTGCAAGGACGACCCCATCGTGAAGTACCATAACTCGGAGCTTCTCGACTCTGCCCTCACGGCCCACCACGTGCCGCATCGCTACATTCAGTACAAGACGGGCGGGCATGGCTTCGGTGCCACCGACCACAAGGGCACTGCTGAGTGCAGGCAATGGAAAGAAGAGTTCCTTAATTGGATAAGAAAAAAATAAACGATATGGAGACAACACAATTCGACGACATACGCCCCTACAACGCGCAAGAGATTTCAGAGGCCATGCAGCGCATTGCCTCAAGTTCCTCGTTCCCCATTCTGGCAGCATACGTCTACCCCGACGAGCCGTTGGAGACGGTGCGTCAGCGCATCGCGAGCTACAAGACGGTGAGGGCTTTCCAGGAAGAGACGATGAGCATGGTAAACGAGCGCGTCATCAAGAACAGCATTACCGACTTCTCCTGTTCGGGGCTCGACAAGCTGAGTCCCGACCAGCAATATCTCTATGTGTCGAACCATCGCGACATAATGCTCGACTCCAGCCTGCTGCAATACTTCCTCCTGCACAACGGGTTCGACACGACAGAGATAACCTTTGGCGCCAACCTGATGATGAATCCCCTGGTGATAGACATCGGCAAGAGCAACAAGATGTTCAAGGTGGAGCGGCCCGGTGGCAGCATCAGGGAGTTCTATCGCTGCTCGAAGCACCTCTCCGACTACATACGCTATGCCCTTACAGAGAAGCGCCAGTCGGTGTGGATTGCCCAGCGCAACGGCAGGACCAAAGATGGCAACGACACCACCGACCAGGGCGTCATCAACATGTTCAGCATGTCGTACCCTGAAGACAAGATCAACGCCATCGACCAATTGCACATCGTGCCCGTCTCCATCTCATACGAGTGGGAGTCGTGCGACATCCTCAAGACGCTCGAACTCTACGAGTCGCAGTTTGCGAAATACACCAAGAAGCCTGGCGAGGACCTCAACAGCATCCTGACTGGCCTCGTGCAGGAAAAGGGCAGGGTGCACATAGAGATCTGCGATGCCATCACGCGCGACGAGTTGACACAATTCGAGGGCATGACCAACAACGAGTATCACAAGGCCGTGGCGAGTCTCCTTGACAGTCGCATACGCCAGGCGTACCGCCTCTATCCCAACAACTTCATAGCCTACGACTTACGCTATGGCACAACGCGCTACAGCGACCATTACACGCAGCAGGAGAAAGAGAAGTTCTGCGAACGGCTCGCGAGCCTGAAGCGCTACGACACTTGCGACATGGAGACCCTGGCAGACATCTTCTTGGGAATCTATTCCAATCCGGTGAAAAACAAGTTCCGCTACCAAGCAGCGGACAAGTAGAACCGTACTGCCCAAAGTAGGATTCAAGTGGTAGGTAATCATCGCGCCAACTCCCACCGTTTGCCTTCGCGCCGCGATCGCGTCGGCTTTACGGCGTAATCGCATCGCCCTCGCGGCGCAATCGCGATGCCTTTGCGCCGCAACCGCGGAGCGGTGAAATCAGCCTTGGCAAGCCCTGATAACACGAATCAACAAGGATTCAAATGCACTATCAACATGACTGAAATCATTCTGAGGATATACACCTACATGAGGAGACACCGAATGACGTGCCTCCTCTCCTTCATAGCCCTCACGCTGTTGCTGGCCCTGTCGGTGTCGCGCCTTGGGTATAAGGAGGACATCGCCGACTTCCTGCCCATGGACAGCGACCACCACAACGCCATGAAGGTCTTTCAAGACATCTCCGGAGCCAACAAGGTGTTTGCCGTCTTCCAGTATCGCGACACCACCAAGGCCGATCCCGATATGGTGGTGAGTGCCGTTGACGCCTTTGTGGCCGAGGTGGAGAAAGCCGACACGGCAAAGGTTCTCGACAACATCACGTCTCAGGTAGACATGGATAAGATGACGGAGGTGACGGACTTCGTTTACAACAACATCCCCTTCTTCCTCTCCGATGCCGACTATGCCCGCATGGACAGCGTGCTGGCTCGCCCTGGCTATGTGGCTGCCCAGTTGCAGCAAGACAAGCAGATGCTGATGTTCCCCACGGGCGGCATCTTCTCCGACAACATACAGCGCGACCCGCTCAATATCTTCACGCCCGTGGTCCAGCGTCTGCAACGCTCCGACTCATCGTTGAAATACGAGTTGTACGACGGCCACATCTTCTCGCCCGACATGCAGAAGGCCATCGTCATGATGGACTCGCCCTATGGTGCCAGCGAGACGGAGAACAACGCCCGCCTCACCGCCATGCTCAAGGGCTGCGCTGCCAAGGCAACGGCGCATGCGCCTAACGTCGACGTGCACATCATCGGCGGACCCGTCATTGCCGTCACCAATGCCACGCAAATCAAGCATGACAGCATCCTCTCTGTGGCAATTGCCGTGACGCTTATCCTCGCCTTGCTGCTCTTCTCCTTCCGCAACGTGCGCAACTTGCTCTTGATAGCATTCTCCATAGCCTGGGGATGGCTCTTCGCCATGGGCGGTCTGGCTCTGGTGCACGACCGTGTGTCGGTCATCGTCATAGGCATCAGTTCCGTCATTCTCGGCATCGCCGTCAATTATCCGCTCCATTTCATAGCCCACCTCTCGCACACGCCCGACAAGCGCAAGGCGCTTCGCGAGATCGTCATGCCCCTTCTCGTGGGCAACATCACGACGGTGGGAGCCTTCCTCGCCCTCGTGCCCCTGCAGTCGGTGGCGTTGCGCGACCTCGGCTTGTTCAGCTCCTTCTTGCTCGTGGGCACCATCTTCTTCGTGCTCTTATATCTGCCACATCTCTCCAAGGAGACCAAAGAGGTGAAGCACACCTTCCTCGACCGTCTGAGCAATGTGTCGCTGGAGAACAAGCCTGCCTTTGTTGTCATCATCGTTCTGCTCACCATTGTCTTCGGCTACTTCAGCTTGCAGACGCAGTTTGATGCCAACATGGGACACATCAACTACATGACCGACGAGCAGAAGGCAGACATGGCGTACTTCCAGCGCATGATGACCCAGAGTGCCGACTACCAGAAGGTGTATGCCGTCTCGTCCGACTCCACCATGGACGGCGCCCTCGACAAGAGCCTGCGCCTGCAGCCTTGTCTCGACAGCTTGGTGGCAAGCAAGGGCGTCCACGACTACACGTCATGCAACCGCTTTATCGTGAGCAAGGCTGAGCAGCAGCGCAGGCTGAAGCTTTGGAACGCTTTTCTCGCTCGCCATAGGGCGGCGATGGAGGCTTCGCTCGACGCAAACATGAAGGCGGAGGGGTTTGCCGATGGCAGCTTCGACGAGTTCTATAACCTGCTCGACAGGCAATACCAGCCACAACCCGTGGCTTACTTCGCACCCTTGACACGCACGGTGTTCGCCTCTTGCCTGAGCGCGGACACTGCTGAGCACCGCTACAATGTGGTCAACGTGCTCTCGGTCAAGGACGAAAACGTGCAGAATGTTGAAGACGCGCTGAAGCAAAAGAGTTGTTACAGCTTCGACGTGGTGAGCATGAATAGCGCCATAGCCAACCACCTTTCCGACGATTTCAACTACATCGGCTTTGCCTGCGGATGCATCGTCTTCTTCTTCCTTTGGCTGTCCATGGGCAGCATCGAGCTTGCCACCTTGTCGTTTGTCCCCATGGCGGTGAGCTGGCTGTGGATCCTGGGCATCATGGCGCTGTGTGGCATGCAGTTCAACATCGTCAACATTATCCTCGCCACCTTTATCTTCGGACAGGGCGACGACTACACCATTTTCATGACAGAGGGAGCGATGTACGAGTATGCCTACCGCCGTAAGATGCTGGCATCCTACAAGCATTCCATCATCATCTCCGCCCTCATCATGTTTATTGGCATCGGCACGCTTATCGTTGCCCGCCACCCAGCCCTCCACTCCCTGGCCGAGGTTACCATTGCCGGCATGTTCTCCGTGGTGCTGATGGCTTATGTCTTCCCGCCGCTCATTTTCCGCTTCCTGGTGCAGCGGCGTGGCGACTACCGCAGGCGTCCGCTGTCGTTGTCGCCCATGTTGGCGACGCTCGTTTCCGCCATCGTCCTCTTCTGCCAGTTGGCTGTGGTCTATATTAAAGGCTTCTTCCTCTTCAGTCTTTCCAAACCCACCGAGAAGAAGCGGCAGTCGTTCCTCCGGTTGGTGCAGAGGTTCTGCCGCTTTGACCTTGCCCACATCCCGACTGTCCGATACAAGGTGGAGAATGCCGCTGGCGAAACGTTCGACCAGCCCGCCGTCATCGTCTCCAACCACCAGTCTGTGCTCGATGCCGCCGTCTTCTTCGCGCTGAGCCATAAGGTGGTGCTGGTCACCAATTGCCGCCCCGAGAAAGGTGGGTTGCTGAGGACGCTCTATCGCTGGTTGGGTTGCGTCTCGCTGACCGACAATCAGGACGCCAGCCTCGACCTGCTGCGCGAGCGCATGTCGCAAGGCTATAACCTGGTGGTCTTCCCTGAGGGAGAATGCAATGCCGCGTCGTCAATATTGCCGTTCCGCGACGCTGCCTTCCGCATGGCAGAGCGGTTGGGCGCCGACATCGTGCCCGTCTTCCTGCATGGCTTCAACACCGTGTTGCCGCGCGATGGTTGGACAGTCTATTCCGGCCAGCTCACCGTGAGCATCCGTCAGCGCTTGGCTCACGACGACATTTCCTTGGGCAAGGGCTACGTGGAGCACGCCAAGGGCATGCATGCCTACTATGTGACCGAATATGCCAAGCTGAGGAAGGGCATCGAAGACGAGGCTTACTTCAAGGCCCTCGTTGCCGATCGCTACCGCTACAAGGGGACCGACGTGTTCGGCAGCGTCAGGCGGACAATGAAAAAGCTTGGCGATGCCTCTGCCGCCTATTCCGCATGGACGGTCTCTGCCACCACGCAAGAGGTGGTGATGGAAAACAAGAACTGTGGCGAAGTGGCGCTGCTCCATGCGCTTGTCTATCCGGAACGGCAAGTGACCGTGGTGGAACCCGACGACGAGAAGCGCGCGCTCATCATGTATGCCGCCGAAGGCGTCGCGCCAAACCTGCGCGTTGAGGCTGGACAAGGCGCTTAAAGGGGTTAGGATTATGCCCCTTGGGTGTCAAGACCTCGACTCTTGAGTGTCAAGGCAGCGCCCTTTGTATGTTAAGGAATCACGCAAATGACTTTAGGATATTTTGAAAGGAAAGGTATGAAAAAGAAACAATTGATGTCGCTCCTCGTGGCAATGGCAGCCTGTGTGGCAGGTCATGCACAGACGGAAGAAGGCAAGGCGATGACTCCCACCGTCAATGCCGACAACACCGTGACGTTTACCATCGAGGCGCCTGACGCCAACGAGGTGAAGATTGAGGGCAGTTTCCTGCCTAAGGTAAAACAGATAAGGACCGCCATGGGCGCCTTCGGCAAGAGCCAGCAGCCTGCCATGGAGAAGAAGGGCAAGGTGTGGACCTACGTCTCTCCGGTCTTGGAGTCGGAACTGTATACCTACAACTTCATCGTGGACGGAATGCGCATGCTCGACCCTGACAACACCAACATCATACGTGACGTGGCAGAGTACAGCAACTGCTTCTTCGTGGGCGGTGGCATTGCCGACGACTACATGGTGCACGACGTGCCGCACGGCACGGTCGCCAAGGTGTGGTACCCCTCCTCGTGGGAGGGCATGGAGCGTCGCCGCATGACGGTGTACACCCCGCCTCAGTATGAGGACAACACGTCGGACCGTTACCCCGTGCTCTATCTCCTGCACGGATCGGGCGGTGATGAGAACGCGTGGACAGAAGCCGGCCGTGCGGCACAGATACTCGACAACTTGATGGCGCAGGGACGCATCGCCCCAATGATAGTGGTCATGCCCAACGGACTCGTCGACTGGCAGGCGGCTCCAGGCGAGAGCACCGCCTACAACCGCGAGCCTTCAGCCTTGAACGTCAGCTCGATGATGGGCCGCTTCGAGAACACTTTTGTCAGCGACATCGTGTCGTTTGTGGACTCCCACTACCGCACGTTGCCCACGCAGGACAAGCGAGCCCTTGCAGGACTCTCGCTCGGCGGACTGCACACCATCTTCATCTCCGCCAACAACCCCACCACGTTCGGCTATGTGGGTCTCTTCTCGGCGCAGACCACCAACGCCATGACCGACCAGAGGCTGAAAAGGCTCGGCAAGGTGGCTTCCAAGCTGCAAAGCGTGGTGAGCAAGGTTCCCAAGTTGGGCGATACATTCGTAGGGGAGAAGATAGAAAGTGTCAACTCGCGTTTCAGTAACGGCGAGATGGGCATCTATTCACATATCGATAAGAAACTGAAGACCCAGTTCGACTCCGGACTGAAGCTCTACTATATCGCAGTGGGGTGCGACGACTTCGTGATGAAGCTCAACAACGACTTCCGCAAGAAGCTCGACGCGGCACACTATAAGTACGTCTATCACGAGACCAATGGCGCACACAGTTGGGAAAACTGGCGTAAGTATCTCGTCGACTTCCTGCCAAGGCTCTTCAAATAAACAGTGGCGCTGCAAGAGCGACAAGCCGAAAGCTTACGCGCCTTTTATAATCACCGGTGGTTGTATATCAAGAACTGCCCTAACACCATACAAACAATGAAAGAGAAAATAAGACACATCCTGGAGGAGGCGTTGCCCCTTGTGGACCTCGACTCCGACTTCCTGTTCAACGAACTTGACTCCTTGGGCATCACCACGATACTGATGCTCCTCTCCGACGAGTTCAAGGTAAGCTTGGAATCGTCGGACGTGACGCCGAAAAACTTCCGTACGCTCGACAGCCTCGTGGCGCTCGTAGAGAGCAAACTCCAGAACAAATAACCACAAGCAAGCAGTGATGCCCATGACCATGATGCACCTCGAAGACTATCTCAAGCTCCATGCCGAACGTCAGGGCGACAAGGTTGCCGTCGTCTGCGGCGACAGGCGGCTGACTTACCGGCAGTGGTATGCAGAGGCGACGGCGCTTGCCGCCACGCTCAACCCAACGCGGGGGCGGGGCATGGTGTTCCGTGCCACGCAGTCGATAGACTTCCTCACCACTTATTTCGCCATCCACTTGGCAGGTGGCGTTGCCGTGCCTTTGGAGCAAAGTGTTCCGCAAGATGCCTTCGAGGCCGTGGAGCGTGAGGTGGAAGGGGCGACGTTGCCGCAGGGCACAGCCGACGTGCTCTTCACCACGGGCACCACAGGCAGGCAGAAGGGCGTTGTCATCAGCCACTCCACCATCGTGGCTAATGCCGAGAACCTCGTTGCCGCCCAGGGCTATAGTCCAGACGTCACCTTCATCATCTGCGGTCCGCTCAACCACATTGGGAGCCTTTCCAAGGTCTATCCCACCTTGCTGGTGGGCGGCACGCTGCATATCCTTGAAGGCATGAAAGACATGGATGCCTTCTTTCGCGCTATAGAGGCGGTGCCATGGAAGGCCGCCACGTTCATGGTGCCGGCAAGCATACGCATGATGCTTGCCTTCTCGGCTGAGCGCATGAGAAAGCTTGCCGACAAGGTCGACTTCATCGAGACAGGTGCAGCCCCCATGAGCGAGGCAGACATGGAGAGGCTTTGCGACGTGCTGCCACATAGCCGCCTTTTCAACACTTATGCCTCCACGGAGACGGGCATCATCTCCACTTACGACTATCACGCCTATGGCTGCAAGGCTGGCTGCGTGGGCTCGCCCATGCGCCACTCGTCGGTCACCATAGCCGACGACGGACACATAGTGTGCCATGGCAAGACGCTCATGACGGGCTATCTCGCCGACGACGCGCTTACCCGCTCTGTCTTGCGCGACGGCGACCTCCACACTGCCGATCTCGGACTGCTCGACGGCGAGGGCCGATTGCACCTCACGGGCCGCAAGGGCGACATCATCAACGTGGGCGGATTCAAGGTTGCCCCCGTCGAGGTGGAGGACGCGGCGCTGCAGACTGCCCTCGTGCGCGACTGCATATGTGTGCAAGCCCAGCATCCGGTATTGGGCAGCGTGCTGAAACTGCTTGTCGTGACTCCCGACAACTGTCCGCTCGACAAGCGACAACTCGCCTTGGAGCTGAAAGCAAGGCTCGAAGCCTATAAGGTCCCCATGCTTTACCAGCAGGTAGACAGCATAAAGCGCACCTACAACGGAAAGCTCAATCGCGAATATTATAAGATGTAACCCACGCCTTGCTGTGGATGCGTCGCCGCAGAGCCGTCGCGATTGCGCCGTAAGGGCAACGCGATCACGCCGCAACGGCGATGCGATTGTGGCGCAAGGGCAACGCGATTACGGCGCGAAGCCAACCGAGGCTTGCGCGCCACGTTTCCCGTACGCATCGGTATGGTGCCGCAACTGCGTTTTCCTCTTGCAATCCCTCGGGTGTGAACACACTAAGGATAAGTCCCTATGGGGATATTGTTGCTGTCCAATGGTCAGGCCGCCGCGTCTGATTATTGGACAGCATTTTTATTGCATATACCCGACGTTGGCACAGCTTCTTCATATCATAGCAACCACGATGTAACATGGTGTCAATATCTTTGCACCCGAAAAATCAACATGATTAGAACGAAGACGTTATGAAGAAGAAAGTAGTAGCCGTGACCGTGGCAGGCTTGCTCTTGCAGGGCGCGATGGGCATGGAAGCCGTGGCAGACAACGTGCCCGACGGCAACACCGTAGCAAGTAAGGCCCTGGGCGTGAGCGCCGTGAAGGGCAAGGTCACCAACGAGCAGGGCGAGGCGTTGCCGGGCGTGGTGGTACACTGCGGCAACCAGAATGTGCAGACCGACGTGAACGGCGAGTATCAGATGACCATCAACACGGGCGAGAAGCTCACATTCACCTATATAGGCTATGCCTCCACCACCAGGAAAGCCGACAACGGCAGGCTGGACGTGGTGCTGAAGGAAGACAGCCAGACCCTGGGCGAGGTGATCGTCACCACGCAGAAGAAGCAGCAGAGCAGCCTGGAGGTGCCCGTGGCGGTGAGCGCCGTGACCGGCAGCGTGATGGAGAAGCTCAACATTCACCAGATGGACGACGTGGCGCAGTTCACCCCAGGCGTGCAGATACAGTTGCAAAGCCCCAACAACCCGGGCTACGTCATACGTGGCGTGACGTCGGACGACGGCGCCGCCTATGCCCAGCCAAGGGTGTCGGTGTTCATGGACGGCGTGTCGACATCACGCAGCCGCGGCTCTGCCGTGGAGCTCTTCGACCTTGAGCGCGTGGAGGTGGCAAAGGGACCGCAAGGCACCCTGTTTGGCAGAGGCGCCGAGATTGGCGGCATCAGCATCCTTCGCCATAAGCCGGTGGATTACCTCACGGGCGAGATCTCGCTCAACTATGGCAGCTACAACCAGCGCCAAGCCACGGGATTCATCAACACGCCCATCGTCAAGGGCAAGCTCGCCAACCGCTTCGCCTTCGACTATGACGCACGCGACGGCTTCATAAAGAACGAGGCTGGAGGCAGGTTGAACGGCAAGAATGCCTTGGCGTTCAGAAACTCCACCCAGTGGTGGATTGACGACGACACCTCCCTTGGGCTGGTGCTCGACTATCAGCACGACGACTACCCTGGCACTTCGTTCCACAGCATAAACCCCGCCTATGGCAACAGCGACCCCAACAAGCCCGCCAACCTGGAGGCTGGCAAGCAGCTTGGCATCAAGCGCAACGTGGGCGGCGCCTTGCTCAACATCACCCACAACATGGGAAGCAAGTGGTCGTTCAACTCCATCACCGGCTTCCGCGCCTTCAATAGCGACGAGCGTTTCGATGCCGACGGCACATATCTGCCACTCTTGCTCTGCCAAGAGAAGGAGAAAGGCACTCAGCTCAGCCAGGAGTTCCGGTTCAACTACGACGACCACAAGCGCTTCTCGGGCTTCGTGGGCACCAGCTACTTCTACGAGAACTCATCGCAAGACGTCAACGCCAAGGCCAACCTGCAATATCTCTATCCCGTGTATATCCAAAAGGGCGTGAAGGCATCGCTCAACAGCCAGATTGACAACGTGAAGGCTTTGCTCAGCAAGAGTCTGCCTGCCGCGTATCAGCCCATGGTGGAGCAGGCCCTCACCGAGTTGATGGCTAAGTGGTTCCCCGATAGTCCAGAGGTGGACGCCAACGGCAAGCCCGTCGCGCAAGCCACCACTCCAGACTTCTATGGCGACTTGAAGGCTAAGTTTGCCGGATATAAGATGGACTTGGACAAGATGTTGGCAGGCATGGGCAAGAGCGGTGAGGACATACAGACCGCGCTGCAAAGCATGTCGGCAAAGCAGCTCGACGACGCCTATGTCGAAGAAGGCAAGAACTATGGCACCAACCAGGCCGTGGAGCTCTTCGCCGATGGCACCTTCAAGATCACCAAGCACCTGAACCTCACGCTGGGTCTTCGCGGCACCTACGAGCACCAGGAGACGGGCTACTCCTCATCCACCGTGCCAAGCCTCTTTGGAGCCGTGCTGTATCATCCCACGGACGGCGGCGCCAAGGTCACGGCAAGCGACAACTACTGGTCGTGGGTGGGACGCGCGGCACTCAACTACATGATTGGCAGAAACAACATCTACGCCAGCGTCTCGCGTGGACGTCGCCCGGGAGTACTCTACTTCAACAACGACCCAAAGGACTTCGAGACCCTCAAACCCGAGATTATCTACAGCTACGAGGCTGGCGTGAAAGGAAGCCTGCTGCAAGGCCGCCTCAACTACGACTTCTGCGCCTACTACTACGACTGGTACAACTATCAGACGTCGGTCTTCAACCAGACCACCAGTAAGTATGAGTATGACGACGCGGGCCGCGCCCACAGTTTCGGCGTGGAGGCAAGCCTCAGCTATTCGCCATGCCGCTACCTCAACATCTTCGGCAACTGGTCGTATATCGAGGGCAGGTTCAACGATACCGACGACAACGGCGTGAAGCAAGAGTATGCGGGCAACCGGTTCCGCCTCACTCCGAAAAACAGTTTTGCCTTGGGCTTCGACCTCAACGTGCCGACAGGCAAGGGCGCGTCGGTCTATTTCCGCCCAACTTACTCGTGGAAGTCGAAGGTGTTCTTTGAGGAGAGCAATGAGCCTGAGCTCACGCAGGACGCTTTCGGACTGCTCAACTTCACCGCCGGCTATCGCTTCCAGCCAGGCAAGGTCTACTATGAGATAGGAGCCTTCGGCAAGAACGTTCTCGACCAGAAATACGTGGTGGACGCGGGCAACTCCGGCAGGCAAATCGGATTCCCGACCTATGTGGGCGGCAGTCGCTCCGTGGTGGGCGTGATGTTCAAGATGGGATTCTAAGGCCATGACATAAAACAAAGCAAGGAGTTAAGGGTTGAGCGCCCTTAACTCCTTGCTTTGTTTATGATTGTTTCTTGTCGTTTACTTCATGCCCAACTGGTACATCACGAAGCCGTAGATGTCGGCGGTCTCTTCCAGTTGCTTGCTCAGCGGCTTTCCGCCACCGTGTCCGGCCTTGCTGTCGATGCGTATCAGCATGGGGGCGTTGCCGGCTTGCGCCTCTTGCAGGGCGGCGGCAAACTTGAATGAGTGGGCGGGCACCACGCGGTCGTCGTGGTCGGCGGTGGTCACCATCGTGGCGGGATAGCTCACGCCCTTCTTCACGTTGTGTAGGGGAGAGTAGCCTTTCAGGTACTCGAACATCTCCTTGCTGTCGGCGCTCGTGCCGTAGTCGGGAGCCCAGTTCCATCCGATCGTGAACTTGTGGTAGCGCAACATGTCCATCACGCCCACCTCGGGTATGCATGCCTTGAAGAGGTCGGGGCGCTGGGTCATGCAGGCACCCACGAGCAATCCGCCGTTGCTGCCGCCCATGCACGCCAGGTGCTGCTTGTCGGTGTACTTGTTGGCGATGAGCCATTCGCCGGCTGAGATGAAGTCGTCGAACACGTTCTGCTTCTGCATCTTGGTGCCAGCCAGGTGCCAGTCCTCGCCATACTCGCCGCCGCCACGCAACACCACGTAGGCGTAAATGCCGCCCTTCTCAAGGAAGGGGATGCGCATGGAGGAGAAGTAAGGTGGGTAGGTGACGTTGAAGCCGCCGTAGCCATACATCAGCACGGGGTTCTTGCCGTTCTTCTTCACGCCCTTCTTGTAGGTGAGGAAGATTGGAATCTTCGTGCCGTCCTTCGAGGTGTAGAACGCCATCTCGGAGGTGTAGTCGCTCAACTTGAAGTTAACCTTTGGCGCGCTGTACACTTTGCTTGTGCCGGTAGCGAGGTCTTGCTGGTAGATTGTGGTGGGAACGGTATAGGAAGTGTAGCTGAAGAAGAGCTCCTTGCGCTCGCGCTTGCCGCTGAAGCTGGCGGAGCCGACACCTGGCAGGGCAATCTCGCCGAGCTTCTCGCCCTTTATGTTGTAAAGGTAGGCGTGCGAACAGTTGTCCTTGGTGTACGATAGCACCATCTTGTCGCCGTCTACGAATGTCACGTCCTCCAGCACGGCGTCACCCTCTGGCACCAGCTCCTTCCAGTCGGCGTAGCCTGGCTTGTTGACGTTAGCGACCATAAGGCGATACTTCGTGGCTCCGGCGTTGGTGAGCATATAGATGTTGTCGCCGATGAACTCAACGGGGTTGTAGGTCTTGGAGCAGTCGCCCGTCATCTGGATAAACTGGGAATTGGGTTGGCGAAGGTCGCGCACGTAGAGGTTTATGCCTTGGTCCATGCCCGACTCGTAGAGGAACATCATCGTCTCCTCCTTGTTCACGCCCACGCTGTAGAAGCGCAACGGGTTGGCGGGGTTCTGGTAGAAGAGTTGGTCGGCCGATTGCGGAGTGCCCATCTTGTGGTAGTACACCTTCTGCACCTCGTTCTTGGCAGAGGTCTCCTTGCCCTTCTCGGGAGCGTCGTAGGCACTGTAGTAAAAGCCGTCGCCACACCAAGTGGCGCCCGTGAACTTCGCCCATACGATGTGATCGTCGAGCACCTTCTGGGTCTTAACGTCCATCACGTAGATCTCCTCCCAGTCGCTGCCGCTGCGGGAGATAGTGTAGGCGAAGTACTTGCCGTCGTGACTGAAAGAAATTCCCTTCAGCGCCACAGTGCCGTCGTCGCTCAGCTTGTTCGGGTCGAGGAACATACGTTGCTCGCCGCCCAACTGGTCCATCTGGTAGAGCACGGCCTGGTTTTGCAAGCCGTTGTTCTTATAGACATACCATTTGCCGTTCTTCTCGAAGGGCGTATAAACCTTCTCGTAGTTGGATACCTCCTTGAGGCGCTTCAGATACTTGGCTCTTTGTGGTATCTTTGCGAGGTAGGCGTTGGTCACGGCGTTCTCGGCGTTCACCCAGGCTGCCGTAACGGCGCTGGTGTCGTTCTCCAATGGGCGGAAGGGATCCGCCACCTTCACGCCGAAATATTCGTCCACGGTGTTGTCCTTCGGGGCAGTGGGATACTTCAGTCCCTGTCCCATTGCCGCCATGGTTGTCATTGCCACGGCGGAAGTAAGTAAGAGTTTGTTCATATTGTGCAAGCGTTATCTGCATTTTGTTGCAAAATTACATATTTTTGATTGACAAACAAACATAGCGCCAATAAAAAGGCTCAGGTTCGAATAAAAGCCGTATCTTTGTAACCGTTTAATAAATATGTCGAAGGTGTGAAGATTGTAAAGTTCTTGAGAGATTGGTCGTTGCCCGTGTCCATGGCGCTTGGCGCCATTCTCTATTTCGTTTTTGCTTATGTCCCAGTGTTGCAGCCTGTGAGCGACTGGTTCACACCCATCAGCAGGCCCATCCTGCCGTCGTGCATGTTCCTGATACTCTTCGTGGTGTTCTGCAAGGTCGACTTCGCGAAGCTCAAGCCCGTGAAGTGGCACTTCTGGGTGGCGGTTCAGCAGGTGGTGTTCGTGCTGGCGGTGCTGGGGTTGATACTCATTTTCCGCTTGGAGGGGGAGCCGTTGATGCTGATGGAGGCTTTGCTGGTGTGCATCATCGGACCTTGCGCCGCTGCCAGCTCGGTGGTCACGGCGAAGTTGGGCGGCAGCATGGAGCAAATGACCAGCTACACCTTCATCTCCAACTTCATCACCGCCGTGATGATTCCGCTCTGCTTCCCGCTGATAGAGAAGGGCGGACACATGAGCTTCTTCTCCGCCTTCACCACCATCCTCTACCAGGTGAGCATCGTGCTCGTGGTGCCGATGGGCTTGGCGTTCATCGTGAAGCATTGCTTCCACCGCCTCCACCATCGCATCATCAGCATCAAGGACCTTGGCTTCTATCTATGGGACGGTTCGCTCTTGCTGGTGGCAGGCACCACCATGCGCAACATCATGCACTCTGGCACTTCGGTGACATTCATCGGCGTGATAGCCGTGTTGTCGTTGCTGCTCTGCATAGTGCAGTTTGCCACGGGCCGCTTCATTGGCCATTACTTCGGCTCCGTGGTGGAGTCGGGACAGGCGTTGGGACAAAAGAACACGCCATTTGCCATTTGGGCCGCCACCGCCTACCTCAACCCATTGTCCACGGTAGGCCCTGGCTGCTACGTGCTTTGGCAGAACCTCATCAACTCTTTCGAGATTGTGCATTACCAGAAAAAGCAGGAGTTGCAGGAATAGCGCCACTTGGCCAGCGTGACATTCAATGTTTCAGGAAAACGTTGCATTAAGGAGAGTGTGTAAATATGACTAACGAGAAAAAAGAGTTTGAGGCGTTGTTTCGCGACATGTATCCCAAGCTTTACTATGCTGCCATACAGATAGTAAGGGACGAGGAGGCGTGCCGTGACATCATCAGCGACTCCTTCGAACAGCTCTGGTCTCGGCGGGCAGAAATAAACACCGACAAGCGTTCCGCTTTCCTTTACAGAATCATCCACAACAAGTGTATCGACTATATCCGCAAGAAGACGGCAAGGAAGAAGTACATTGAGTTCTACAACATGCTTTATGGCACGACGGCGGAGGACATAGAGCGATCATGGGAAGAGAACGAAAGGCGCATTGAGACCATGTATCACATGATAGAGATGCTGTCGCCTAAAAACCAATATATCCTCAAAATGTGCTATTTCAAGGGCATGAAGCATCGAGAGGTGGCGGAAGAACTGAACATCAGCATCAGTGCGGTTCGCAAACACATCGTGCAAGCACTCAAGCAGCTACACTCTTCACTCGCCATTTCCGAGGGAGATAGTTAAAAAACAATAACATGCATACCGCAAGGGGTGCAAAAAGCAAGGGCTTTACGATAACTATTATAAGATTCATAAGGACGTTTGGGTCATGAAAGAAGAAAAAGACAAATTGGAAGACATCATAGATTGGTTGGAGCCAAGCAAGGAGCCGACTGATGAAGAGCTTGCGTCGTTGATGCAAGATGGAGATGCCATGTCTGACATCAAGCATATCCTGAATGTCCAGCAAGCCGTGGCACGTCAGGGCGCCGCCGAAGAAGGGTTGCCTTTCGACCTGGACAAGGAATGGGGCAAGGTCTCGGCGTTTATCGACAAGGAGGAAGAGGGCGAGACGGAAGAAAAGCCAGTAGACGAACAGGACGCGGAGATGGAAGAGCCGTCGCGTCGCTCACGTCTCATTCCCCTCTATGCGGCTATTGGCATCGCCGCTTCCCTCTTGCTGTTCTTTGTCATCCGCCAGTCATCGCAAGTAGACACGCCCGCGGCAACTCAAAACACGGCATTGGTTTATCAAAGAGACTCCGCGGCAGCGCAAGTCGCAATGCTCACATCTTCCGACAAGAGCCATGCGCCACGAGCATTGCAAGGCGAGGGCATCGTCATGCCCAAAAGCGAGCAACAGCCAGCCACGTCGGCGGCTTCTCGCATCCTTCAGGCCTTAGGGTTGGGAGGCGAAGACGCGGCCACGCAGAACAATACCGTCACCATACCACCTGGCAAGAGCTACACCATAACCCTTTCCGACGGCACCAAGGTGTATATGTATGCCAGAAGTCGCATCACCTATCCAGCGGTGTTCTACGGCGATGAACGCAGGGTCTATCTTGAGGGAGAGGCTTATTTCAAGGTGACGAAAGACAAGGCGCACCCATTTGTCATCAGCACCGAGAAAGCTGAGGCCAAGGTTCTGGGCACGGAGCTGAACGTGAGTTGCTATAAGGGCGAGCCATGCCATGTGGCACTGCTCACGGGTTCCGTGCTGGTCAGCGACAAGAATGCCACTCGCTCCGTGAAACTCGTGCCCGGTCAAGGAGTCACGGTCAACGACAACACGCCTTTCGCCATCAACGCGGAGAACATGGAAACCTACAACTACTGGTTGGCAGGCTACATCTATTATGACGACACACCCCTGACGGAAATAGCCAAGACGCTTGGCAGGTGGTACAACGTGAATGTAGTTTTCGACAACGAGGCGTTGAAGACGATGAAGGTTCGCTACTTCTGCCAACGCGGCGAGTCACTGGATCGGGCGGTGGAGTTGCTCAACAGCTACAACCTTTTCAAGGCAAGCGTAGAGGGCGAGACCTTGCATATCAAGTAAGGCAAGCCGCCCCGCCTTGTACATCCCATTTCAATGCAAAAACGCAGCCTGCATCGGAAAAGTGTGTTTTTTGCTTAGTCGTTTCGTAGGAAAAGTGTAGTTTTTGCTTGGTGATTTCGTAGGAAAAGTGTATTTTTGCGGCATCTAAATCATAGGAAAAGTGTGATCATGCTGCATAGGAAGATAGAAAAGTACATCACAAGTCACTTGCAATCAGGCTCTGACAAGATCTTGATAGTGGATGGAGCACGCCAAATAGGCAAGTCTTACATTATCAGGGAAGTGGGGAGCAAGTTGTTCCCCAACTTTATCGAGGTAAACATGGAGGTGGACAAGCTCGGCGAAAGGGTCTTTGCCGAGGCCAAGACCGTGGACGACTTCTATCTGGCACTGAGCACCATCGCAGGCGACAAGATGAAGGAAAAGGAGAATACCCTTGTCTTCATCGACGAGATTCAGGCATACGACCACCTGCTGACACTTCTCAAATTCCTGCGTGAGGACAACAAGTTCACCTACATCGCCAGCGGCTCACTCTTGGGAGTGACGCTCAAGACCACCTCATCCATACCATTGGGGAGCATCGAAGTCAAGCATATGTATCCCTTGGACTTCGAGGAATTCCTGATAGCCAACGGCGTAGGACAACTGGTGTTGGACACCATGCGTAAGAATTTCGCCGCAAGGGCGTCAATGCCCACCGCCATCCACAACAAGCTCCTCGACCTGTTCAAGAAATACCTCTTGGTGGGCGGATTGCCCGATGCCGTAAACGAGTTTTTGGCAACCAAGAACATCACGACCATCCGCAGCATCCAGCGTGAGGTGCATCACCTGTACGGGGTAGATGCCGCAAGGTATGAAGAGGCGCACAGTCGCCTGAAGATCCAGCGCATCTACGGCATGATTCCTTCCAACCTGGAAAACAAGAAGAAGCGCGTTGTCGCCAAAGACATAGAGGAGAAGAAAGGCAAGCGCATGAGCGATTACGTGGAGGAGTTCGACTACCTCATATCCTCGGGGATAGCCCTGGAGGTAAAGGCTATCAGCAAGCCAAGCTTCCCCTTGATAGAGAACAGCGGCAAGAACCTGCTCAAACTCTACATCAACGACGTGGGCATCTTGACCTGCATCTTCTTTGGCACCAACATCAAGGCGGTGATGGACGATGTGGCAAGCATCAACCTCGGCTCGGTCTATGAGACCGTTGTCGCCCAAGAGCTACGAGCCCATGGTTTCAACCTGTATTATTACGACAACAAGAAGACGGGCGAAGTGGATTATCTCATAGACGACATGGAGCATCTCTCCGTGCTGCCGCTGGAAATCAAGTCGGGCAAGGACTATCAGGTGCATAGTGCGCTGGACAAGCTGCTGCAAGTCAAGGAGTACAACATCCACGAGGCTTTCGTCCTCTCCAATGCTCAGCAGGTGGAGGAGAAGAATGGTATAACCTATCTACCTATATATTATGTAGCCTGTTTGGAGCCAAACAACGCTGAGAAAAGGATGCTGACATAATAACCGCGGTGCGTTTGCGGCGCAACCGCGGTGGCTTAACGCTGCAATCGCAACGCCTCCGCGCCGCAATCGCGATGGCTTTGCGGCGTGATCTCCAAGGGCTATCGGAAAGTACAAACACGCGAATCAACATGGAATTTAAACAGAAGTGGCAGATCTTAACGGGTTTGCCACTTTTTTTTCATTTTTTTATCCGTTAGGGGTGTTGTTTTTCTTCTCTTTACGACTAATAAGTGATTAATGAACTAAAGCGTTAAGCGTATGAAGAAATTATCATTTTTATTTCTAGTCGTCTTTGCAACTACTGTTGTTCTTTGCAATAGTTGCCAGCGAGAGGAATCTTTGGGGGAAGTGCAAACTGAAAACAACAGCCTTGCCTACCTTTCCGTAGATCCGACATTCCTCTCCAACTTTAACATGTCTGAAGATAGCGAGAATGCTATTTTCTTTGAAGCACTAGACCGAGCTGTCGACTTTAATGGCACCCCGCGTTTAAAAGTTCAATCGCCAAAGGAAATAAACATATCTAACGATTTGTTTGTGTTCTTTAAGCAATTGGTTTGCAACTCTAATAACGCTCTAAAGACGAGAGCCAATGAGTCAAGGACTGACTGCGTACCATGTACCGTTGCGCAAGTATACGAGGACTTGTTGGGCAATGGTAATAATAGCAAAAGAGTTAAGCTCGTATATGAAAAATTATGGAAAGCGGTACAGAATAGATTTGGAAACGAAGGTGTTCCTTTAAAAAAGTACCAGCAAATCCTCTCCTACTTTTTCAGTTATGTCAAGACTTATAGTGTAGCTCCAAAAAATTACACATGGCATTACAATCCACTTTTCGGTAAAGCAGAATTTCATATAATAGCTGTAATACAAACTGATGACGAATTATCATACCATAGTGTTACTTTACAATGCACCCGTTTGAATTCAGAAGGGAAATATGTTGCACTATACAGAGACGAGCAAAACAATTGTGTAGGAGCCTGTGAATTGTCTAAAATCGTAGCCACATTTGAAGTGTATGCTCCTAAAGATGAGGAGACGGTATTAGAACAGCAACTTATTATCTTATAATTTTCATCTATTATGAAAATGCTATTTCGTTTATTCGCCCTTGTCGCCCTGCTGAGTATGACCACAGGGGCATGGGCACAGTGGGAGTTTGCTACTCAGAAGAAATTCAACAAATATAGCAGCTTATGGAAGAAAAAATTGGGAATGGACATAAAAATCCCCAAGGACTTCCAGGTTGGCCAACTCGACTATGACAAGTGGCCATTCAACACTGGGCATAGCTGTAAAGGATTAAACGTGCCAGGTGGTGTCGTGTTTTCAGGCAACAAGGACAAGATGATAGTGTATCCATGTGGACTCGTCATCTTAATGTCTCCAGAAGCACGTAGAGGCATATTGAGCCTTGCCTCTGTGCTTGAAAAGGAAGCTAACACTACGGTCAAGAGAGAGGTTTTGACCAATCGGCAGTTTTGCAACGCGGATACCGTTATCATCGCCGAGCAAGCCCTTAATGCTCCATACATCAACAACTATACTCATTTGGTTACTATCCTGACCCAAAAGAAGCATTACATGCCGTTGTATTTCCGAATTTTCATGGACGAGACAGGATACAAAGGAAAAGATGAAACTATCAAGGCACTACTCGGTTCCGTCAACTATATTGACGTAAAAGATTACAATACGTTAGAGGAGAACATAATAAATTACGCTAATTCAGTAGACAGTAAAGCCACGGGAATAAAGCCTGGCAAGCTAAAGTTTGACCGGCAAAAGTCTTCCGCTCCGACGTATGACCCCGACATGCGCATCAAGTAAACAACATATTAGAAAGGCATCCAATGGTGGCAGATCTTAACGGGTTTGCCACTTTTTTTTCATTTTTTTATCCGTTAGGGGTGTTGTTTTTCCTTTCTTTACGACTAATAAGTAATTTTTAATCCCTAATCAGCGTAAAATGAAGAAAACATTGAGAGATTGTTTGCTGATGAGTTTACTACTATTGTCGCCTGGCATGGCACAACCCACCATTGCCCAGGAACAAACGCAAGAAATCGTCATCAACGTGAAGAACGAGAGTCTTGCCAAAGCTTTCAAGCGATTGGAAAAGACTACCAAGTACAAGGTGCTCTATGCCAGCCAGGACATTGAAGGACTGACCGTGAGCAGAAACATCAAGGCTTCCAACATACGTGAGGCGATGACTCAGCTCCTCGAAGGCAAAGGTCTGACCTTTAAGATCGACAAACAGTTTATCACGGTCACCAAGGGATCGTTGGCAGTCTCAAAAGGCGCCGGCGAGTTTTACGACATCAGGGGAAAGGTAGTCGATGAGAACGGTGTCGAACTGCCAGGCGTATCGGTAATTCTTCAAGGTACGAAGACCGGTACAAGCACTGGCTTGAATGGAGAGTTCTCTCTGAAAGCTCGCAAAGGCGACGTGTTGAAGTTCTCGTTCATTGGCTACAAAAGCGAATATGCCGACATCAAGAATCCTCAGAAATTGATGAAGATAGACTTGCGCCCAGACTCGAAGTCGCTTGGCGAGGTGCAGGTCGTGGCGTTCGGCACACAGAAGAAGGAAAGCGTGGTGTCTTCCATCACCACCGTTCGTCCCGGCGACTTGAAGGTATCCAGCTCCGACTTGACCACATCCTTTGCAGGCCGCATCCCTGGCATGGTGGCTTGGCAGACGGGCGGACTCCCTGGCAGCCTGACCGAGAGCGAGATGAACACCAAGTTCTATATCCGTGGCATCACCTCGTTCAACAGCAGCGCCAACACCGACCCATTGATCTTGTTGGACGGCGTGGAATCGTCAAAGCTCGACCTCTCGCGCCTCCAGGTGGAGGACATCGAGAGCTTCAGCGTGCTGAAGGATGCCTCTGCCACTGCCATGTATGGTGCGCGTGGTGCCAACGGTGTCATAATGGTGACCACCAAGAAGGGTGAGGAGGGCAGCGTGTATACCAACTTTCGCTACGAGAGCATCATCACCCAGCCAACGCAGCAAATCGATGTGGTGGATCCTATCACCTACATGAGAATGTACAACCAGGCCTTACTGAGCCGCAACGCTAACGCCACGCCGGCCTACAGCGTGGAGCGCATCAACCGCACGGCATCGGGCAAATACCCCGATTGGGTATATCCACATACCGACTGGTACAAGCAACTGTTCAAGAGCCTGGCATGGAACCAGCACGCCGGTGTCAACATCCGTGGCGGCTCCAAGGTGGTGCAGTATTATGCCGCCATCAACTTCAACCACGATGAAGGCATGCTGAAGACCGACAAGCTGAACGACTTCAGCTGCAACATCACCAACAACCAGACCCAATTCCGCTCAAACCTCAACATCGACCTGCACGCCGGCATCAAGTTGGTCATCAACTCCGTGGCAACCATCGACAAGTATCATGGTCCATTGGTTGACCAGACCGCCGCCTACTATTATGCCTTCAATGCGTCGCCCGTGGATTTCGCCCCTACCTATCCGGCAGACGAGAACTATAGCTGGCCACACACCCTGTATGGAACAACCAACTCGGAAAAGACCAACCCATACATGGAGATACAGAAGGGTTACATCGACCGGACACGCTACTCTGTGACCAACCGCGCCGAATACATCCACAACCTCTCCAAGCTGCTCAAGGGCCTGGAGTTCCGCGCGAGCGCATCTTGGGTGCAAACGGGCTATTATACCAATGGTTTTCAGACCAGCCCATACAGATACGCCCTGAAGAGCTACGACTTCGAGACGGGCAAGCATGAGTTGACCGCCATCAGGGAAGACGAGTCTTACCGAACGCTCAAATCCACGAATAAGGCATCAACAACCGACACACGCATGGCTTACACCGCCACCATCCTGCACACCGCGGCGTGGGGAGACCACCAAACCTCGCTGACAGGCGTGGCACAGATGCAAGAGCGCACGTTCTCCCCCATCAGCGATGTGCTCAACGGTCAGCCCCAGCGCAACCTCACCTATTCCGCGCGTGGTAGCTACGGCTACAAGGACCGCTACTTCGCCGAGGCAAGCTTTGGTTACAACGGTTCCGAACGATTCGCGCCAAAGAACCGCTTCGGTTTCTTCCCCGCGGTGGGTGTCGCATGGGTGGCATCGAGCGAGCCGTGGATGAAGAAGGCGGCTGAGAGTTGGTTGCCTTATCTGAAGTTCCGCCTCACCTACGGAAAGGTGGGAAACGACGGTATCGTCAGCACGCCACGTTTCGTGTTCCTGCCTTCCATCAGCGAGTCAGGCCCTTCATACAATAGCCCGGAAGCCATGAACACCAACAGCATCTACCGCGTGCAGATACAGAGCTATGCCAACGAGAACATCCAATGGGAGATAGCCGAACAGACCAACTTGGGTATAGAGACCAAGTTGTTCAAGGGACTGATAGAGATGCAAGCCGACTTCTATCGCGAGCTGCGCCACAACATCATCGCCACGCGAACCACTATACCTGCGTCGATGGGTATGGAGATAGACCCGATAGCCAACATCGGCGAGACGCTGTCAAAGGGCTGCGACTTGTCGCTGAAGGTGCAAAAGGCATTCAACAAGGACGCCTGGATGATTCTCAACGGAACGCTCACCTACAACAAGACCACCTATAGAGCCATCGAGGAAGCCACCGACAAGCCCGCCTGGCAGCGCAAGGTTGGACACGAGATAAGCCAGCCGATTGGCTACATCGCCGAGGGACTCTTCCGCGACCAAGCTGAGATTGACAACTCGCCTCATCAGGACGGCGACGTGATGCCCGGCGACATCAAGTATCGCGACATCAACGGCGACGGAGTGATCGACGTGAACGACGCCACCTACATCGGCTATCCCGAGACCCCGCGCCTCATCTATGGTTTCACGGGCTTCCTCAACTGGAAAGGCTGGGAGTTCAACTTCGCCTTCCAAGGCTCGGGCCAACGCTCTTTCTTCATCAATCCAGTCAGTGTGTCACCGTTCTACGGCGACCACGCCATGCTGAAGGCCATCTACGACAGCCACTGGTCTGAGGACAACCAAGACTTGCACGCCTTCTGGCCACGCCTGTCAACCTACAACATCAAGCAGCACAACCCGCAGGAAGACTGGTACAACTCCGACAACGCTGAGACTCGCAAGAGCACCTACTTCATGCGCTCCTGCTCGTTCCTGCGCTGCACATCATTGGAGCTGGCCTACAGTTTCCCGTCACGTTGGGTCCACAAACTTGGACTCAAGCTGGTGAAGCTCTCTCTGAAGGTCAACAATGCCTTCTGTCTCACCAACTTCCACATTTGGGATGTCGAGCTGGGCGAAAGCGGATTCAACTATCCTATCCAGCGCACATACTCGGCAGGCATCAACGTTAGTTTCTAAATATAACAACAAGCAAAATGAAAAAGACATTATATATTATGTTGGCTGCCTTCTTGGGGCTCGCAGCGTCATGCAGCGACTATCTTGACGTGGTGCCCAAGGGAGACGTGAAAACCATCGAAAGCCAATTTGAGCAACGCACGGACGTGGCAACATGGCTCCAAAGCTGCTACGCCATGTTCACCGACATGGCAGTGGGCTACAACGACAACCCTGGCTACCTCGGGGCAGACGAGCTCGTGGGTGGACAGTATGCCAGGGAGACGACAGACAACCAGGGTAATCTGCTAATGTCGTCACTCTTCATCGGAGACGGACTGCAGATGGCATCCAGCCCCTATTGCAACATCTGGAAAAAAGACCAGGCCTACTGTATCATCAGATACTGCAACATCTTCCTTGACAATGTATACAACTGCTACAACATGAAGAAGACGGAGGAAGACCTGTGGGTGGCGGAAATAAAGGCCCTTAAGGCCGCCGTGTACTTGGAGTTGATGAAACGCTACGGACCGTTCATCATCGTAGACAAGAACATCGACCCCAACAGCTCCACCGCCGACATGCAGCAGCCCCGCGCCCCGATAGACAGCTGCGTGAACGCCATCGTGAAACTCTGCGACGAGGCCATCCCCGTGCTGCCAAGCATGAAGCAGAAGGAGCAAGTGCGTTGGGCCTACTTCAACAAGGAGAGCACCGCTACCGTCAAGGCCTACGCCCTGCTCTACGCAGCCTCGCCTCTCTTCAACGGCAACATCGAGCTGAAAGACTTTGTCAATAAGGACGGAGTGCGCCTCTTCCCCGACTATGACAAGGAGAAATGGCACAAGGCTGCCATCGCCGCCGACGAGGCCATCCAGTATGCTACCGAGGGTGGAAAGAAGCTGAAGAGCGGAACCACCGACAAGGGGTCAACCATGCTAAACACCATCTACGACCTGGAAAAGAGATGTGTGGACCAGAACTATGGTAATAACGAAGTCATCCAAGCATTCCAAGAGCAAACAGGAAACCGTGAAAATTATCTGCTTCCATACACGAAGGAATGCAAGAGCGCTAGCAGTGCCGAGTCGTATGACGCTTATGCCAAAGGCTGCCTTGCGCCTAGCATGAAGATGGTTGAAATGTTCTACACCGACCATGGTCTCCCCATCGACCAGGACAAGCAATGGTTGCCTTCCAAGTATGAGTTGAGCAAGGAGGTGGACGCGCGCTATAAGAACGTCGTTCCGCTCAATGCGGAAGTGCTGAGCCTGCATCGCCGCAGGGAGCCGCGCTTCTACGCCGACATCGCCGCCGATGGCACCTATTGGTTCAGAATGACCACCAAGCGCGTGTATGGGGCAATTCCCGTGGAATGCAAGCAGGGAGAAGAGATGGGCACTTCTGTTAAGACCATCACCAATCTCACTCCTCAAAGCCTGACAGGCTATTGGGTCAAGAAATTCGTCGAGCCTGACGCCTCGTTCTCCTATTACTGCGTGAGCGTGCTTTGGGGACAGACCTATCAGGAAATCCTCTACCGCTTGCCTGAGTTGTATCTGATGTCGGCGGAGGCGTGGAACGAATACCTCGACAAGCCCAACGACCATGTGTACGACATGCTCGACGTGGTGAGGGAAAGGGCAGGCATTCCCAAGGTGAGGGATGCCTGGCAGAACTATGCCAAGAATCCTGGCAAGGTGAGCACGCAAGACGGCATGCGCGAGATCATCCACCGCGAGTGGAACATTGAGTTTGCCTTCGAGGGCCGCCGCTACTACAACCTCAGACGCTGGAAGGAAGCCCCGCAGGAGTTGAACTCCCCGCAATACGGATGGGTGGTTCTCTCCAACACGGCACAAGGGTTCTACAACAACTTTGAGGGTCCGGTCGTCGTATGGTCCAAGCGTAAGTTCAATGCTCCGAAGGACTACTTCACGCCAATCAGAAGCGAGGAAGTGCTGGTCTCAGGATGCAAGCAAAACCCTGGATGGTAATAAAAGTCATAAACAAGAAAGAGAAAGACAATGAAGAAAATCATATTATTGTGTCTGGCGGTCATGACACTCGCTGCCTGTAAAGATACGGAAAACACGTTCCAGCCAGCCATCGGGAGCGAAGCCTTCAGCTTCCATCCCATAGCGGGTGGTGCCGTCATGCACTACACGCTGCCCGCCGACAAAGACATCATGGGACTGAACATCAGGTACAAGGACTTCAGCGGCAAGGAAATCCTGCGCTCGGCAAGCTCGCTCTCCGACTCCTTAGAGCTCCCTGGCTTCAACAAGGCCGAGAATGACATCCCGGCCGCAGTGAGACTCGTGAAGAAGAGCGGTGAGGAGAGCGCCCCCATCGCCGTCAAATTCTCCACCAACGACTCGGCGCCTTATGCCTTCTTCGACAATGTGAAGGTGGCTTCCGGCTGGAATGGCTTCACCGTGACGACTGACAATCCCAAGAACGCCACCGGCATGGCCCACGTGTTCTACCTTGGAAAGAACCCTCTGACAGGGGAACCCGACACCGTGCTCATCAAGTCGTTCAACCTGACGGAAGGCAAGGACACGATGAAGTTTGAGGTGCAGCAGAAGTCGCCCAAGAACACCATCGTCATCCGCACCGAGGATTTCAGGGGCTATATGGTGAGAGAAAAGGTCTATCCCGACATCGTCTCCTACAACACGACAAAGCTGGCCCCCTCCAACTTCGACTTCTTCTGCGACAAGTCGATAGAAGACCCCGACTACATGATAGGCAAGGAATACTTGTTTGACGGCGACCTCAAGGGCATAAAGTACTTTGACGACAACAAGAACAGCCACATCCGTACATTCATCGCCGGTCCCTATGCCATCGCCGACCCGATGTACATCGACATGCACAAGAACACCATCACGGCCAGCGTCAACATCTCCGCCATGTCGTTCATCTACAGATTCCTGAATCTGCCGAAAAGTCTCAACAAAATCTTCATGAGCGGAGTTACCCTCGTCGACAAGTTGCCCTGCGACGTGGATGTCTATGCCGCGAAAGACGACAACGGGACTGCCGCCGACTGGGACAGCAAGAAATGGGTGAAGGTGGCTTCCTACAGTCAGGACCCCGAGATTGACATCACCAAGAGATGGTGTGCGGAGTCATACGGTTGTTACCCCTACGGCATCTACAGCAGCTCCCACGTCTATTCCAACAAAGACGACGCCGAGGCCGCCAAGCCCATCACCATGAGCCTGAGCTTTGAATGCGACGGGCAGGAGGACGGATACCGATACCTGAAGATCGTGGTCAACAAGACGTTCGTGCCATCCGACGACGAAGAGAGTGAGCTGGGGTTCAGCAAAGGAGCTAATATGGCGAAGTACATCACCTTCAACGAACTGGAAGTTTACACCAAAAAAGATGAGTAAGTATGAAAAACGTTAGCAAACACATATTATATATGGCATGCCTCTGCTGCACCCTCGCAGCCACAGGCTGCCAAGGGTTGGAAGATACCTACAAGGAATTCGCGGGCGACGAGATCAGGTACATGGGCAAATGCAACGACCTGACCGTTAACCCGGGTTGGGAACGCATCATCGTGAAATGGACCAACAGTGGCGACCCAATCATCGACAAGGTAAAGCTGAAATGGGAAGGCGACAACGTCAAAGACTCCGTGCTCCTGGACAGAGGCACCCGGGAATACAGCATTGGCAATCTGGCGGATGCCACCTACAAGGTGACCATCTGCACGCTTGACAAAGACGGCGACAAGTCGCTGGAGAGCTCTACCTACTGCCGCCCCTACACCCTCAGCCACGAGGAAGTGGCCTCGTTCACGAGAATCATTTCCAAGCACTTCTTCATCGGCAACCGCTTGGCGCTTGAGTTCGCCGGTTGGCAAGACGGCATCGAGTCAGCCGTCCTGAAATACACCACGATAGACGGCAAAGAGGCTGAGAAGCAGTTGACCAAACGTCTCGCAAGCTACAACATCTATCTTCTCAACGCCAAGATAGACACCACGAAGCCTGTCGTACTCTACCGGAGAGGCAGATTGACGGGCTGCGACGACGTCATCGACTTCCCTGCCTACGAGCTGACGCTCGACAAGACCTATTCTTCCGACTTCAAGGAGTTCCTCAAGAAGAAATACGGCACGGACAGCGAAGTGCTCAATGCCGATGGAGAGGTGAAAGACAGTTGGGCGGAATCGCTGAAGACGCTGGAGCTGGACACAGACCTCAGCTCCTTCGAAGACATACTCAACTTCCCTCACCTTACCAAGCTGGTGCTGGGCAAGAACCGCTACTTGACGGAGGCTGGGGCCAAGGATAAGGACAGAGGACAATACACGGTCTACAACACGGCCTTGAGCGAGGAAGTGCTCGACGCCATGTCTGAGCTGACGGGCCTCACGGTGGAAAGGTACAACAACCACTATAGCAACGTTTGGCCTTACGAATGCGAGATTGAGGACATGGGCGCGCCGGAAATTCCACATCATGAATACATCGACCTGAAGAAGGCAACGGTGACACTTAATCCCGAGGACTCGGAGGACTACGACTCCCACATCAACTTCCTCACTGACGGCAACACCTCTACTTGTTGGGAGCCACTTACCACGACGAGCCAGACGACCTACACCATCACCTACGAACTCGGCACGACACAGAAGGCTAAGGGAATAAAGCTCGTGCAGAAGACCCTGTCGGATAATGACCAGAACAAGGACATCCTGCCGCAGATGGTGAAGGTGGAGACGGCGGGAAGCGACGGCTCGTTCAGCACGGCCACTTTCGTGGACGACTACTACATCGGAAGAACATCGGGCGAGACGGTGTTTGTGCCTTTCTCTTCCACGAAAGACGTGCGGTACCTCCGCGTCACCTTGCAATCCATGCCTTTCCACACTTTCTACCAAGTGACATTGGCTGAATTGGGACTTTACAAGTAATAGAAAAACTCACAAAAACTCAATATGAGACATATTCTTATATCCGCCGTCGTCTGCATGGGGTTAGCCACCGCGTCCTATGCGCAGCAATGCGACACCCTCTTGCAGACGATGAGGCAGGAACTGGACTACGACATGCAGCAGCTCAAGAAGCAAGACCTGAAGCCATACTTCATGAGCATGCGTGTCGAGGACAAATACCAGCTCAACATGTCGAGCAACTTCGGCGTACTCAACGGCATGAAAGACGCGCGAGTGAGAAGGTTCACGCCGCAGATACGCCTGGGCGACAAGGCCCTCGACAACTTCAAGTACACCACCCAAGGCACGCAGACCATGCAGGGCATGGCCATGTCGCAACCCGCCTGCCTGCCGCTCAACAACGCCATTGATGGCATCAAGGCCGTCATGACGAAGGAGGTGAACAGCCGATACAACTATGCCTGCGCCATGTATCAGCAAGCCAAGGCCAAGGCTGCCACGAGCGTGGCCAACGAGGACAAGGCTCCTTGCTTCTCTGATGCTCCGGTGGAACATTACTATGAGCCAGCCATTCCCGCCTCCGCCTACCAGGTGGACAAGGAGGCATGGAAGAGGAAACTCAACGAGGTGAGCGCGGCATTCAAGGCATGCCCCGAACTGAAAGAGGGACAGGCGACCCTCGACTACGAGGCCACGCGCACCTACTTCATCAACACCGATGGCACCGACGTGGTGCAGAACCGCATCATGGGCCGCATCATACTCAACGCCACCATCGTGGCTGATGACGGAATGAAACTGCCGCTCAGCAAGGACTACATGGCATACGACCTCGACAGCCTGCCCTCCACCGAGAAGATGGTGGCGGACGTCAAGGACATGGTCGACCGACTTGTCAAGTTGAAGAACGCTCCGGTTGCCGACCCTTACACGGGACCAGCCATGCTTTCGGGTCCCGCAAGTGGCGTGTTCTTCCATGAGATCTTCGGCCATCGCCTCGAAGGCCACCGCCTGAAGACGGGCGGAGAGACCTTCAAGAAGATGGTAGGCCAGCTGGTGTTGCCCAAGGAGTTTCAGGTCTATTGCGACCCCACGCTCCGCCATTATGCCGGCACCGACCTCAACGGCTACTACCTCTACGACAGCGAGGGCGTGAAGGCGCGCCGCGTCGACAATGTGGTCAACGGCGTGCTGAAGTCGTTCCTCATGAGCCGTGTGCCGCTCGACGGATTCCCCGAGAGCAACGGCCATGGCCGCACATCCGACTCAAACGACCCCGTGTCGCGCCAGTCGAACTTGATCGTGAGTGCCACAAAGACCTATACCGACGCCCAGATGCGACAGATGCTCCGCGCCGAGGCCAAGAAGCAGGGCAAGCCTTATGGCTACTACTTCAAGACGGTGACCAGTGGCTACACTTACACGGGCGAGGGGGGGACATTGAACTCGTTCAACGTCACTCCGCTTGAGGTGTATCGCGTGTTTGCCGATGGCCGTCCCGACCAGCTCGTGCGTGGCGTCGACCTGATAGGAACGCCGCTCTCCATGTTCTCCCACATCGAGGCAGCCGGCAAGGAGCCGAGCGTCTTCACGGGTATCTGCGGAGCCGAGTCGGGATGGGTGCCCGTCACAGCCGTGTCGCCCACCATCTACGTGAACCAGATTGAGACACAGCGCAGGGCAAAGACGGACGACACCCCAACCATCCTCAATGCCCCAGGCTTCAGCAATGATAGCACCGACAGCACCGACAACATCATCATCAACGCGATGAAGGACGAGATGAAGCGCAACATGGACTCCTTGCAGATGCCTGGCATGCAGCGTCCGTTCTACCTCTCGTATATCGCCAACCGATTCAAGAACTTCAAGATCAAGGCCATCTTGGGCGGACTCGTCTACTCCTACGACCTGCCTTGGGACATGAAGGGCAACACGCAGTTGATGATTGGCAACTTCAAGCGCAACAGCGAGATCCAGATAGGCCAGTTCTTGCAGACGGGCATACAGGCTGAGCCCAACTACTCAAGCATACGCCGCAGCTTCTGGAACGTCACCGACATAGCCTACAAATACAACCAGAACACCTATGCCCAGAAAATGGCGTACCTCAACGAGCACCCCTTGCCATCGAGCATCGATAAGATTCCCGACATGCAGCGCATGATGCCCGTCACGAGCATTGAGGCGAGCCGGAGCTTCGACGTAGACCAGCAGAAGCTGAACGACATGGCTTGCCAGCTTTCCGCCATCTTCAAGAACTACCCTGACTTGACAGATAGCTACGTGAGCCTGGATGGAGTCTACGATGACACTTATCGCGTCACGTCGGAGAACGTAGTCTTGAAGCAGCCCCACAGTTATGTGAAGTTGGAGACCAGCGCCATTGTCAAGGCCAACGACGGCACCCGCATACAAGATGGTTTCACGCTCTATTACAACTCGCCCGCCGACCTGCCGTCCATGGACAGCCTGAAGGCAAGGGTGATGGCGTTCGCCGAGCGTTTCAAGGCGCTGAAGGACACCCCCGAGATGAGCGACGACTACAAGGGCCCCGTGCTCTACACCCACGATGCCGCCGCCATTCCTTTCATGCAGAACCTCCTCGACATGAACGCGCTTTACGCCCAGCCCATGTTGCAGCACAACGAGAAGGCGCTGGGCAACAAGATTGGCAAGAAGATTCTGGACCCTCGCATCACCATCAAAAACTATTCTGACCGAGCCGAATACAATGGCGTCAAGCTGATGGGTTGCTACGAAAGGGATGCCGACGGACTGAAGCCGGAAAGCGAGACTACGATCGTGGAGAAGGGTGTGCTCAAGCAGATTCTGAACCGTGCCACGCCTGCCGAGTTTGCCACCCATTCCACCGGCAGTGCCCGCTTCGCCAACGCCCCCACGGCTGTGACTCCCATGACCTCTATTGGAACCATGCACATCCAGGCGGAGGGAACCACCGATGCGGATAAGATAGAGAAGGAGCTGATAAAGCTGGGCAAGAAGAAAAAGCTCGCCTTCGTCTATCAGGTCAACTGTCCCGAGGGCGGAATGTCGCTGCAGCTCTATCGCATCAATGTGAAGACGGGAGAGAAGCAGGAAGTAAGGTCCAACAGCCTCACCCTGCCCACGCTCTCCAACCTTGAGAGCCTCGCCGCCATCTCCTCGCAGGAGGAAGTGGGCAACCAAGCCGACAAGGTGAACACCTCCGTCATCTATCCCTCGGCCATCATCATGAACGACATCGAGCTGAAGAAGATGGCGCCGAATGCCACAAAGACCCCCGCCGTTCCTTATCCCTTGCAGCGATAAGGACTTACAATAATTATTGTTCTCTCTCTCGTAAGAGGACTGCCCGTGATGGGCGGTCCTCTTATCTTAAACATCACGTGGAATCATAAACAATACTACACAATGATAGCTATGAAACTTATAATGACATTAATGAACATAAGCTTATTCTGTTGCCTATGCTACTCTTGCTCGTCCATTGAGCAAACTTCTGAAAGCGAATTAGAACGCTATGGAATAGAAAAGACACGCTTGACTTTAGCCTCGTCAAAAGGTGAAAGCAAGACCGTTTCTATTGTACCTCGCTATGTTTTTGAGGACAAAGACAAAGCGGGCCTTCTAATACAAGAAGACACAATCTCGCCAAAATACCATTTGATGATGAACTCTCAAAACCAAAAGGCTTGCACTGACATCATTAATCTGGCATATTACAATAACTTTGACGTGGAACTAAAATATGACGCACAAAGTCTTGAAGTAAGTTCCATAAGATTGAACATTACCAAGAGAAGAACCAAGGCAGAAGACCCGTTCGTCATTCCGACAGGCGAGATAGATGTGGATAAAACAAGCATGGAGCCCAATGATTCCCTTACTTGTTTTGCTCATTGCTGTGGGATGGAATCAACTTGCAACAACTTTCTTATCAGCGTTATGCCGTTCGCAAGTTATTTTAATCTTAGTTGCAGCGCCAAGAATTATGAGTACGCAAGAAAGATTCTCGAAGCTGCGGAGAAGCGACAGTTATCTGTTGTCCTGAAATTTATCTGCGAAACAAAGGACATTCTTAAAATAAAAGTCCTGCCAGCCAGTGAATTAACAAAAAGAAAATTAGCGTCAAGCCACATCTCGGAACTGTTGTCTAATGGCTGTAGCATTTTGACGGAGGAACAATTAAAAGATGCCTTCAGACGTATTTGTCTATATTCATGCAGAAACAAAACACACCCATTAAACCATCCATGCATACCATTTGATTATGCAGAAGACGGATGTTTTGCCAGAGCTCATGCTATGAGAAGAATTCTAAACGAAATGGGGTATGAATGTATGAAACTATTCTTTTATGACAATCTAAACCCTAAAATAAATGGTGAATGTTACAATTGGAAATACCATGTAGCCATACTGTTAAAAGTCCATACTAATAATCACGAAATCAAAGAGGTCATAATTGATCCTTCCTTATGTCCTGATCAACCTGTCAGTGAACAAGAATGGACGGACTTATGCTATAGTATAGACTGCCCTAAAGGAAAAGGGAATCCAATAAAATTTGGAAAAGAAAAATGTGCTGGAAATACTTTTGGACCATATTCGGAAGGAAATGACAGTGGATATATTTCGGATTACCCAAATTACTTGATGACAGATTTTGTTTGTAAATATGTGGGAACACCACATTGGAGTGAACGCTTGTCACAATTAGTATACAATAAAGTACATAATATTCCCTTCAATGAAGAAGAGTACAAATAGTAAGAATATCTTTAAGTTTAAAATAGGCGCAGTTCAATAGGTGCAATGTCGATTCATGCGAGGAATTGTTGCGCCATTTCCCCTCGTTTGTCTTCGCGCCGTAACCGCGTTGCCCTTGCGCCGCAATCGCATCGTCCTTGCGGCGTAATCGCGATGGCTTCGCGCCGCGATCGCGTTACGATAGGTCGCGCTTGTTAGCAATCAGAAATAAAAATCTATCAATAATCATAGCTTTCTTAGGAGCATCGGGCGTTGGAGAAGGGGAAATCCCTTGTTCCAACGCCTTTATCGTATGAGGTCACAGTTGCTTGGATGCGGCTCTTCGCACATGTCTAAGTGAAGGGCGAAAAACCTCTTCATACACCATTCCAAGGGTTCGGAGGGGCCGAATTATACACCATTCCAAGGTTTACGGCTGCAAATATACTGTTTTTACCCGAAACGGATGCGAATTTATGATCGATATTTTGGCAGTTTAATTCATTCCCATTCTCGATGTATCCACGTCCTTTGTCGGCTTCTCCTTGTAGTTGCCTATCTTGTAGACCACGGAGATGGATGCGGACGACCAGTCTTGCTTTATGTTCATGTGGTAGTCTTGGTTGCCTTGGACGGATTGGGTGGTGAAGCCGCCGTTGAAGATGTTGCTGCCCGTGGCCTGGATGCTCCATTTGCCATTGTCGGAAGCCCACCTGAGCATGGCGTTCAGGCGAAAGACGGGGCGGATGTCGTAGAGCCCTTGGATGGCCTTCGACTGGTAGAAGGGGTTGAGGATGAA
>CAVHEN010000017.1:0-58686 GCA_963635115.1 Oscillospiraceae bacterium | reverse complement strand
CAAATTTCATCATGAACCTAATTTCCGCATTGGGGGCATACTGCTTCTTTGAGAACAAGCCCCAAGCCCTTGTCGGATACACCATCGAGAGCACAAGACAACTGACCTGTTTTTAAGCTCAGCCATTTAACAACAGGAAAACTTAGGCCACCGTTTCCGTCCATTCTCCGTTGACGGTGAGTGTCGTTGCCCCCCCCCCCTATGTGAAGACTTCTAAACTTCCATTCAATAAGGTTTCATATACCCGAACTGGGGTATATTTATATGTTGTATATGGCAATATACACTTATTTGATAGCAAATATAAGGCATTTTGACGTAATACGCTGTAAAAAGCAGAAACATTTTGCATAATTTAATCTTTTTGTAATTTCATCTCCATTCTATGACAATGTTATAGTATTATAGTAATGGCGCAAACTGAATGGTTTTTCAATCTTATTTATTAACTTTGCACGTGATTTGGTTCTGCCGACTTTATTAAAAACATCCACAATAATATGAACAAGTCTATCCTTTCGGCAATTGCCATTGCCTTCGCTTTCGCCATGCCAACAATGGCGCAAGATGGCCTGCTAAAGAAATACGCACGGCTGCTGACAACACCACGTCACTATGTATGCTACCGCACAAACGAGAAAATAAAGATTGACGGCAAGCTCAATGAGAAGTCATGGGCAAAGGCTGCCGAGACGGAATCATTTGTAGACATTAGCGGCGAAGGATTCCCTACGCCCAAATACGACACCAAGGCCCGCATGATGTGGGACGATGACTACCTATATGTGTCTGCCGTGCTGGAAGAGCCTAACATCGTGGCTAACCTGACACAACGCGACACCATAATATATCACGACAACGACTTTGAGGTGTTTCTCGACCCAACGGGCGACGGACAGTGCTACTTTGAGATAGAGAACAACGCACGCGGCGTCGTGTTCGACCTTATGCTCGACCGTGCCTATCGCTCGGGCGGCAACTTCTATGTGCAATGGGATTGCCCAGGGCTGAAACTTGCCGTGCAGCACGATGGCACCCTAAACAAGCAAAGCGATCGCGACCGCTCGTGGACCGTGGAGATGGCAATACCGCACAAGGCCATAACACGCAACTTCACCAACCCACTGCAGGCTGGAAACATTTGGAGGATTAACTTCTCGCGTGTGGAATGGCTGAAGAAAGGCGGACCTGAGGAAAACTGGGTATGGACACCAACTGGCGAGATAAACATGCACGCTCCAAACCAATGGGGCTTTTTGCAATTCTCCGACAAGGCAGTGGGAACAGGGAATGACGAGTTCCATTGCCCTTACAACATGGAGGCGTACAAACTGTTGTGGGCCATATTCCACGCGCAGTTCGACAACATGAAGAAGGCTGGCAGATACGCAACCTCCCTTGCCTCGCTTGGGGTGACCGACACCGACCTTGCCTCACTGCCTAAAGGCAGCAACGTAGAGGTGGAGGCCACCACGGGGCAGTTTAGCGCAAGCGTCCTTGTGGGTGGCACTGGCAAGCGATACACTGTAGACCAGAACGGAAAGTTTGAGGTGAAATAACCAGCGAACATACAACACAAGACAAAAAAGACATCGGGCAACAAAACATGATGTTGCCCGATGTCTTTTTTTGTCCAATACAGTTTCTATGTGTCTTCTAAGCTACTCCTCCCATACCAGATAAGCCGACACCAGCCAATGGTTCATCTCGTTGCCCTTTATCGGTTGAGCCTTTGGGATGGCTATGTTAAGCGTGTGGCGACCTGGAGTTAGACCGCTGAGCGGAATGTCCTCCGGAGCAACATCAGAACCCGGACACCAGTTGGAGCGTGAAAAGTCTGACGAGCCAACGGGCTCCTCAATCTCCTTCTCCGTGTAGTTTCCGTCTTCGCCAATGAAGGAAGCCACTCGCTTTTCAAGCCATACGCCCGTACCGGGGTTGAATCGGCGGAACGAAGCGCAATCGTCGCGCCAAGGCGTGAACTTGTATACCACCTTGCCGTCCACTGACAAAAGGTTCTCTTGCGGGGTGAACTCATCGCCACCATCATGACCTCCATGCCCCGTCACTATATATCTCAGCTTGACATTCTTTGCGCCCTTGGGAATGTCGAAATCCGTCACAAGAGGCTTACGCGCAAACAAGTCGGGATATTCCTGACCTATATAATACACAGTGTTGACGAGTGGCAGCACGTGGGCACGAGGCATTGGGACGCAACTTATCTGGCTCTCCTGGAACTGCAGCTCCACGCTCGCCACATAGCCCTGCTCGGTCCAAGTGTCAATAAACACGCCTACGTATGCCTCATCCTCAAGCTCTGGATACAAGTCGGAGATGTCTTGCTGCCATTCCACGCAGTCTGCCCATTTGGGTATGTAAACCGGGCGGCGTTTCGACGACAGTTCATTGTCCTTACCACTGAAATAGCCAACACCAAACGGCGTCATGAATCGCATCAACTCAACAGTGGGCAGATAATTCTTTCCTGCCACTATGCCAATGAACTTCTCGTATTTAGTGGAGTCAACGGCCGGGAAATGGTTTTTGCCCTCGGCTATTGTCATGAGGTTGACTGCCGACTTCTTTGGCAAGACAAACACAGAGCCAGACTTGTCCCAACGGTCGCCGTTGGAAGCCACCGTGGTTTTGATATACACCTTGGTGTCGCGCTCATAGTGAGGCATGCGGATTTTCTTCAGTATTATTCGTCCGTTTACAAGGTGCACTACTCCGTCAGCATCAGCTGCATTATAATTGGCGAGCTTTGACGGGACAAAACGCACGTTTGCCTTTTTAAAGACCTTTATCACCGTGTCGCCCTTGGCAGCATATTCCTTGTGGTTGGCGGCAAATGACGCGACGGAAAATAAAATGGAAAGAGAAAGGAGGGTATACTTCATTGAAACAAGAATTAAACCGTTTGTTTAGTTGCTTTCAATCACTTTGCCTTCTCCGCGATAAAGCTTTATCGGGCCGTCGAGCAATACGGCGACAACGGTTATCATGGGGTCAAGTGAGCGTTCTGGCACATCAATATACAGATTGCCAGGTACATCGCTCCAATAGTTCTTGTTGTAGACTTTCGACTGAATAATCTCACCATCGCCAACTACCCACACGCGGTTGACCTTGTTCATCAGTCCCTTTACCTCTATGGGGCCATTGGGCTTGTATGGCAAGTAGAGATACAGAATGTCGCCAGCCTTGTTGAGCGTGGTATAACCTTGGAAATGCTCATTAGGTATTCCGGCGCGCGTGTCGTAAATAGCCTCCTTGTGCTTTTTCGTCCAGCGTCCAAACTCTTTGAGTACGGCGACCTGCTCCTCTGGTATCGTACCGTCTTCCTTCGGACCTATGTCGAGCAACATGTTGCCACCCATCGAGAGGCAATCCACGAAAGTGCGCAGCAAGATATACGGCGACTTATAGTTGGTATCGGCATGCTGATACCCCCACGAGTCGTTCATGGTCATGCAGAGTTCCCAGTGCTTGTCCTTTGGACGCACCACGGGCACACCTTGCTCAGGTGTGGCATAGTCGCCATATCCACGAATGCGCGAGTTTATTATGACATTCTTGTTAGCCTTGCGCAGGAACTCGGACATGCCCTTGGCATTCCAAGTCTCGGCGGTTTGCTCCCAGTCGCCATCAAACCAATACAGGTCGGGCTTATACTGGTTGAGTTCATCAAGCTGATCGATGTCGAACTTAAGGAACTTCTTCCATCTTGCGGAGTCGTCCTTAATGCTGTAACGTGTATCCGTACGCGTGTAGTTAGGATAGTCGGGATGTGACCAATCAATCAGGGAATAATACAATCCGAGTTTAAGCCCATGCTTGCGCACTTCCTTCACGAATGGTGTCACAAGGTCGCGCTTTGCCGCCGTCGCCTTCACCGTATTGAGGTCGCTATACTTAGTGTTCCACAAAGCCACGCCATCGTGGTGCTTGGTGGTAAGCACTGCATATTTGGCACCACTCTCCTTGATGAGGTCAAGCCAAGCCTTCGGGTCGTAGTTCTTGGCCGTAAAGCCTTCGCGTTGACTCATATACTGCTCATAGGGCAAATACTTGTTGTAAAACGACCAACTTTCCGACACGCCATTTACGGCATAGATGCCATAATGGATGAAGATACCCAGCTTGGCGTGGTCGAACCACTCCATGCGTTTGTCTTTTTGCTCCTCAGTCTCAGTGTTAGTCGTGGCAGTCTGTGCCGCCGCGCTCGTCATGGTTGCCGCGCAGAGCAAAGAGCATAATAAGCGATTGATTGTCATAAGAGTTTATATTTGTTCAAGAGTTAATTTATTGTATTGTATACAAAGTTAAGGAATAATACTCTCACGACAATGTTTTTTGCCGTTTTTCTTGCCGTTGGGTTAATAATATCTGCCTTTTATTATTGATTTCTCGAAATAGACTATTACCTTTGCAAAAAGACAATGTTAACGACAATTTAATATTACTAAACCAAGCGCATGAAAAAACTCTTTTTAACCCTCACTTTAGTATTGACCGCTTTTCTCGCAAGCGCGAAAGGCAACAAGATTCCAGTATACGCATGGACAGGCTTAGAACAAGACACAAATGAGAAAAGTCTCACAACTGATTTCAAGGCATGGAAGAAGCATGGCGTGACGGGCGTGTGCGTCAACGCTGGCATGGACATTGAGAAAATACGCCTTGCATCAAAGGTCGCTAAGAAGGTTGGACTGGAATATCACGCATGGGTTCCGACAATGGTGCAAGGAGGGAAACCCAAGAGCTGGTACACGGTAAACCGTCTTGGGGAGTCGGCGTATGATAACCCTGCCTATGTGCCTTACTACACAACGCTCGACCCACGCAATGAAGAGGTAAAGAAGTTCCTGACGGAAAAGTTTGAGGAAATAGCCTCGATACCTGAAGTTGACTACGTGCAGCTCGACTACATACGCTATGCCGACGTGATTCTCGCGCGTGGACTGTGGGACAAGTACGGCCTTACGATGAACGGAGAATACGCCAAGGCTGACTATTGCTATTGCCCCGACTGTGTAGCCGTCTTTAAAAAGCAGAGCGGAATAGACATCACAAAGGTGACCGACCCATCGAAGATAAAGGAATGGGCACAGTTTCGCTGCAAGGCGGTGACGGATCTCGTGAACAACATTGCCGATGCCGTCCACGCAAAGGGCAAGAAGATCAGTGCCGACGTGTTTCCCGGACCAAAGAGCTATGCCGAGTGGATGGTGCGCCAGCAATGGGACAACTGGAAACTCGACGCCGTGTTCCCGATGAACTATAATGACTTCTATATGGAACCAGCCGCTTGGGTTGGCAAGATAACCAAGGAAGAGGCTGAATCCATCAAGGGAAAGAACACATTATTATATAGCGGCCTGTTCATCTGCCACGATTGGAGAAACAAGGACAAGGTGGTTGACCCCGAAAACTCAGGACTGTTGCCTTCCGAAATTGAGGAAGCCGTGGAGTCCTCGATTGAGGCAGGCGCAAATGGCATAAGCCTATTCACGCCAAACTCCATGACTGATGAGCATTGGGCTGAGCTCGAAAAGGTTCTGAAAAAGCTGGAGAAATAACTCCAGCTAAACGTAAACTCTCTTGAACCGCAACCACATCATGATGCCTGCTGATGTAAGTCCAAAAGGGAACGCCATCCACACGCCAACAAGTCTTAAGTCGAGCACGAAACCGCAGAAATAACCAACGGGAAGCGAGATGACAAAGAAGGCGATGAAGGCTATAACCATGAGAGGCTTTACATCGGCAATGCCTCGAAGGGCGTTGGCATAGGTGATTTGCAGACCGTCGCCAAACTGGTAAATGAAGAATGGCACCATGAGTGTGATGACCATCGACGACACTTCACTGGAGTCTGTGAACCAACCGCCAATGTGGTTGCGCAACAAGAAGATGATGCCACTTAACACCAACTCCAACGCCACCATGACTTGCAGTCCGGCAACCACTGTGTGGCGCACATTCTCACGGTCGTTTTGACCGTTGAAATAACTTGTTCGCACGGCTATCGCGGCACCCAAGCCATAATAGGCCATGAAGGTGAACTGCGATATGGTAATCATCACTTGATGAGACGCCAAGGCAATGGTGCCAAGCCAGCCTACCATGATTATTGACAACGAGAACGATGCGGTTTCCATGCCCATCTGCAAGGCGACGGGTGTGCCAAGCGATACCAAGCGGCATACCATCTTCCTCGACAATCCCAACCGCAAGAATCCCTCACGGTATGGGCGCATCTTCTTTCTCGCAAAGAAAACCACAAGAAAGATCACCACCATCACTATACGCGACAGAAGTGTTGACACGCCTGCGCCCACGACTCCAAGCTCAGGCAAGCCTGCCTTGCCATAGATCAACACATAGTTGCCAATGATATTTAGCAAGTTGCCCGAAAGCAGAATCCACATCGACATACGCGTCTCGGTGATGCTGTCGGCAAACTGCTTGAACGCGTTAAACAGCATGACAAACGGCAACGAAGCCAACAATACCAAATAGTATGGCTTTATGTAAGGCAGCAATTCCTTTGGCTGCCCAATATTGCCAACATTGAAATAGAGTATTGCCAGCGCCGCCATCATGAGCGCCCCTGCCAACAAATTGGCTATCAAGGCGCACCGGAGTGCACTGCCTGCTTGAGCGAGCTCTTTGCGCCCAAAGAGTCCACCCACTATTGGAGTCAGCCCATAAGAAAATCCCGTGGCAGAGATGATGACAAGGTTCATGATGTTGTTGACAAAAGAGGCGGCGCCAAGCTCTATCGTGCTGTGATGGCCCACCATCATGGTATCAGCGAACCCTAAGATTATCGTCCCCAACTGACCTATCATTATGGGGACTCCAAGCGTAAGAAGTGAACGGTAATGGTTTGGATACAACCTCATGCCACAGCGTTAAGCGTTTGCCTCAACTGCCCTTGCGAGTTTCTCCAGCGCAGCCTCAACATAAGCCTTCGGTGAGCCGACGTTCAACCTCATGAAGCCTTCACCGCCAGGCCCGAACATCTCGCCGTCGTTGAGGGCAAGATGCGCCTTGTCGACGAAAAGGTCGAGCAAAGCGTCGTGGTCGAGATGCAGTCCGCGGCAATTGAGCCACACCAGGAAGCTCGCCTCAGGGCGGATTGGCTTGATTTGTGGCATACGCTCACGGCAGAAGTCCTCGACAAGGCGAATGTTATCCTCCACAGTGGCAAGCATCTGCTGGCGCCACTCCTCACCTTTGCGGAATGCCGTGATGGTGGCTATATGGGCAAAGATGTGGGCTTCGTCAAGCTCGTTGGCCTTCAGCCAGTTATAGAAGCGTTTGCGTATCTCTGGATTAGGCACTATGGCATGAGAGGATACTATTCCCGCAATGTTGAACGTCTTCGTGGGAGCCTGCATGGTGATGCTGATTTGGGCGGCTTTCTCAGAGACGGAGGCAAAGGGAATGTGCTTGTGTCCGAAGAGCGCCATGTCGCAATGAATCTCATCGCTAATGACAAGCAAGTTGTGCTCATAGCAGAAGTCGGCAAGGCGAACGAGCGTCTCACGGCTCCAGCATATGCCACCTGGGTTGTGAGGATTACACAAGATGAGAACGCGGCATTTGTCGTCGCACACTCGTTCAAGTCCCTCAAAATCCATCTCATAATAATCGCCAGCCTCCACATGGTCAGCCTCAAGTGCTTCCTCGTGAACTTTCAAGGGATTCCACACCACCTCACGATCGTTGGCGCGTGGCACAAGGAAGAACGGATGATAAACCGGTGGCATGACGATGACCTTCTCATCGGGCTTGCAGAAAAGGTTGCTGATGAGCCCAATGCCCTTTACAATTCCCGGGATAAAGCTGATCCACTCTGGCTTTACATCCCAGTTGTGATGTACCTTAACCCAATCGATGATAGCGGGGCGGTAGTCGCTCGGTTCAACGGTGTAGCCGAGGATGGGGTGCTCCAACCTCTTGCGCAACGCGTCGAGAATGTCGGGCATGACCGCAAAGTCCATGTCGGCCACCCACAATGGTTGAAGGTCGTCGCGGCCCCAACGTGGCAACAGCGCCTCGTGCATGAGGTCACCGCTGCCCTTTCTGTCTATAATGGTATCGAAATCGTATTTCATGTGTATTATGTTTAGCTTAAATGACAATTCTTTAAGACAGTGCTTGCTTGATGTCGTTGAAGATATCGTCAACGTCTTCCAAGCCAACACTCAAGCGGATTGTAGTGTCGAGCACGTCCATACCTGCTTTCTCCTCTGGCGTGAAATTGCCAAAGATGGTTGAGTAAGGGTGAATGGCGAGGCTGCGGTTGTCGAAAAGGTTCGTGGCGCGATGCACCAGCTTCAAGTTGTTGAGGAAGTTGAAGCAAGCCTCTTCGCTCTCCAAGTCGATGCAAACCATCGCGCCAGCCGTCTTGCCAAACTGCTTTTGAGCGAGCTGATAGTACTTGTTGTCTTCCAAGCCCACATAGTTGACCTGCTTTATTTGCTCCAATCCGCACAACTTCTTGGCAAGCTCAAGCGCGTTTGCCGACTGCACGCGGTAGCGGGCATCAAGAGTCTCAAGGCCCATGGTTTGCATGAAAGCCACTTGAGGGGTCATGTAAGCACCAAAGTTGAAAAGCAGCTCACTCTTTATCGTGGAGGTGAAGCCACGGGTATAGTCTGTGCCATAGTCTATTATCAAGCCGCCGAGGGATGTCGCGCCGCCACTAATATATTTAGTAGACGACACAACCTCAATGTCTACCCCAAGGCTCTTTGCCGAGAACATGGTGAAGGGAATCGTGGTGGTGTCTGCCACGAGTGGGATGTTGTGCTCGTGAGCGACACTTGCAAGGGCCGTAAGGTCGGCGACCTCCATTTGCGGATTGGTGATTATCTCAACAAATATGCAGCAAGTGTTGTCGTCTACCGCCTCCTTCACTTTCTCTATGTCAGTGAGGTCTGCCGTGTGCAGGTCAACGCCAAACTTCCTCAACGAGCGGCTGAGCAAGTCGAAGGTGTTGCCAAACATGTGGGTAGACGACACCACGTTCTTGCCTTGCGCGGTGAGGGCAAGCATGACATTGCTTATTGCCGCCATGCCACTGTTGAGTGCCGACACGCTGAAGGCGTCGGTCAGCGCGCGCACGCGATCCTCAAGATTGTCCACCGTGGGGTTCTCGCATCGTGAATAGTCTGGCGCGTCAATGCGCTCGCAGAAGGCGTCTGCCATCGTCTTGGCGTCATCAAATTCGTATGCCACTGCATTGTAGACCGGCATACTCAAGGCATCATAAGCATCGCGACGGCGATAAGGCAAATGGATTGCCTGTGTATTTTTCTTCATTTTCAGATTTAATAATTAGTACCATTGGACCGCGTTGCTGTAGCCAGAACGCTTGTCATATTTCAATGCGTCAGTGAGTGTCGACGCGTTACAACGGAACGTGAAGTTATAGCTTGCGTAAGGAGCAAGGACAAGAGAACAGCTCATGTTGAAGCAGTGGAGGTCGCGCTGCAACGAAGCCGTGGTCATGGACATCTTGTGGTTGTCGAAGTCGTAGCCCGAAGAGAAACTGATGTTCCAACCGTCGGATATGCGGATGTTGCCACTGACATTGAGCGTCTGTGTGAACTTATAGGGGTACCGCATTGTCTTGTAGTTGAACTTTTCTATATTCGTGTTCTCGCTCATGGTCACGCCATATCCGAAGGTGAGCGACCAGGGCATGGAGAACCTCATGTAGCCATCGCCATCGGTCTCAGCCTTGCCACCGCCGTTGCCCTTTGAGGCTCCACGCTGACCGTCGATCATGGTTTCATCCACATTGCTCTCTATTTCGGTGTCTATTCCCTCTTCATCGTCTTTCTTCTTCTTTTTATTCTTGTCGTCATCGTCCTTGCCTCCGCCAAACAGTTTCTTGATCTTCTCAGGCGTCAAAGTGTAAGAGATGTTTTGCGACATGCCTTGGAAACGTCCCCATTTTCCCATGCCCCAGTAGGTGTGGTTGCCGACATAGGGCTTGCCTTGGCTGTCAAGCTCATAAGCATAGGAAGAGAACACGCCCGTCATGTTGAACGTGTAGTTTTTCCACCATTTCAGACGGAGGTTGACAGTGAGGTCGCTGAGGGCCTTCTCCTTTGCTGCCATGTTGTACGACATGGACCACCCCAACTGGTCGATAAGGCTGATCTTCTTGTATCCAGTGGAGTCCTTATCGCTCTTTACCTTCATCTCGATATTGTTGTCGAAACTCCAAGACACGCTTCCCGTGCGCCCCCTGCCTGGCACGCTATACAGCATGTTCTGGTATGGCGAGTATGGCACGAGCGAGACGTTGCCATCGGCGTCGGTCTTCTGGTATGTCTGATAATAGCCATAGCGCGAGGCGCTGAAGTCTGGCGCGTAGTTGAAGCTCACGGTCGGCGTTATGACATGCCTTATTGCCTGTATCTTGTCGCCGAATATCTTCTTGTTAGGCTTCCAGAAGCCATAGACCTTGGTGGAAGCCGACAGCGTGAGGTTCCAGTTGTACACGTTGTGGAAGCCGTAAGTGGTGTCGGAGACTTCCTTTTGGTTCTTTACATCCCACGACTTGTTCACCTTGCTGCTATACATTCGGTCGGTGAAGTTGAACGAGGGGTTGAGGTTGATGTAGTTGAACAACGTGAAGTTGGCACTTATCGGAATGGAGTGTTGGAAGCCATTGCGCCAGTCCTTGATGAGGCTTGAGTGCATCAGCTTATTCTCCTTGGTGCTGATGGAATTGGAGAATTGTCCGGTATAGCTCATGGAAATCTTCTCATACCATCGCTGGTCGCCAGCGGCATGCTTTCGACGGAAGGGGTAAAAGCGGGATATGCTGATGTTAAGGTCGGGCAGCGTCATCGAGATGGTGGAGTCGCGCATGTTCTGGCTGAGGTTGGCCGTGGAACTGAGCGTCATGCCGATGCTGGAGAAGGTGGTGCTCCAGTTGATTGAAGATGTACGTGTCGACTGCGTTAGCGACTGCGGGTTGTACATGCTCGTCAGGTTGTTGCGCTCATAGCTCGACGTGGCGAAGTTGACGCTGGCAGAGAGCGACATGAAGGGGTTTGCCTTGCTGTCTTGCCTATGGCTCCATTGCAACTTGAAGCTGGTCTGCTTGGCATAGTCGGGCATGCCCTTGTCGCCGGTACGCGTGTCCTGATAGCTGAAAAGGAAGGAGCCGTTATACTTGTAGCGTTTCCGATAGTTGGTCGTGGCCGTGATTCCCCATGAACCCTTGGTGTAGATTTCGCCAATGAGCTTGAGGTCCATCTTGTCGCTGATGGCAAAATAGTAGCCACCGTCCCTGAGATAGAAACCGCGGTTAGACTCGTCGCCATAACTTGGCATGATGAAGCCGGAGCTATAGCTCTTGGTGAACGGGAAGAAGCCATAAGGTATGGCAAACGGCAATGGCACGTCGGCCACCACGATGTAAGCAGGACCGAACACGGCGTCCTTGCCAGGGCGAACCTTGGCGCGCGAAAGCGAGATGTAGAAGTCGGGGTGTTCCTTGTCGCAAGTGGTGTAGCGGCCATGGGCAAGATAGACGTCGCCGTTTTCCGTGCGCTTGGATATCTTGCTCCGCAAGAAGCCGTCCTCCTGCTTAGTCAACGCGTTCTGCACCAGGCCCTTCTTGGTCTTGAAGTTGAAGGCTATGGTGTCGGTGTCGTAGTTGTCGGCGCCCATCACGAAGACGGGGCGGCCCTTGACGCCAGTCTTCTCCGTGCTGTCTGGCGAACCCGTGGCATGCACAAGCGAAGAGTCGAGATTCATGCGTATCTTGTCGCTCTTCAGGTCCATGTTCTCGTATTTCACCTCCGAGTTGCCATAGAGCTTGGCATCCTTGGTCATGGCGTCGTAGACCAGGGAGTCGTTTGCCGAGTAGGTGACGGGGGCGTCGATGCCTTGCTTCTTTGCGCGATTTATCGAGTCGGCTCTGATGGAGTCGTCGATGGCCTTGTTGTGATGATAAACGGCGAGTTGCAGAGAGTCCATCGAGAGCGTGTCTATCTCTGCCTTGTCCACGTTTATAGAATCCTTGCCGTCTTTTCCGCTTGCCGCCCCGGCTTTATGCTTCTTCGCCGGAGGAAGGGGGCGGCTTCCAGCCCAAGCACACACCACAACGGAAATGAGCAATATGATGAAAGACTTAGTCCTTAAATATGTCCACATTATTAATGCATGTATTTTAGTGCATATATTATCGCATATAGACAATGCACAATATTGCTGCAAAATTACAATAATATCTTGTGAAAATTGGCTTGTTTTCGCAAATTTAACGTCTTGCCGATAATTTATATGGCAACTTTATGCGCCCGCTAATGTTTAGTTTGGCGTCTGTTTCATTTATGACTCAGCGCGAGACTGAATCTCCCCGACCGGTTTTGTTAATATTGGCTAAATGTAATTAATAATCTGCCTTCCGTTTTTGCAATTGTAAATAAATGGTTAACTTTGCACAACCATTTCGGGCAATCAATATTACCCCGAATAGGTTTTGCCGCAAGAGAAGGTTCCGTAGCTCAGCTGGATAGAGCAACAGATTTCTAATCTGTGGGTCTAGGGTTCGAATCCCTACGGAATCACTTGTCGCTTTGCCAATTGCTTGTTTTTCAGGCAATTGGCTTTTTCGTTTTTGAAAAGCAAGCTCATCAAGGTCACCACTCAGCGACCTCACCCACAGCCATTGTTTTAGCCTCTTCGGCGTTGCGGCGTAAAGGCGTTGCCTTTACGGTGGAAGGGCGTTGCCCTTGCGGCGTAAGGCCAACGGCATTTCAGCGTAACGCCGGAGGCATGCCAATGGGAAGCAAATAAGGCACAAATAATTTGACCCTCTCAAAGTTTTTATCTATTTTTGCATGATAAACCACACAATCATGGAACAGCAAGCAAAACAAGTACCATATGGTGTAGCCGATTTCGCAACGGTTATGACACAGAATCTCTACTATGTAGACAAAACAATGTTCTTGCCTGAGCTGGAGAGACAGCCACGCAACCTGTTTTTCATCCGTCCGCGTCGCTTCGGGAAGAGCATATTCCTCAGTATGCTCCATTCTTACTATGACTGCAACCAAAGGGGCGAGTTCGAGACGTTGTTCGGCAACCTGTGGATAGGCAAGCATCCTACCCCTTTGCAGGGTAAATACCAAGTGCTGTTCCTTGACTTCTCGCAAATTACGGGCAAGATTGACGTGCTGGAGGAGAGGTTCAACGCCTATCTTTCCATAAAACTGGACGGCTTTGTGCAGCAGTATGCATCATATTACGGTGAAAAGAAAGTTGAGGAAATAAGGGCAAAGACCGAATATGCAGATAAGCTGCAGCTCATGTTAGATACGGCAAAGGCAAACGGCTTTAGACTTTACCTTATAATAGATGAGTACGACAATTTCACCAACGTCGTCCTCAACGAGCATGGCGAGAGGGTTTACCATGCCATAACCCATGCCGATGGTTTCTACCGCGACGTATTCAAGAAGTTCAAGGGCAACTTTGAGCGAATATTCATGATGGGCGTAAGCCCTGTAACGCTTGATGACGTGACGAGCGGCTATAACGTAGGGTGGAACATATCCATCAAGCCGGAGTTCGACGAGATGTTGGGCTTCTCCACAAAGGATGTGGTAGAGATGTTCACCTACTACAAGGAGATGGGATGCATTCCCGCCGACAGCGATGTGGAGGCGATAGTGAACGAGATGAAACCGTGGTACGACAACTATTGCTTTGCGGAAGAGGCGTTGGACAAGGACACAAGAATGTTCAACTGCGACATGGTGCTCTACTATCTGCGCAACTACATGGACTATGGACGTGCGCCAAGACAGATGATTGACCCAAACACCCGTACCGACTACGGCAAGATGAAGAAGCTGCTGCAGTTTGACAAGCTCGACGGAGAGCGTCGCGGCATCATTCACAAGATTGCCGAGGAAGGGCAGATCGTGGCGCAACTCGAACCGCAATTCTCTGCCTATCAGATTCCGAAGGCAGAGATATTCCCGAGCTTGCTGTTCTATTATGGCATGCTGACCATAAAGGGCGCCCGTGGCTCCAAGCTCATTCTTGGCATCCCCAACAACAATGTGCGCAAGCAATACTACGGATATCTTGAGGAAGAGTATCAGGCAAAATCGTATGTGGACACCAACAAGCTCACCGACTACTATTACGACATGGCATATGATGGCATTTGGGAGGAAGGCCTCCGCTTCATGGCAGACGCCTACGCCAAGGTGTCATCGGTGCGCGACGGAATAGAATCGGAAAGAAATCTGCAAGGTTTCTTCATGGCCTACCTTAACCTCAACGACTATTACATCACCGCTCCCGAGCTCGAGCTGAGCCATGGCTATTGCGACTTTTTCCTCTTGCCCGACCACACGCACTACGCCAGCAAGCACAGCTACATTCTCGAACTCAAAGTCCTCCCAAAGAAGGACTTTGACGAAGTGCTGAAGGATGTTCTCGATGAGGACGGCACCCCCATGACAAAAGCCGAAAAGCAATGGCGCGACGCGGTGGAGCAAATCAAGCGATATGCCGCTGCGCCAAGGGTGGAGGCGCTGCGTCAAGGCACCATGCTTCACAAGATTGTCATGCAGTTCAAGGGTTGGGAACTTGTAAGGATGGAGGAAGTGTAAGAATAACACATAAATACTTGTCAAATGACACGCGGAAAAGTAATTACGACACACCTAATAACAGGCGATCCAAATGGAATACGCACAGTATTCATCAGCAACAAAATATGCGAAATGGTCGTTTTCCCAAAGAATGAAATCGACAATGTTTGCAATCTTGTAAGTGAAAGTTCACGTCCTGCCCTGTATATCTTATTGGGAGAAGATGCCAACGGCAACTCACAAGCATATATAGGTGAAACCACAAATGGATTGCAACGGCTTAACAACCATAAAGTACACAAACTATTTTGGAACAAATGCCTTTTGTTCGTGGCTAAAGATGACAGCATCAATAAAGCCGATGTCCAATATCTTGAGAATCGTGCCATCAGTATCGCAAACGAATGTTCAAGATACATTCTAACAAACGAGCAATCAGGGAAAAAGAGTTCTCTTTCCAAATATCAAGAAGACATTATGGAAGAATTCTTCGACGATGTAAAGTTGCTTGCCTCGTTTATTGGATGCAAGATTTTCGACAAAAAAGAACCGAACGATTCATCTGGCAAGAATGTGTTCCACATAAAGGTGAAGGGCGTGCAAGCCAATGGCATATTCAATGAGACAGACCATTCTATTCGCCTGCTAAAAGGCAGTCTCTGCCCACAGGCTACTTCAAAATCATATCGGTATGTAGCGAAACGGAATGCCCTTCTTGCCACCATTGCAAGTAAGACAAAAGACGGATATTGGGAACTGACAAGAGATTACGTTGTGGACAGTCCAAGTACTGCCGCAAGTTATATTGCCGGCGGCCATAGAAATGGATGGACGGAATGGGCCGATGACAATGGAAAGACATTGGATGAGATTTACAGGAACGAGTAGTTGCTGAAAGCACGACAATAAAAAGTTGTATATTTGTAAAAGCATCTTTACCAAATGAAGAAAGGAGAACTAGAAGATGCAATTCGACGTGACCGACAGCAAGTTCGAACAGAACTGTTCCGCACGATAGAGGACATAAGCAACAAATACTACGGTCGCGACAGCAAGAACGCCATCATCCAGAAGATGCTCTATATAGAGGGCTTTAAAGGCAATGACGTTGCCCAGCAGCTCGGCATGACGGCTTCTGCCGTGACGCAACGCTGCCAGAAGATGATGTACGACGTTGTGACACCGTATTTTCAAGAAATACTTCGTAGCGTCAGAATACGCATCTTATGAGACAACCAGCGCAGAAGAAGCCATGGGCATGCAACACGCAGCATATTCAATTATGCCAGGCTCATGCGGTTTGCTTGCGAACACCCTCAACGATGGAAATACACTCAATGGTAATCTTAAATACAAAGACATGGAAGACATCAAGACTGGACGCATCACCCCTCAATGGATAGACCGTCTGAAGGAGAACGAGATATTTGTATTCGGCAGCAACCTTGCGGGCATGCACGGCGGTGGAGCAGCCCGCACAGCCAGGCTCCACTACGGTGCCGTAATGGGCCAAGGCGTTGGCCTGCAAGGTCAAAGCTATGCCATCCCCACGATGCAAGGAGGCGTGGAGACTATCCGTCCTTACGTCGACGAGTTCATTGCTTTTGCCAAGCAGCACCCCGACAAGCAATTCCTTGTAACCCCAATCGGCTGTGGAATAGCCGGCTTCGAGCCAGAGGACATCGCCCCGTTGTTTAAGTCGGCAAAGGAGGTTGAGAACATAAGTTTGCCGGAGAGCTTTTGGGATATTATAGGGTGACACGTCACACCTGTCCTTTTTCAAATCGTCATCAAGCAATAAAGGATGTCCAGTTGTGCTCTTCAGTTTACCTATGAGGTTCTTTATCAGCCTCACATTATTCCCGTCACCTTGTCCTTATTGTTCAGTTTCCGTTTCACGTCGCGGTATTTCTTGCCTCGGTTCAGCCGCCACGCCACGCTCAGCTGCACGGCGTTGCCAGCATCCTTAGAGTATAGACAGGTGGTCTTGCCCACATATCTGTTCACGATGATGGAGCGAGTGCGCAGAGGATTACTTTGGAAGGGATTGACCCAATAGACCGTGATGTCGCAGTTGCCTATGCGATAGCCCACATTCAGGTTCATCATGCCAGCGTTCAGTCCCTTCATCTCCGCCTCCATGAACCGCCAGCCACTATCGGCTGAGAGTTGCAGCGTCCAGTTGCCAAGATACCCCGTGACGCCGCTCGCGATGCCATAGGAAGTGTAGCAATGATTATAGTCATCGCCACGATTGAAGAAGCGCGCCATGCTGCCGTCGAGGGAGAATTCGAGATGATCCGCAATGATGTCGACGCGGGTGTAACTGTCAAGATACAGCATGTTGCAGTGGGGCTGGTTTGCCATGGTGTAGAGAAACTGGTTGTCGTCGGTGCGCGTGTATTTGCCCATGTTGCAGTTGCTGTTCACCCGATACCGTGCCGAAAGTTCCGTGCTGAACCTTGGGCGGTTGTAGGTCAGCATGAGGTTCTGCTCCAATCTGCCGTTGGGCTTCAGTGCCGGATTGCCCACTTTCCACTCCATGCTGTTCTGCCGGATGCGCGTGTCGGAAATCATGGCGATGTTTGATATGTGCTGCGCCAGCTCGATGCTGTACATAAGACGCATGCCAGCCATCAGCGGATAAGCCACCTGCGCCTTGGGTCGCCACAGCCAATAGTCGAACCGGTGGTCGCCCTGGCGATAGCGCTCGTTGCTCACGCCCACACCTGCCATGTAGCCGAGCTTGCGCAGCTTGCCTTTTATTTGGGCATAGACGTAAGTGCCTGCGCGGTGGATTCCGTTCACGCTGCTCACGTCGCCGCTATAGGCATTGTCCATGAATTTCCAGTTCACGCTGACGCCAGTGGAGAGCGTGAAGGGCTTGAGGCGATTCTCATAGATAGCCTCGCCTATGAGCGAGTAGGTCTTTCCGTCCACGTCGTAGGAGTAGGCACTGCCCTCGTCGTAGAAGTAGTTGCTGAGCGTGCGCATATAGGTTGCCACGGCGTTGGCGGTAATGGTTTGGTGCTTTCCCAGCTGGCGGAAGTAGTAGATGTCGAGCACGGGCGATGCCGTGCGGCCCTTGTTGCTCTCCGTTGCCACATAGTCGGCAGTGCCGGTCTCGGATATGATCCGGTGGGAGAACGTGCGCGGACTGTTGCTCAGGGCTGCCGAGAGGGTCGTCTGGAAGACGTAAGTGGCGCTGTCGGCAAGACTATATTTCAGTTCGATAGAGTTGTCGTAGTGTCGGCTTCGGTTGTCGAGCATCTTCCTTTCGATGGTGTGCATCGAGCCATCGTTGAGCAGATAGTTGGCGGTCTCGTTGGTCAGTGAGCCCGTGGTGTTACGGTAGCCCTGCTCGTAGAACACGCGCAGCTGGCTCTTCGCGCCGTTCACCGCGGCGTAAGCGTTGTTGAAGCCGCTTGCCGACGTGAGGGTATTCATGGTCTGCGCTCCGAGGGCGTAGCCCATCGCGCGGCGCGTATGGATGTTGATGACGTAGGCTATGTCCGACCCGTAGCGCACACCGGGGCTGTCGATGAAGTCGATGGACGTGATGCTTGCCACGTCCATGGCCTGCAGGTCCTGGCTCGTGGCTACGATGCCATTAACGCGCACCTGCACCGCGCCACGGTTGGCAATAGACTCTATCGTGCGCGACATCTCGTCGATGCGGATACCGGGGAAGCTGAGCTTCCTCAGTAGCGAATAGCCAGACGTGGAACTCTTCTTCTGCATGGCGCTCGGGAAGATGGTCTGCCCGTCTACACGGCTGACCACGCGCGACGCTTTCACCACTACCTCGTCAAGGGCGACGCTGTCCTTCACCTCCTTTGTCTGCTTCGTCTCCTGCGCATGGGCTAAGATGCCACCAAGGAGAACAATTGAAACCGCGATGAATGTTTTTCTCATACTTCTGTGTGTTTGCTTTTCGACGGCAAAAGTATGAAAAGCCGCATTCTACGCCTCAAAAACTGTCTGACATTAGTCTGACATCTTGCCCGACACGTTTTTTTCCCGTCATATCGTGCCCATTCTCCGTTATTTTCCATATTTTTGCACTACAAAACAGTGCCATTATGAGAATGAAGCCTTACCACTCGCTTATAATCTTCATCGCGCTCATGGTGTCTGCCATATGCGCGAGCGTCAACAGCTACCGCTGCGCCGAGGGCGACATCATCAGCGACATGAACCAAGCCCTTGTCGTTACACTCCACGATAGCCACTACCAATGGCTCACGCCCGACACCATCGAGGACTATCGCTCCCACTTGCGCATCGCCCTGCTGAAGGAGACAAGCAACCTGTGCTACGTGGTCGACGACAAGCGTGGGCTGAAGCGCGCGTCGACCCCAAGCCGCGACAGCCAGCAGCTCACCTCCAACGCCATGACGCTCAACAGCCACGCCATCCGCGGCTACGCCAACTGCTCCTTCGCCGACGTGTTAGGCATGAGCGACCAGCGCACGCCTCTCTCGCTCGTGCTCATGGCGATGATGTGGGCTACCGCCGCGACGATTTACCACAGGCGGAGTGGCGGGACAGCAGGCGGCAAAGGGTTAAGCTGCCTTGCCACCATCGGCACCCTCTCCTACTCTGCCACCGACGACTGCTTCTACTGCAGCGCTGACCACCAGCCGGTGCGCTTCACCCCCATGCAGCACCAACTGATGCAAATGTTCTTCAGCAACACCGCCCACCAGCTATCGAAAACCGAGATATGCTCCGCCCTTTGGCCCAAGAAGCCAGACGCCAGTGAGACTCTCTACACGCTGATCAGACGTGTCAAACCCATCGTGGAAGCCCATGGATTGGCAATAGAAGTGGAAAGGGGCAAAGCCTACAGGCTGATTCGCACGAAATGAATGGCAGGGGCGGACCCTGTGCCCGTCCGCAACCATTTATGGGCATAAAAACAGCTCCATTTGGAGTATACCATCCCCGAGGTGCCTTTCATTGGCCATTCGGGATGCGGACGGCCACAGGGGGCCGCACCCTGCAAAGCATGCCGCACGCCCACACAAGGCAAGCCGTGCAAACACAAGGCTTCGCGTCCACGCCGCAACGCCATCGCGTTCGCGCCGTAACGGCACCGCGATTACGCCGCAACGCCGTTGCCTTTGCGCCGCAAAGCCAACGCCTCTACACTTATGAACGAAGAAAAAAAGAAGGGACCGCAAATTTCCCCACTACCAAAAGACATTCTCCGAAAAACATTGTACATTTGCAACATGATACAAATCTCCGTAGTTTCAAGGACATGCGTTAGGAGCTGGGTGGAAGCAAGGAGTACTTTAAGGTATGGAGAAAAACTTCTTCCAAAATAAAGAAAATATATGGACTCAATTAGCATATTTGGATATAAGTCTTTCAAGAAGCAGGAAGTTCAGCTGCACCCTATCAATCTCCTGATAGGTGCGAATGGAGCAGGCAAAAGCAACTTCTTGTCTCTTTTCGAGATGTTGGGTAATGTCTACGAAAAGAGATTGGGAGCGTACGTCGCTCAGGTTGGTGGAGTAGATAAGTTGCTCTATCAAGGAAGGAAAGCGACTGAGAAGATAGACATAGAATTGAAGCAAGACAAGAACTCCTATCATTTGGAATTGATGGAGTCTGACGGAAGGTTGATGATACAAAACGAAGCTGTGGGGCATAGTAATTCTCCTGCATGCCTTGAAAGTGTAAACATCAACAAGTATGCTGACGAATCTAAACTGAAAGAGTATGTAGGGACGAAATCGGGTGTTTATCTCAATGAGTACATATCCCAGATTCGCAAGTTCCACTTCCATGACACTGGTCGCCGTTCTCCATTCACGGCAGACAGCCATATCGTGAACGATGCTTACCGCATGTATGAGCATGGTGAGAACTTGGCGGCAATTCTCTATCGCATTCAGCGAGAGAAGTCGATGGCTTATAAGCGTATCATTCGTGTGATTCAGAGCGTGGCACCTTACTTCTCTGATTTCTATTTCCAGCCTACGGAAGCGGATATGGTTCGCTTGCAATGGCAGGATAAATATAGCTCCATGATTTATGGACCAACGGATTTGTCGGATGGCACTATTCGCTTTATCGCCTTGACGGTTCTCTTTATGCAACCTTGGTTGCCAAGGGTCATTATCATTGACGAGCCTGAGCTTGGCTTGCACCCTGTGGCTATCGAAAAGTTGGCAGGATTGATAAAGATGGCTGCACAAAAGGGTACGCAAGTTATCGTAGCCACTCAGAGTGCTGAGCTCATCAGCAACTTCGAGCCAGAAGATGTATTGACCGTGAATCAGAATGAAGAGGGATCTACCATTGAGCGCTTGAATCGTGAGGGCTTAGAACGTTGGCTGGACGAATATACACTTGGCGATTTGTGGAAGCAGAATATATTGAAGGGAGGACAGCCACGATGAAACGAGTGATTATTATTTGTGAAGGACCTACCGAGCAAGAGTTTTGTTTAGAGGTCTTGGGGGTGGAGATGGCAAAACATGATGTTTATGTGGAGGTTCCGCTTATCAAACATTCTCATGGCGGCATTGTGGCTTGGGATGTTATCAAGAGACAAATCTTGAAGCATCTTCAAGAAGGAAGTGTGTATGTCAGTATGTTGGTGGATTATTATGGCATCAAAGACCAATTTGCTTTCCCTGGTTGGGAAGAGTCCAAGAGCATAGCGGACAAGACTGAGCGTATCCATTTCTTGGCTGGTAAAATGGCAGAGGATATTCCTGAGCAATACCGGTATCGCTTTATTCCATATATCCAACTGCATGAGTTTGAGGGCTTGTTGTTTAGTGATGTCAGCGCTTTCTTGAATAGCTTTGACTCAAGCGAAATCAACTATGAAGCATTGGTAGAGGCTGCGGAGGCTTTCGAGAATCCAGAACAGATAAACAACAGTCCTAAGACAGCTCCATCTAAAAGATTGATAGATGCCATACCAGATTATAATAAGGTTATATTTGGCAATTGTGTGGCAATGGATATTGGCTTGGATAAGATTCGTGAGAAATGTCCATTGTTTAATGAATGGGTGGAGCGATTGCTGAAATAATACTGAATATTTCAGACACTGTCTGAAATATTTTAATTTGTCAGACACCGTCTGACAAATTACAACTGGATAAGAATATGTCGGCTCCGATTACACATGCCGCCCCCCTGCATAACATACAATGCAAACGCAAGACGGAACGTTCACGAAATAACGCGTTCGGCTTTTCAGTGCAAAGCCGAAACGATTCTTCCACAAGCTTTCATTTCTTATCTGTGCAAATGCCCAATTGCTTGAAGACCAAGGTTTTGCTCTTCATGCTATTTGCCACGACCACATGCACATAGCGGAACTCCGTTTTGTTTGACGGTGATACCTTGACCGTTAGCTTCTCGCTATTGGGACCGAGCTTCTCAATGTCGGCGGTGGCCCATAGGGCATCTATTTTATAGGCCCTACCCGTCTCGGTGTTGTAGACAATGCTCTTGCCATCAAACCTTTCCTTTACCATCACCAACCACGGTTCGCCATTGTAAAAGTCGAAAGTGTAGGTCCCACCGTCTGCCGGCACCAGATACGAGCTATCGGCCTCAACCTTCAAGTCGGTTTTGAAGCGGATATTGTAAGGGTCCACAACATCAGCAGGGGTCTCGTTTGAGCAAGACACGAGAGTGATGGCCATAAGTGCTCCAAGGAAAAACAATGCGATAGATGAGGTTTTCTTTGCCATGGGTTACATTCGTTTTAGTTTACATTTATATAAATGCGAACGTCATGAAAATATTGCACGGCAAAGAAAGAAAAAAGCAACTCGCCAGCGTTTTTCCTGAACACTAACGACGTTGCCTTAAACCTTAGAATAATAAAATATTGCCTGCGAAGTGGTCTTATTCGTGAATGTCTTTTACGGCACGTCCCGAAGGCTCGTTCATGTTCTTGAACGCCTCGTCCCAAGCCAACGCCTCAGCCGTGGAGCACGCCACACTGGGCACGCTGGGCACAGAACGAGCCGCGCTATCCGACGGGAAGTGCTCGGCGAAGATTGAGCGATAGTAATACTCCTCCTTGTTGCGCGGTGGGTTTATCGGGAAACGCTCGGCGGCGTGAGCCATTTGCTCGTCGCTCACGGCAGAGGCGGTGATCTCCTTCAAGGTGTCAATCCACGAGTAGCCCACACCGTCGGAGAACTGCTCTTTCTGCCTCCAGGCTATCTCCTCGGGCAGCATGTCGGAGAAGGCGTTGCGCACGACCTTTTTCTCCATCTCCTTGCCCGGGCACATCTTGTAGCTCGGGTCTATTGTCATTGCCACGTCGAGGAACTCCTTGTCGAGGAATGGCACACGGCCCTCCACGCCCCATGCCGACAGCGACTTGTTGGCACGCAGACAGTCGTAGAGGTGAAGCTTCGACAGCTTGCGCACTGTCTCCTTGTGGAACTCTTCCGGCGTTGGAGCCTTGTGGAAATATAGGTATCCACCGAAAATCTCATCGGCGCCCTCGCCCGACAGCACCATCTTGATGCCCATCGACTTTATGACCCTGGCAAGCAGGTACATTGGCGTAGAGGCACGCACAGTGGTCACATCGTAAGTCTCGATGAAGTAGATCACGTCGCGTATGGCGTCGAGGCCCTCCTGGATGGTATAGTTGATCTCGTGGTGCACCGTGCCGATGTGGTCGGCCACCAGCTTTGCCTTGGCAAGGTCGGGCGCGCCCTTCAATCCCACGGCGAAACTGTGCAGGCGAGGCCACCATGCCTCCGTGGCACCACCGTTCTCCACGCGATGACCGGCATAGCGGGCGGCGATGGCTGATATGACGCTTGAGTCGAGACCGCCAGAGAGAAGCACGCCATAAGGCACGTCGCTCATGAGCTGGCGCTTCACGGCGTTCATCAAGCCGAGACGCACTTCCTCGACCGCGTCGCCGTAAGACAGTTCTTCCTTTGGCACGGTCTTGCCATGCATCCAATCGCGCGTATACCAGCGTTGCATGCCCTTGTCGGCCTCCTTGCTCCAATAGTAATGACCTGGAAGGAAAGGCTCGTAGCTTTCGCATTGGCCTTCGAGGGCCTTCAGCTCGGATGACACGTAGACCTTGCCATCCTTGTCGTAGCCTATATAAAGAGGTATGACGCCTATTGGGTCGCGCGCCACGAGGAACGAGCCGTCCTCTGCATCATAAAGGGCAAAGGCAAAGATGCCGGACACGCGCTCGAGCAAAGGCACGAAAGAAGACGCGCCATTGGCTTTCAACTCGCGATAGAGGGCCAAGATGACCTCGCAGTCGGAACCCGTCTGATACTGATAGTCGCTTGTGGCCTGGCGAATGGAGATATGGTTGTATATCTCACCATTCACGGCAAGCACCTGCTTCTTGTCGGGCGCGAAGAGGGGCTGCCTGCCGCTCTCTGGGTCGACAATTGAAAGGCGCTCATGGCACAATATGGCAGATGGGCCGGTGTAGATGCCACTCCAGTCTGGTCCGCGATGACGTATCTTCTGACTCATACGCAGCGCCTTCTGGCGCAATTCAGGCGTCTGCTCGCCTATGTTGAAAATTCCTACTATTCCACACATAATCCTTTTTCTTGTCTTTTTCTTTTATGATGGTTTGTTTATAATCTCGTGTTTGCAACCAAATTGGGAGATTGCGGTTGCAAAATTACAACATTTAAGAAGAACCAACAAGCAAAAGGACAATTATTTTACCGCTTTCTTGTCATTTTGTCATCCATGTTTAAATATCGTTATCCTTTGCGCATGATATTGCGTGGGTGATGCTCCAGTATCTCTTTCCGCAACGACTCATCATCGAGGTGGGTGTATATCTCCGTGGTGCCGATGTTGGCATGGCCAAGCAGAACCTGGATGACACGCAGGTCGGCACCTCCCCTGAGCAACGCCGTGGCGAAGGAGTGGCGCAAGGTGTGTGGCGAGATGGTCTTCTTGATGCCAGCAACCTCCGCCTGCCGCTTCACCATGATAAGGATCATCACGCGCGTGAGATGATGGCCTCGGCGGTTGAGGAAGACATAATCCTCCTCACCGGGCTTAATCTTCAAGCGGTCGCGGTCGATAAACCAACGCTGAAGCTCGGTTATCGCCCTGTCGGAGATAGGCACGAGGCGCTCCTTGTCGCCCTTGCCCGTGACTCGCATGAAATGCTCGTCAAGGTTAAGGTCGGAAAACTTGAGGTTGACAAGTTCCGACACGCGCAACCCACAAGAGAACAGCACCTCTATTATGGCACGGTTGCGCTGACCCTCGTTGCTTTCGAGGTCGATGCTGTCCTCCAGCCTGTCGACCTCCTCGGTGGAGAGGTATGTGGGCAGGTGCTTGGGAAGGATTGGCGACTCAAGCAGCTCGGTGGGGTCAACCTCAATATAGCCGTCAAGGGTAAGGAAACGATAAAACGACCGCACGCCAAAAAGAATGCGCGACTGCGAACGCGCGCCGATGGCATACTCGTGAAGAGAGGCGGCAAACTGCTCCAAATCCTCAAGCTTCACGTCCATGGGCGACAAATTGCGCTCGGAGAGAAAGCGCATGAAATAAGTCAGGTCGTGGTGGTAGGCCTCCTGCGTGTTAACGGAATAGTTGCGGTCAAGCTTCAGATAACGCATGAAACGACGCACGAGGTCTTCTCCTAAAGATAAATTATTTTGATTTTTCTTTTGCAATTTAATCCTTTATCTATAATTTTGCCGTCAAAGTTAACCATTTGTTGGCAGAAACGGCCAACATTATTATAAAAAGAGCATGAGAAAGATTCAGATAATCAATGGGCCGAACCTCAATCTCCTTGGCGTGAGAGAGCCAGGGATCTACGGCAAAAACTCGTTCGAGAGCTATCTCCCGACGTTACACGAACTGTTCCCCGACACGGAGATCGACTATTACCAAAGCAACGTTGAGGGCGAAATGATCAACAAGATGCAAGAAGTGGGCTTCATCTACGACGGCATCGTGCTCAACGCCGGTGCCTATACCCACACCAGCATCGCGCTGCTCGACTGCATCAGGTCGCTGCACTGCCCGGTGGTGGAAGTGCACATCAGCAACGTGCACCAACGCGAGGAGTTCCGCCACCACTCCATGATAAGCTCGGGCTGCAAGGGCGTGATATGCGGCTTTGGACTGCAAGGCTACGAATTGGCAATAAGAGGACTTCTGAACAATGATTGAGCCAGAAAGCATCATCGACTACGCCACCGCCAAGTCGGACGCGGAAGGCGATTACCTCTACCGCCTTTGGCGCGCCACCAACATACACACCGTGCATGGACATATGGCGTCCGGCCACCTTCAGGGCCGACTCCTGAAGATGCTCGTGATGATGCAGCGCCCACACGCCATCCTTGAGGTGGGCACATTCTCAGGCTATTCGGCAATATGCATGGCAGAGGGATTGAAAGAGATTGCCGAAGCCGACGGCCAATCCCAATGCGCCGCCATGTCTCGCCTGTACACATTCGAGATAAACGACGAGATGGAAGACTTCACCCGTGAATGGATTGAAGGCTCTGACGTAGCCAGCTTCATCGACTTCCGCATCGGCGATGCCGTGGAGGAAGCCCCGAAGCTCGGCGTGAAGTTCGACTTCGTGTTCATCGACGGAGACAAGCGAACCTACACAGAGGTTTACGAGGCTTTGTTGCCGCTCGTAAACGAAGGAGGCATAATCCTCGCCGACAACACGCTGTGGGACGGACACGTTGTGGAAAAGGCTTACGACCGCGACAGCCAGACAATAGGTATACGACGTTTCAACGACCACATAGCCGAAGACTCTCGCGTAGAGAAAGTTATGGTGCCCATTCGCGATGGCCTGACCATAATCCGCAAGAAAAAGCAGGCTGACGCAAGCCATGAAAGATAGGTATCCGTTTTTTCCGCATTTCTTTTGAAAATATCGTTACTTTTTCGTAACTTTGCACGAAATATTGACACCCTCAAATGAGTAGACAGAAAACGAACCTCATGCTTAACGACGCGATATGCAGTCTCGCCGCACCTGAATCATTGCAGGGCTTGTTTCATGAGCATGAGGAAGGTTATCCTCTCCCTTCAAGCGAAGGCCTTGAAGAGATCATACAACTGGCCCGTGCCATACTCTTTCCGGGATACTTCGGGAAGTCGCAAGTCAATATCCATACCATTAAATACCAGATTGGCGTCAACGTTGAGCAGATGTACCACTTGCTCTGCGAGCAGGTTCTCGCAGGCCTGTGCTTCAGCCATGTAGCCGACGGCGACACCGACATGGTGAAAGTGGCCGACTGCGACCTGACCATGCGCGCCCACGACATAGCCAGAGAGCTCATCAGTCGCTTGCCGGAGATAAGGCGCGTGCTTGCCACGGATGTAGTGGCGGCATACAATGGCGACCCAGCAGCACATAGCCACGCCGAGATTATATCATGCTATCCGGTCATAAAGTGCCTCACCAACTACCGCATTGCCCACGAGCTGTATCTCTTGGGCGTGCCTCTCATTCCACGCCTCATGACGGAGCTTGCCCATTCGGAGACCGGCATTGACATCAACCCTGGCGCGACAATCGGAGAGTATTTCACTATAGACCACGGCACGGGCGTGGTGATAGGCGAGACATGTCGCATCGGACGCAACGTCAAGCTCTATCAGGGCGTGACACTTGGTGCGAAGAGTTTCCCTCTCGACAAGGAAGGCAACCCTATAAAGGGCATACCGCGCCACCCCATCATTGGCGACGATGTCATTATCTACGCCAACGCGACTGTGCTGGGCAGGGTGACGATAGGCGCGGGATCCATAATAGGCGCCAACGTGTGGATTACCAATGACCTTAAACCAGGCTCGAAGAAATACAAACAACAGAAAAAAGATATATTTGATTTAGAATTCAATAATGGAACAGGAATTTGAACTTATCGCCAAGACGTTCATGGGACTTGAGAACGTCCTTGCCCAAGAGCTCATCCAACTTGGTGCCAACAACGTACAGATCGGTCGTCGCATGGTCTCTTTCACTGGCGACAAAGAGATGATGTACCGTGCCAACTTTCAGTTGCACACCGCCATCCGTATCCTCAAGCCAATAAAGCACTTTAAGGCAGGCTCTGCAGAGGACGTATATAATAATGTGAAAAACATCGATTGGAGCCAATATATCGAGACTGGCAAGACCTTCGCCGTGGACTCCGTGGTTTACTCAGATGAATTTCGCAACTCCCACTTCGTTACTTACAAGGTCAAGGATGCCATCGTTGACCAATTCCGCGAGAAGACGGGCAAGCGCCCCAACATTTCCGTGGCAAACCCCGACATCCGCCTGCATATCCACATCGCCGGCGACGATGCCACGATAGCTCTCGACTCAAGCGGCGAGTCGCTTCACCGCCGTGGTTACAGGCAAGAAAGCGTGGAGGCCCCTCTCAACGAGGTACTTGCGGCTGGCATGATACTCATGACGGGGTGGCACGGCGAATGCGACCTCATCGACCCTATGGACGGCTCGGGAACAATAGCCATCGAGGCTGGACTCATAGCTCGCAACATCTCGCCAGGAGTGTTCCGCAAGTCGTTCGCCTTTGAGAAATGGCCCGACTTCGACAAGGATCTCTTCGAGGACATCTACAACGACGACTCGCAGGAGCGGCCTTTCGAGCATCATATCTATGCCTACGACATCGACATGAAAGCCGTGAACACTGCACGCATGAACGTCAAGGCGGCTGGCTTGTCGCAAGACATCACCGTGGAGCAACAAGACTTCAAGGACTTCAAGAAGCCAGAAGAGAAGAGCGTCATCATAATGAACCCGCCATACGGCGAGCGCATCACCACGCCAAACCTCCTGGGCACATACCACATGATTGGCGAGAAGCTGAAACGCGAGTTCTGCGGCAATGAGGCTTGGGTGTTGTCTTACCGTGAGGAGTGCTTTGAGCAGATCGGCTTGAAGCCTTCCATCAAGATACCTCTTTACAACGGATCACTCGAATGCGAACTGCGCAAGTACACCCTCTTTGACGGCAAGTTGGCTGACTTCCGTCGCGAAGGCGGCATCGTGAAGACAGAAGAGGAAAAGGCGGAGATGGCGCAGAAACACAGGTTCAAGAAGAACCGTGAGTTCAAGGAGCGCGTGAGCGCCAACGACTTCTACTCTCTCAAGCGCGAGGCCCAGGCCAACGAGGATGGCGACATCCGCACGTTCAAGTTCCATTCGTTTGATGAACGTCGCAAGCCCTCACGCCCACGCTTCGACGACGACAACCGCGACTTCTCACGTCAGAGACGAGACCACGGACGCAAGGACGACTTCAGAAAGGATCGCCGTGGCGCTGGTCGCAAGCCGGATCGACGCAAGCGCGGATTCGACGAGGAGGATTAAAAGGCAAGAAGTTAAGGACATAGGAATATGATTAAAAAGATATTTGCTTTTATGTTGTCGGTGGTGTCGATCTTTGGCGCTGAAGCACAGACTCAGGCAAAACAGTTTACCCTTGAGGACTTGAACTTCGGCGGAGTCAACTATCGCAAGTTCGTACCCGAGAACCGTTGGACAACGTGGTGGGGCGACGAGCTTGTCAGGCTCGACGCGGAATATTGCTCCATCGTTGACAAGAAAACTGGCAAGGAGAAGACCTTGCTCACGACCGACCAACTCAAGAAAGATGGTCTAAACATCCACTCATTATATTCGGCTAAATTCCCCGAAGCAGGAAAGTCAATCGTAATGTTGACTTCCGGCAACCAATCCGTGGCATACAATTGGAAGACTCGTAAAACGCTTTGGGGCGTCACTCTTGCCCCTGGTTCACAGGCTTCTAACTTCTGCTATGCTTCCCACTCTTTGGCATACGTCAAGGACTGGCAGCTTTACGTAGCTCAAGCCACCGCTGGCAACGAAGCCGAGCCAGTGAGCGCATCAAGAAAACTGACGAACGACGGTTCTCGCGATATCGTTTACGGTCAAAGCGTGCACCGCGATGAGTTTGGCATCGACAGGGGCCTCTTCTGGAGTCCGGACGGCAAGAAGCTCGCCTTCTACCGCATGGACCAGTCGATGGTGACCGATTTCCCACAAGTAGACACCCCTGACCCAGACGTCGCGCCAAAGTCGGGCTCACGCATCGCCAAGGCTGATCCTGACAAATATCCCATGGCCGGAGAGACGAGTCACAAGGTAACAGTGGGCGTTTACGACATGACGACCCAAAAGCTCATTTACCTCAAGGCTGGTGACCCAACCGACAGATATTTCACCAATGTGGCATGGAGCCCAGACTCCAAGACCATCTACATGTTTGAGCTCAACCGCGACCAAAACGACTGCCGACTCGTGAGTTATGATGCCACCACGGGCGACAAGCTGCATGAGCTTTACCGTGAGACTGACGAGAAATACGTTGAGCCTCAGAATCCTATCGTATTCCTGCCTTGGGACAGCAACAAGTTCATCATGCAGAGTCAAAAGGACGGATACAACCATTTCTATCTTTTCGACGCTACAGGCAAACAAATCAAGCAATTGACAAGCGGCAAATGGGTCGTGGAGAACTTCCTCGGTTTCGACACGAAGCACAAGGCCATCGTGTATGAGAGCAACGAATGTGACCCAATACAAAAGAACATCTGGGTTGCGGACGTGGCCACAGGCAAGCGCGCCCTCATGGACGACAATGGCAAGGGCTGGCACAACGGAACGTTGAGCGGAAGCGGACAATACATAGTTGACAACTATTCAACGCCAACCACTCCACGCAACATCACGATTGTCAATACTGCCAACGGCCACGCCACTCGTTGGTTCACCGCGGCTGATCCTTGGAAGGGCTACGACGTGCCCGAATATCGTTGCGGTACCATAAAGGCAGCTGACGGCACAACAGACCTTTACTATCGCATGGTGATGCCAACAGGATTCGACTCCAACAAGAAATACCCAGCCATCATTTATGTCTATGGAGGCCCACACGCACACAATGTTGACGCACGTTGGCATTATTGCTCACGCTCATGGGAGACCTACATGGCACAACACGGCTACCTGCTTTTCATCCTCGACAACCGTGGTTCGGAGAATCGTGGCAAAGCCTTTGAGCAGGTGACATTCAGGCATTTGGGCGACCACGAAGTGGAAGATCAGATGAAAGGCGTCGACTTCCTCAAGACCCTCTCATACGTTGACAGCACACGCCTTGGCGTGCACGGCTGGAGCTTCGGCGGCTACATGACCATCAACATGATGACAACGCATCCGGGCGTGTTCAAGTGCGGCGTGGCAGGAGGACCTGTCATAGACTGGAAATGGTACGAGGTGATGTACGGCGAGCGCTATATGGACACGCCGCAGACCAACCCTGAGGGTTACGCGCAGTCATCGCTTCTTCCCAAGGCCAAGAACTTGAAAGACAGGCTTCAGATAATCATTGGTGGCAACGACCCAACTTGCGTGCCACAGCACTCGCTGTCATACTTGAAAGAGTGTATCAAGTATGGCACACAACCCGACTTCTTCGTTTATCCTGGTGAGCCACACAACATGCGTGGACACCAAAGCGTGCACTTGCACGAGCGCATATCAAGGTATTTCTTCGATTTCTTAAAATAAAACGGATATGGATATTTTACTTTTAGGCAGTGGCGGACGTGAACACGCCTTGGCATGGAAGATCTCGCAGAGCCCTAAATGCTCTAAACTGTTTATCGCCCCTGGCAATGCCGGCACAGCTGCCGTTGGCGAAAATGTCGCCATAGGCGTCAACGACTTCGAAGCCCTGAAAGACTTTGCCGTGAAAAACAATGTCGACATGGTTGTGGTAGGCCCTGAGGATCCATTGGTGAAAGGCGTCTACGACGAGTTCAAGGCTGACCCAAAGACAAAGGACATTCCGGTGATAGGCCCGTCGAAGGCAGGCGCGCAGCTTGAAGGCAGCAAGGATTTCGCAAAGGAATTCATGAAGCGGCACAATATCCCGACAGCGGCATATGAGACGTTCGACGGCACGACCGTAGAGGAAGGCTGCAAGTTCTTGGAGACATTGAAGGCTCCTTACGTGCTCAAGGCCGACGGATTGGCAGCAGGCAAAGGCGTGCTGATTGTTCCCACGCTGGAAGAAGCCAAGAAAGAACTTCACGAGATGCTCAACGGCATGTTCGGCAACGCCTCCGCGAAAGTGGTGATAGAGGAATTCCTGTCCGGCATAGAGTGCTCTGTGTTCGTCCTCACGGATGGCCAGCACTACAAGATCCTGCCCGAAGCCAAGGACTACAAGCGCATTGGCGAACACGACACAGGCCTCAACACTGGCGGCATGGGAAGCGTATCACCCGTTCCATTCGCCACTAAGGAGTGGATGCAAAAGGTGGAGGATAAGATTATTCGCCCAACGGTGGACGGCCTTGCGGAAGAAGGTCTCAACTATAAGGGCTTCATCTTCTTCGGCCTCATCAATGTCGACGGCGAGCCTATGGTCATCGAGTACAACTGCCGCATGGGCGACCCAGAGACCGAGACCGTGATGCCACGCCTCAAAAGCGACATCGTGGACCTCTTCGAAGGCGTAGCCAATGGCGACCTCGACAAGCGCGAGATTGAGTTTGACAAGCGCGACGCCGTATGCGTGATGCTCGTGTCTGGCGGTTATCCCGAGAGCTACAAGAAAGGATTCGAGATAAAGAACATAGACAAAGTTGCCCCCGAGAGCATCGTCTTCCATTCTGGCACGGCACTCAAAGATGGCAAGGTCGTGACAAGCGGCGGACGCGTCATCTGCGTCACGTCTTATGGAAACGACAAGAACGAGGCATTGCGGAAGAGCATGCTTGGAGCCGAGTGCATCGACTTCGAAGGCAAATACTTCCGCCGAGACATAGGACAAGACCTGTAAGGCTCATGTTCTATGTCACTATCAACTTTGACTGAAATCAATAATCATTAGATATTGAAGCGACTTCAAAATCGTATCGCAACATCCCGTTGGTCACTGCCCATGACAGTGGCCTACGGTTTATTGGTGAGCCTTGCAGCAGGGCTTGTCATGGAGGTCTCGTGGCTGAACTTCGCATTGCTCTTCGTTTCAGTGATGATGATGGTAGAGCTGAACAACAGCAATGCCCTCATTCGCATTTATTCGCGAATGGTGTCTTGCTCGTTCCTCGTAATGACAACCATGTCGCTATTCCTGTTCCAGACCATTGACGTGGCGGTGGTTCAGATTACGTTCATCGCGTTCTTGCTCTTGATGCTACGTTCCTATCAAGACCCGAACGCCACAGGACTGACCTTCTACGCCTTCTGCGCCCTTGGCATAGCGAGTATCGTATTCCCGCAAATACTCCTTTTCCTGCCACCACTGTGGATTGTCATGGCGACATACATACAAAACTTCTCGCCACGCACGTTCCTGTCATCAATCATCGGTGTCGTTGCCCCCTATTGGTTTGTGGCGGCATGGCTCATCTACACGGGGAAATACGCTTGGCTTGGCACGCATTTCATCAGTATCCTGCAATTCGGCACGCCGTTCTATCTGGTCGATGTCGAGCTGCAAGAATGGCTCACCTTTGCCTTCGTGTTACTGTGTGCCATCATCGGCGGCATTCATTTCTTGATGTACAGCTACCAAGATAGGATAAGGATACGCCTTATATATGAGATGTTTATCGTGCTCGATGGACTCACAATGTTTTTCGCCCTCATTCAGCCCCAGCATTTCGATTGTCTCTTGGGCATGGCCATTGTGCTGACGGCGCCCATCATCGGCCACTGGCTCGCGCTGACATCGTCGAGGTTGAGCAACATCGTTTCCATGCTCCTCGCTGCCGCCGCATTTGCATTGACCATATACAACATGATAGGTATCTAACATTCACGACACCCTATCCTATACATTTTATGATTCAGGCTCTGACAGATTTCCTTCTCAACTATGGCTATTGGGGAATGCTCTTAGCGGCATTTCTCGCCGGCAGTTTCTTCCCGTTTTCAAGCGAGGCAGTCATGCTTGGCTTGTTTGCCGCCGGCCTCAATACCGAACCGCTTATAATATATGGCACGATAGGAAACGTGCTCGGCTCCATGTTCAATTACAGTGTTGGCCGACTCGGCCGCATGGAGTGGATTGAGCGATACCTGCATGTCAAGAAAGAAAGCCTCGACAAGGCCCAAAGGTTCATGGCGGGACACGGCGCATGGATTGGCGTTTTCGCTTTCCTTCCCATCTTAGGCTCGGGCATAACAATATGCCTTGGACTAATGCGCGCCAACATTGTCATCTCCACCATCAGCATCACCATTGGCAAACTCCTGCGCTACATCGTATTGATGGCAGGCGCCGGGCTCATTGCTTCCTGACGGAATCACCCCAAAAGCAAACACGATAAATAACAGAAACTTCTGCAAGGGAATACTGAAAAAATAAGTAACTTTGCCTTACGAAAGAGTAAAAGATAATGCAAAACCAGTTTTCACGCACGCAATTATTGCTTGGCAAGCCCGCCATTGATACGCTCAACGGTTCCCGAGTGGCAGTGTTCGGAGTTGGAGGAGTAGGTGGATATGTCGTAGAAGTACTTGCGCGCAGTGGCGTGGGCGCACTCGACATCATCGACGACGACAGAGTTTGCCTCACCAACGTAAACCGGCAAATCCTTGCCACCATATCAAGTGTAGGCCGTCACAAGGTTGATGTTGCCGAGGATCGCATCCATGACATCAATCCACGTTGCCACGTCAGGAAATACCAGACGTTCTACCTTCCGTCAAACTCCGCCGAGTTTGACTTCTCGCACTACGACTACGTTGTGGACTGCATCGACACCGTCACGGCAAAGCTCGACCTCATCAGGCGTTGCCATGACCTCAACATCCCTATCATATCGTGCATGGGTGCCGCCTATAAGCTCGACGCCACGCAACTGCAAGTCACCGACATCTGGAAGACCATCAACGACCCGTTGGCAAAGGTGATACGCAAGAAGTTGCGCAAGACCAATATCAAGCACCTCAAAGTGGTCTACTCGCCCGAACTTCCGGTGGAGAGCATCGACCAGCCCGACATCAGTTGCCGCTTCCACTGCATCTGCCCAGCCAAGGACATGCGCGCCTGCACCGAGCGCCATACCATTCCGAGTTCCAACGCGTGGGTACCAGCCGCAGCGGGTTTGATCTGTGGCGGCGAGGTCGTGAAGGACCTTATCAACAATGCCCACACCATGCGCGTTGACCTTCAGGAGGACCCCGAGAACGAGTATGCCAAAGCGGCGGCAGAGAAGAGAGAGGCTTACCTTGCAGACTATAAGCAAAGAATGGCAGAGAAAAAGAAGGCTGGTCAGAAGACAACTTCCGACACGGCCGAAGGCAAAGTGCTCGAAACCGAAGGTGGCAAGGAGGCGCTGCGCGCGGCGGGAGCCAATATCTAAGCCATTCAGCAGAATCTTTCCATAAAAGACAAAGACAATGAACAAAGAAGACTTATTCAAAAAGCTGCGTGCCAACACGCACGAGCAATATGATATGCCCGACATGAATATAGAGGCAATCAAGTATCCAGACACTTATGTTCAGTTTGTGGAAATGACAAAGACGGTTGGTGGAAAAGTGGTGGAAGCCAGCAAGGGCGATGACCTGAACGCGATTGTCAAGGCGCAATATCCCGAAGCCAAGACGTTCGCGAGCAACCTGCCCTACATAACCATAGCGCAGAAGAACCCCGACACCGTGGCTGAGGCAAAAGACCTCGACGGCACCGACGTGGGCATCGTGGAGGGAAAGATTGGCGTTGCCGAGAACGGATGCATATGGATTCCACAGACCATGAAGGAGAAGGCCATCTGCTTCATATCCGAGTATCTCGTCATCGTGCTCGACAAGAGCTGCATCGTCGACAACATGCACGAGGCTTACAAGCGCATCGAGTTTGATTGCGAATACCAGTTCGGCTCTTTCATCAGCGGTCCTTCTAAGACTGCCGACATCGAGCAAGCCCTCGTCATGGGCGCGCAGGCGGCAAGGGGCGTCACGGTCATCATCGTTGGCTGATTATCTTTTATAATCAGTTTTATACCGTTGTCTATATAATAAGCCATACGACATAAGCGTTATTCTAAATATGGAAAAGACGAAACGGAATAACGCTTATGCCAACATCCTGAAATACACAAGCCTTTTTGGCGGCGTGCAAGCCCTGAGCATTCTCGTGGCGTTGGTACGCAACAAGCTCGTGGCCGTGCTATTGGGGCCTATGGGCGTGGGGCTTATCACCCTGTTCAACTCCACTATCCGTTTCATCGGCGACTCCACCAACCTTGGCATCAGCACGAGTGCCGTGAAGCACATTTCCGAAGCCTATGCCCGTGGCGACGAGCAGGTCATCAGCAAGACCGTGCGCATCGTAAGGGCGTGGAGTGCCATCACCGCCTTGTTGGGCATGGCGGCGTGCGCCTTGCTCAGCCCGTTGCTCAGCAAATACACGTTCGGCTGGGGCAAGCACACCTTCCATTTCCTTCTCTTGTCGCCAATAGTCGCCATGACCGCCATCATGGGCGGCGAGCTTGCCATCCTCAAGGGCACACGCCGTTTGGGAGGATTGGCGCGCATCTCCATCATCAACGTTGTCATGGCTCTCGTCCTCTCAACGCCTCTCTTCTTCATCTGGCGCTCCAAGGCCATTGTCCCCTCCATGATCATCGTGGCGTTTGCCCAACTGGCTGTCACCATGGCCTACTCGTACCGTTTCCACCCGCTCAGGCTCAGCTTCAGCCGCTCCATCCTGCGCGAAGGCGGCACCATGGTGAAACTCGGAGTGGGCTTCTTCCTTGCCGGCATGTTCGGGAGTTGTGCCGATTTCATCATAAGGTCGTTTGTCAACAACACGAGTTCCCCCGACACGCTCGGACTGTTCAACGCCGGCTACATGATAACCATGACCTATGGCGGCATGGTTTTCTCGGCTATGGAGACCGACTATTTCCCCCGTCTCTCCGCCATAAGCCGCACGGGCACAACGCTCAACAACACCGTGAACAAGCAGATCGAGGTCTCCTTGCTCATCATATCACCGATGCTCGTGGGGCTTATCATCGGTTTGCCAATTATCCTCCCCCTACTCTATTCCCACTCGTTCTCACCCGTCACCTCCATGGCTCAGGTCATGGCGCTCGCCATGTTTCTCCGAGCCGTGAAACTTCCTGTCGCCTACCTGCCCTTGTCGCGCGGCGACTCCAAGGCCTACCTGCTCATGGAAGGCATCTACGCCGTTGTATATGTCGTCTTGTCCATCGTGTGCTTTCATGCTTTTGGGCTCATCGGCATGGGCATCGCTATCGTGCTCGTCGCCTTGTTCGATTTCGTCATGCTCAACGTCTACATGGGCCAACGCTATGGGTACCGCCTGTCTGGTTCCACCATAAGGCTCATGGCCCAGCAATTCCCCATCGGCATCGCCGCCTACGTGCTCACGTTGAGAGGTCACGGCACGGCGTATTGGGTCATTGGCATCCTGCTCACCGTCCTCAGCGCCGCCATTTCTTATATAGCCCTAAACAAGCGGACGAGGACAAAGGCAAAGGCAAATTAAGCTTCGCCACGAAAAAGACTGGCTGTAGATTACGGCGCAACGGCATTGCCCTTACGCCGTAAAGGCAACGCGATTGTGGCGCAAGGGCAACGCCGTTGCGCCGTAAGGGAAAACTAAATAAATATGGCAACATTCTTTGCTTGCGGAAAACCTTCCCCGCAAGCAACACCAGTTCATCCTTTGTATCCGTTGAGAGCCGCGACGATGGTTTCCACATCCTCGTCGGTCATGCATGGGTTGCACGGAAGGCTGAGCTCCTCGCGGTGTATTCTCTCCGTCACCGGCAACGACAGGTTGTTCCATTCCTTATAGCATTCTTGCTTGTGGGGCGGAATGGGATAGTGAATCATCGTGCCAATGCCCTTGTCCGCAAGATACTGTTGAAGCCTGTCTCTCGTCTTGCAGAGCACGGGGAAAATATGAAACACGTTGTCGGCATCGCCATGTTTCATGGGCAGGCGTATCAAAGGATTGGCAACCTTCTCGAAATAGATGTTGGCTATTCGTTTCCTCCTTTGGTTGTCCTCGTCCAAGTATTTCAGTTTCACATCGAGCACGGCAGCCTGCAACTCGTCTATCCTGCTATTCCTGCCCTTGTACGGGAAAACATATTTTCGCGACGAGCCATAGTTGCCTAAAGCCCTACAAACGTCGGCAAGCTCACCGTCGCTTGTGGTTATCGCGCCAGCGTCGCCCAGCGCCCCAAGGTTCTTCCCTGGGTAGAAGCTGTGGGCGGCGGCATCGCCCAACGAGCCTGTGCGCCGCCCGCCATAGGTGCAGCCATGCGCCTGAGCGTTGTCCTCAACCAAGAGGAGCTCGTGCTCGCGGCAGATAGCGGCTATCCTCTCCGTCATGGCGCAGCGACCATAGAGATGCACAAGCAGCAGGGCTTTCGTGCGCGGAGTGATGGCGTGCTCTATCAACCTGTCGTCAATCTCAAGGCTATCGATGTCGGGTTCTATCAATATCGGTTTAAGTCCATTCTCCGTGATGGAGAGGATTGAGGCAATGTAAGTGTTTGCCGGCACTATCACTTCGTCGCCATCTTTCAACCTTCCCAGCACCTTATAGGCGCGAAAGATCAGCATCAGGGCGTCAAGCCCATTGCCACACCCTACGCAATGGCAGGGGCGGTCCACTTGACAGTCGGCAACCGCCCTGTCGTCGGCATCCGTCGCGGCTTCAGCCACGGATCCGATATACTGCGCATAGTCTTGCTCAAACCGCCACGTGGCATCACCTTGGAGATACCATCCGCTATCCACGACGCGCTCCACGGCTTGCGCTATTTCGCGCTGATGGAGGGCGGTTGTTGACTTCAACGACAAGTAAGGAATCTTCTCTTGCATCTTGTTACCTGTTACTTTACCATTACCTCATACCAGTCGTAGCATACGGCACGGCCGCCGAAGCCTTCTTTTTGGTATATGAGCCCCTCGTTGAGATAGCGGCCACGGTCCTCGTTTGAGGTTCCGAAATCGAAATATTCGCTGCCAGGGAAGTCGTCCGTGAGTATCTTGCGGAATATCGCGTCTATGGCATGATGCTTTTTGCCTTCCTCCGTGGCGGATATATATTGTGTGTGCACCACTTGCCGCGTGACGTACAAGAGCACGCCTCCTATCACCTCGTTACTCAGTCTGGCAACATAAAGCCGAATGTTCTCGGGGAAGGCATCGCTAAGAAGTCGCATCTCCGCAAGCGAATGCACCGGCTTGGCATCGTAAGTTCGCTTTAGGTTATCTTCCAACACCGGCCAAAACTCATCAAGCGCCTTGTTGTCAACTTGAACGACAATGCCTTCCTTGGCGGCCTTGTTCGCCCCAAACTGCCTGATGCGCCGCCATTTAAGCTCATTGCCACGCACGATGACAGACGAGACATTGCGCACGCAGAGCCTCGCATTGCAACGGTTGAAAAGGGCATACAAGTCCTCCTCAGCCGGCAAGCGCTGGTAAATCCAGGGCATGGGCTTATAGATCATCTTCTTGATGCCGGCATTTGCCAGATACGCCATCAGCTCCTCAAACAAGGCGCAAACATCTGCCGCGGTGGCGTGATCATCTGTAAGCAACCCACCATAGGTAAGGCCTTGATGCGACCAAAGGGTGTCGCCGTCCTGGTTGGCTGGCAGCAAGGCATAGAGCTTGCGCTCCTTGAAAAACATCAGCGAACTGTCGGCGAATCGCGTGCGGTGATAGTCCATGTAGGCACGGTCGAAGAGAAACGTGCCTTGCTTCGACCGTCTCGCAAAGTCGTTCCACACAGCCTTGTCGTTGTCGCTATATCGCTTGATCTCAAACATTTGCCGACTTATATCTCAAAAACTCACCATACTCGTAGATGTAGTCTTCCTCCTCGAACGGGTCTTCCGCGAGAACAAGGCAAACGGCACCAGAGGAAAAGTCGCTCAACGAGCGCCAAATCCCCCTGTCCACAAACAAGGCCTTGCTTGGCAGGTTCAGCATGAAGTCGCGTTTCTCACGGCCGTCATCGAGCGTGACGACGAACGAACCCGACACGGCTATTATCAGCTCACGACAATGCTTGTGGGCGTGACCGCCACGGTGCGCCCCGCCAGGGATGTCGTAAGTCCAATAGACCCTGCTGATGGCAAAAGGCACTTCCTTCATCTGCTCCGCCACCGTGAGGTTGCCTCGTGGGTCCGCAATCTTTGGGAGACTTATCAATTGTCCAAGTTGATGCTTCATATTTAAAACAACGATGTAGTTGAAAGAATATTGTTATTCAGCAAGGAAGAAAGTCAATGTCTTGCCCTTTTAGCCAAAAGTCTGCCCAATGCCTGCCTCGCCAACCAAGCAAAGAGGATGATGGCAACGGCATGGAAAGCATAAACCACAAACGGGTGAGTGGCATAAATGCCCTGTTGTTCCATGACGACATTGACGACATAAATCGCCACCTCGTGCGTAAGGAATATCTCCATGGATATGTCACCTAAAAACGTGAGCACCTTGATCGCGGGCATGGAAAAGAAACTCGGACACGACCGCTCTATCGCCATCAATAATAAGATGAAAAGGATGGCGAACGGCCAAAAGAAGGCCACTCCACGGAAATTGACGGGCAGCACGTCGCGGTAAGCAAAAAAAGCCAGACAAAACGACGAGAACAGCAGCAGCAAACCGAGGCATTGAAAACCAAACGACCGTGGACTTGGCTTGCCTATGAGATTGGCCCCACAACCTGACACGGCAAAACGATAGAGCACAATGCCAAGGCAGCAATCGATGAGACGGAAGATGGGAAAAGAGTAAAGCGTGTAGTTGAAACGCTCGGACGGAATCAAAACTACGAAAGGGAGGTACATCGCCATGACAACGACGCTCGTCAGCACGAGCGACTTTACGTTCATGCGCATGACATGGCGGTTCAACGCCTTGAAAAACAAGTAGAAAACGAGGATGTCGCACAAGAACCACGATGAGCCTACATAGGAGAACACCAAGCGGTCGCTGCAAAACCACGTCTGAATAAGCAACAGGTTGGTCAGCAGCCTTTCATGGTCGAGGGGATAGCCGGCGTGCCAATAGGCAAACACGAAAAACAAGACTGACAACAACAAGAGGGGGTAAAACTTCCTCAACTGGTGGGCAACGAAACGCCTGGTAGCAAACTGTCCCGTTCTCAGCCTTTCCTCATTGGCGATGGAGAGCACGAAACCGCTCATGACAAAGAAGAAGCAGACACCCGACTCGCCACCGAAATCGAAAGCGTGTCCCACAACATGCGACATGACAATCAACATGATGGCAAAGCCTCGCAATGCCTGAATGCTCATCAGCCTGTGGCTGGGTCTCGACTCTATCATTACGCAATTTTCTTTCGTTTTCGCCCATGAGCAAAATGCCCACGGACGCGGACCAAAACGGATCGCGTGCGTGGGCAATTGGAATCATGGCGTTGTCACGTCATTATATGTGCTTTTTTATCACTTCTTCATGTAAGGATCGGTGCCGAGCACCGTCTTCGCCAAACGCTTCGCCTTGTCGCGCAGGGCGTTCATGTCGCAGCCCACCTCGTCGTAGCACAGCACCACGCCCATGCGCCTGCCCACATGTGCGACAGGCTTGCCGAAAATGCGGACGCGCGCGTGGTCCTCATGGCAAACGTCGTCAAGGTTATAGTTGAGCGGCTCTGTGCTTTCCTCCGGAGAGAGCACCACCGCTGATGCGCCGCTGTGCTCCAAGTGGATCGCCGGTATTTCGAGCCCCATGACGGCACGGAAATGAAGCTCAAACTCAGAGAGGTTGGTGCAATGGCTCAGCGTCACCATGCCGGTGTCGTGCGGACGCGGGCTAAGCTCAGAGAAAATCACCTCGCCCTTCTTTGTCAAGAAGAACTCCACGCCCCACAAGCCATAGCCTGTGAGCGCCTTAGTCACCTCGTCGGCCATATGCTGCGCCTGGGCGAGAGCTTCATCGCTTATGCTGAATGGCATCCAACTCTCACGGTAGTCGCCACCCTTTTGCACGTGGCCGATGGGCGGGCAGAACACTGTCGGCGCGTTCTTTTGGGTCACGGTAAGCAAGGTGAACTCGGAGTCGAACTCGATAAATTCCTCTATGATGACCTCCTTCACGTCGCCACGGCCTTCTTCCATGGCGTCGCGGAAAGCCTCTTGAAGCTCATCGTCGTTGTGGACATAGCTTTGGCCATGGCCCGACGACGACATCAGCGGCTTGACGACACAAGGGAAGCCTATCTCGTCGGCGGCATGCTTGAACTCGTCGAAGGTCTTGGCATAGAAATACTTGGCAGTGCGCAAGCCCAACTCCTTGGCAGCGAGGTCGCGTATGGCGCGGCGGTTCATGGTGTAGTTTACGGCACGGGCGGAAGGCACCACCTGCACGCCCTCCTTCTCGAAATCGAAAAGGCGCTCGGTGCGTATCGCCTCTATCTCGGGCACGATGATATCGGGCTTGTGCTTGCAGACCACTGTAGCGAGAGCGTCTCCGTCGAGCATGGAGAAGACCTCGCGCTCGTTGGCCACCTGCATGGCTGGCGCGTTATCATACTTGTCGCAAGCAATGACATACTGTCCGGCACGCTTTGCGGCGATAGCAAACTCCCTGCCCAGTTCTCCTGAGCCCAAAAGCAGTATTTTCTTCATATAGCAAAACCTATTTTCTTCTGAACGATTGGTTTCATTTGTCTCATCATCATCTGCCACTCTGGAGAGATGGACAGCCTGTGCAAGTCCTTGCTTATTATCTCGCGAAGCGCGTCTTGCGTGACACGGTATTTCAGCGCCAGCTGCTCCAATGGCATCATGGCCGCGCCAAAGAGCCCATAATAGGCATCAATGATGTCCTTGTCGAGGGCGCCAAGCATCGTGATAAGGATGTTGAGATTGGCTCGGTCCACATCGCTGACAAGCAGGGCGGAACCATGGGCAAGCTGCAGATAGTTGTGCAGCTGGCGTGAGAACATGTCCAACCGGAGGCCATCAGACGAGTTGTCCATGACGCTCCTTTCCATACATTTCGTCGTAATATTTCTGGTAGTCACCGCTCGTCACCTCGCTTATCCATTGCTGGTTGTCGAGGTTCCACCTGATGGTCTTCACTATTCCGTCGGCAAACATTGTCTCCGGATACCATCCGAGTTCCTCTTTTATCTTTGTCGGATCAATGGCGTAGCGCGCGTCGTGGCCGAGGCGGTCGGCAACGTGCTCTATTAGCGAGTCGTTGATCCACGAGATGTCGATGTCGCCGTTGGCGTCACGCACTTGCTTCTTCAGCACCTTGCGCAAGTCCTTGTCGGCCTCCATCATGTCGTGGATGGTCTTTATGGTGAGCTTCACGATGTCGATGTTCTTCATTTCGTTGTGGCCGCCCACGTTGTAGACCTCGCCAGCCTTGCCCTCGCGCACCACGAGGTCGATGGCCTTGCAATGGTCTTCCACATAGAGCCAGTCGCGCACGTTGAGACCAGCGCCATAGACCGGGAGCTTCTTTCCCTCAAGTATGTTGTTGATGATGAGCGGAATGAGCTTCTCGGGGAAGTGATAAGGGCCGTAGTTGTTGGAGCAACGGGTTATGCTCACCGGCATATGGTATGTGTCGCGATAAGCCTGCACGAAGAAATCGGCACTCGCTTTGCTTGCCGAATAAGGACTGTGAGGGCACAACGGCGTTGTCTCCGTGAAGAATCCCTCAGCGCCCAACGCGCCGTAGACCTCGTCGGTAGACACTTGGTGGTAACGCTTGCCAGCCTTCCACGTGGGATAGCCCTGCGCGTCCTTGCCCGTGACCCAAGCCTTGCGTGCCGCGTCCATGAGGTTTTGCGTCCCGAGGATGTTCACGTTGAGGAAGAGTTGCGGGTCTTCTATTGAACGGTCCACGTGGCTCTCTGCCGCGAAGTTGACAACAAAGTCGATGTCGTGCTCCGCGAAAAGGCTGTCCACGAGCTCACGATCGCGTATGTCGCCCTTCACGAAGAAGCAACGCTTGTTGTCGATATCGTCCTTGATGGTGCCTAAGTTGCCGGCATAAGTCAAGGCGTCGAGAACAATGACCTTGATGTCGTCGTTGACATATTTCTTGCGCAACAGATACTTAATGAAGTTTGAGCCAATGAAGCCTGCGGCTCCCGTGACAAGGTATGTTTTCATAATTCAAAGCGTTTTTTAATGAAATCTGCGATAAAAAGTTCTGTGCCCTCAAGCCCCAGCAAACTGGAGTTGATACACAGGTCGTAGCTCTCGGAGTGTCCCCAGGTCTTTCCCGTATAGTAATTGTAGTATGAGGCCCTTGTCTCCTCCTGCGAATGAATGTATTTTCGCGCCGTGGCACGGTCGAAGTCGTGTCGCTTGCATACGGCCTTGATTCTCTCGTCGAGATTGGCGGTGATGAAGACATTGACGGTGTTCTTATAGTCGCGCAACACGTAGTCGGCGGTGCGGCCCACGAACACGCAACTGCCCTCGTCGGCCACCTTCTTTATGGCATCGCTCTGGAACTTGTAGAGCGAGTCTTGCGAGAAGTTGTCCCTGTAGAAATTGCTCTCGCCCATCAGTGGCACCCTGACGTGGAAGAGCGACTTGAGAAAGCCTTTCTGCTCATCGTTTTGCTCGAAAAACCTCTTGCTGAACCCGCTCTCCTTGGCGGCAAGGTCAAGAAGTTCCTTGTCGTAGAACGTGCAATTGAACTCCTCGGCAAGCATCTTCGCTATGATTCTGCCTCCGGAGCCTATTTGCCTGCCAACGTTGATTATGATCTTCTTATCAGTATTCATGATTAGATTGTTTTATTTGCTTCTTGAATTTTCTCATGTATGAGACCATGATGACGGCTGCCACGGCCGCCGCCACGAAGTCGGACGTGGGCAGGGCAAACCACACACCATCCACCCCGAAGAACAAGGGCAAGACGTAGAGCAATGGCAGAAGGAAGAGCAACTGTCTCGACAGGGAGAGGAATATGCTAATCTTCACCTTTCCTATACACTGGAAGAAATTGGTGACGACCATCTGGAAACCCACTATGAAAAACACGAGCATGTTTATCCTTATGGCTCCCACCGCCATCTTGATAAGCGACGGATCGCTGGTGAAGATGCGCGCAAGGAGATGGGGCAAGGTCATGGCGATGAGCCATCCCGTCGACATGATGATGGTGGCAGCTATAGTGGCAAGCTTGAGCACCTTCATAAGCCTGTCTATGTTCTGTGCGCCATAATTGTATCCGGCAATGGGCTGCATGCCTTGGTTGACGCCGATGATGATCATTATGAAGACGGTGGAGATGGCCGAGGCAATGCCATAGGCGCCTACCATCAAGTCGCCTCCATACCTCACAAGCTGGTTGTTGATGAAAATTATGATAAGGCACGCGCAGAGGTTCATCAAGAAAGGCGATATGCCAATGGCGATGATGTTTTTCACAAGCCTCGCCTTTAACCCATAAATGCCACGCTTGAGATGGAGCAGCTCGTTCTTGTTGCAGAAAAGCCTCATCTGGTAAACAAGCGCCAACGTCTGGGAGATGACGGTGGCGAAAGCCGCGCCGCGGATTCCCCACTTCATGATGAGGATAAACACCACGTCGAGCAACACGTTCATGACGACGGTAAAGACTGTGGCGTTCATGGCTTGGCGTGGCTTGCTCGCTGCGCGCAACACCGCGTTCATGCCAAAATACATGTGGGAAACCATGTTGCCACAGAGAATGACTTGCATGAAACTGCGCGCGTAAGGAATGGTCTCCTTGCTCGCACCGAAGAAGTAAAGTATCGGGTCGAGGAAGACGAGACATATCACGGAGAAGCAAAAGCCGATGATAAGGTTGAGCGTCACCGTGTTGCCGAGCAGCTCCTCAGCGGTGCGATAGTCCTTTTGTCCAAGCTTCACCGATATGGCAGTGGATGCTCCCACGCCCACCGCCGCGCCAAAAGCGCCGGAAAGGTTCATGAAGGGAAACGTGATGGCAAGACCTGATATGGCAAGCGGACCCACAACTTGGCCTATGAAGGCACGGTCTATGATGTTGTATAACGACGAGGCTACCATGGCGATGATCGCTGGCATGGCATACTGAAGCAAAAGCTTGCCAACGGGCTGGGTCCCTAAGGCAAGCGTCGCTTTTCTACTTTCTTTCTCTTTATCCATAGTGCAAAAGTAACATATTTATTTGGGCTTTCGCGTTTTTCAAGCTACTTTTGCAAAAAATATTTTCCATGGACAGGCACGCCCTAACACTTTTTGAGCTCAACTCGCTCGTCAGCAACGTCATCGACACGGCTTTCGACCACGCCTTCTGGGTCGAGGCCGAGCTTTCCGAGGCACGCGAGGTCAGGGGCCATTGCTACATGGAACTAATACAAAAGGACATTTTCTCCGCCACTCCAGTGGCAAGAGCCTCGGCAAAGTGCTGGAAGAGCACGTGGGCGAGACTCAGGCCCAAGTTTGAGCGCGCCACAGGACAAGAGCTCCACGCCGGCTTGAAGGTGATGCTTCTTGTCACCGCCAACTTCCACGAGGCTTACGGCTTTGCCTGGATAGTGCAAGACATTGACCCGACCTATACCCTTGGCGACATGGCAAGGAAGCGGCTGGAGATTATCCGGCAACTGAAGGAAGAGGGCGTGTTCGACCTGCAAAAGGAGCTATCTATCCCGATGTTCGCGCAACGCGTGGCGGTGATTTCGAGCGAGAACGCGGCGGGTTACGGCGACTTCTGCCACCAATTGCTCGACAACGATTATGGCTTTGCCTTCAGCATAAGATTGTTCCCCGCCATAATGCAAGGCGAACAAGTGGAAGCGACAGTCATAAACGCATTGAACGACATTTATAACAATGTGGACGACTTCGACGTCGTGGTCATAATTCGAGGCGGCGGCGCCACGGCGGACATGAGCGGCTTCGACACCTTGGCTCTGGCGGAGAACGTGGCCAACTTCCCCCTTCCGATAATCACGGGTATTGGCCACGACCGCGACGAGAGCGTTCTCGACATGGTTTCCAACACAAGGGTCAAGACCCCAACAGCGGCGGCGGCTTTCCTCGTGGACAATCTCGCCAGCCTCTGGAGCCACATAGACGCCATGCGCGAACGTGTGGCGACGACGGTGAGGAGACGCATGGAGACGGAGCAAGAACGCCTTGCAAGAATCTCAGGGCGAGTGCCCATCCTCTTCTCGCTGGTCAAGGAAAGGCAAGAGGCGAAACTCACGCGCCTGATGACCGCCATCTCAGGCTCAATAAGGGAGCGACTGCAGCGTGCCATGCACGAGATTGCGGTCATAGACAACAACATCCAGCCACTGGTGGAGAGGAAACTGACCAAGGAACGCAACCGCGTCGCCCAACTGGCGCTACGTGCCGACGCGCTCGACCCACAACTGTTGTTGAAGCGAGGCTACAGCATTACCCTCTTCAACGGCAAGGCGGTTCACGACGCCGCGACACTGCAAGAGGGCGACGTCATTGAGACAAGAGTTGAGAAAGGCACGCTTGTCTCCACAATACATCTGAACAAACAAAAGCAATGACATATGGCTAAACAAGAACTGAAATACGAAGAAGCCGTGCGCGAATTGGAGACTATCGTCGCCAAGCTCGAAGCCAACGAACTCGGCATCGACCAACTGTCTGCCGAACTGAAGAAAGCCCAGCAGCTCATCAAGCTCTGTAAGCAAAAACTCACGAAAACCGACGACGAAATAAAGAAATTGTTGGATAAGGATTAAATTATCGTGCAAACATTATCGCATTATTGTTTTTATTGCTAATTTTGCAATAAACTATTAGGAAACAGTATTAAAAACATTATATTATGAAAGACTTAGATTGGGGGAATTTGACTTTCGGTTACCGCAAGACCGACTACAATGTTCGCTGCTACTACCATGATGGCAAGTGGGGCGAGATTGAGGTTTGCTCAGACGAATACATCAATCTGCACATGGCAGCCACCTGTCTCCACTATGGGCAGGAGGCTTTCGAAGGCATGAAGGCTTATCGTTGCCCGGACGGCAAGGTGCGCGTGTTCCGCGTGAAAGACAACGCTGAGCGACTTCAGTCAACGTGCGACGGCATCGTCATGCCAAAGTTGCCTACCGAGATGTTCGAGGAAATGGTAAAGAAGGTGGTGCGCCTCAATCAAGATTATATTCCGACCTATGAGAGCGGCGCCACGCTCTACATTCGCCCGTTGCTCATCGGCATAACCCCACAGGTGGGCGTGCATCCAGCCAAGGACTACCTGTTCCTGATCTTCACCACGCCCGTTGGCCCTTATTTCAAGGGTGGCTTTGCCTGCAACAAGTACGCCATCGTGCGCGACTACGACCGTGCCGCACCGCTTGGCACGGGTTGCTACAAGGTGGGTGGCAACTATGCCGCCTCGCTTCGCGCCCACATGTTCGCGGCAAGCAAGGGCTATGGCTCAGAGTTCTACCTCGACGCCAAGGAGAAGAAATATGTTGACGAATGCGGCGCAGCCAACTTCTTCGGCATCAAGAACAACACTTACGTGACGCCCAAGAGCACCTCCATCCTTCCTTCCATCACCAACAAGAGCCTCATGCAGATCGCGGAAGACCTTGGCCTGAAGGTTGAGCGTCGCCCCGTGCCTGAAGAGGAGTTGCCCACGTTCGAGGAAGCCGGAGCCTGCGGCACGGCAGCCGTCATCTCGCCAATCTCCGAGCTCGACGACCTCGACACAGGAAAGAAATACGTCTTCGGCGACAAGCCAGGTCCATGGTCCACGAAGCTCTACGAGACCCTCCGAGACATTCAATATGGCATCGTGGAGGACAAGCACGGCTGGACGACAGTGGTGATTGAATAATACATATTGAATAAACGCATAAAGCACGGTTTTGAAACCAAACGGTTCAAACCGTGCTTTATCATTTGCCGCACATTCAAAGCACATCCTATTTACTAAACATACAATAAAAACTCCAACAATGATGAAAAGACACATATTGGCGGTTCTCGCCTTATGCCTCTCCCTGTGCTCTATGGCACAGACTGGAGGGCCGCAAGTGACCTATCGTGACGGAACCGTGGAGGGCATCGACTCTTCCGGCGTAAAGATTTTCCGTGGCATCCCCTTTGCGGAGCCACCTGTGGGCAACCTGCGCTGGAAGGCTCCACAACCCGTGAAGGCGTGGACTGGCGTGCGCTCGGCAAAAGAGTTTGGCGCCGACCCAGAGCAGAACAACATCTTTGGCGACATGGTTTTCGAGGGTAAGGGCAAGAGTGAAGACTGCCTCTACCTCAACGTGTGGACGCCCGCCAAGAAGATGAACGAGAAACTGCCCGTGCTGATCTATTTCAATGGTGGCGGCCTCGTGGCAGGCAGTGGCTCCGAGCCTCGCTACCAGGGACTGCGACTGGCACGCCGCGGCAACATCATAGTGGTCACGGCAAACTACCGCGAAGGCATCTTCGGGTTCTTCTCTCTCCCTGAGCTGACGAAAGAGGGCTGCCATGGCAACCAAGGATGGCTCGACCAAGCCGCCGCCATTAAATGGGTGAAGGACAACATTTCCGCCTTCGGAGGCGACCCCAACCGTGTCACCATCAATGGTGAATCGGCAGGCGCTCAATCAGTTTGCGCGCTCACCACCTCACCACTGACTCGCGACCTCCTCAACGGGTATATGTGCTCAAGCGGAGCCATCGTCTCCAACGCCACGCCAGTCAGCCTTGCCGAGGCTGAGCGAAAAGGAACGGCTTGGGCAAAGAAGAACAACATAAAAAAGCTGAGCGACTTGCGCAAGCTCTCCGCCGAGGAACTGAAAAAGCTCGACGACGGCACCTTTGGCGAGGGCACCAAGTGCATTGACGGCATCTTCCTCGACGAGGACCCAAACAAGGTAATCAGCGAGGGGCGTCAGTCTCAAGTGCCATGCTTGCTCGGAAACAACAACGGCGAGTCGTCCGTACTCTCCTACGCCGGCGGCAAGACTCCGACATTGGAGAACATCAGCCCTGCCATAGCAAACTATTTCGGCACAGATGCAAGCACCATCTTCAACCTCTACGACATCAACAAGGACGCCGACCTCTTTGGCGATAAGGGAATGGCTCTCGGCGGCGACATGTTCATCGTCTACGCCACATGGAAATGGGCCGACATGGTGCGCCAAAGCAGCAAGGCTCCCGTCTACCGCTACGTCTATTGCCACCCTCGTCCAAACATGCAACTGAAAGGCAAGAAGCCTGGACTCGCCGGCGGAACGGTGGATGCCAACGACGACGAGCCTAAGCAGCCAGCTGCAACGAGCGCCGTCCACTCAGCCGACATAGAGTACGCCATGGGCAACCTCTCCACCAACGCGGCATTCCCATGGACCGCCGACGACTATGCCACGTCGGAGATTTTCCAGCAAGTCTACGTCAACTTTGTGAACTACGGCAACCCCAATGGTCCTGGCATACCACAATGGGACACCTATAACAACAATGGCGACGTGCCACCCGTCATGCTCATAGACACCAACACACGGCAGGTGAAAGACGCCAAGGTTTACTCACGTTATAAGAAAATCGATGCCTTCATCCAGGCAAACAAAAAGTGATTTGCCTTTCCACTGAAATGCCGTTGCCTTTACGCCGCAATCGCGTTGCCTTTGCACCGTAAAGGCAACGCGATTGCGGCGTAAAGCCGACTGCGGAAATATTGCGTCGCCAAGGCAGTTCAAATGCCAATATTCCCGCTTTATCGTCTAATTATTCCGCTTCGCAATGGTTTGTACTCGTATGTTGGGTTATAATTGCTAATATTACCAAGCCAGTACAAACCCAAAGCAATAAGACTTGTTGTAATTGCGAAGGTGCAATCTGGCTAATTTACGCAAAGGCAACAATGAATAAATTGAATAAATACAAAGCGACATTTAAGGAATGGATAATCTTCACTCTCATATTTTTCTTCATATATGATGTCATTTGGGCTATCGCTGATTATGAGGACTTCAAGCAGAGCCTTCATTGCTTGTTTATGGATCTGGTCTATTGTGGCATATTCTCCTTGGTCAGCCTATTGGCCAATCAAGTATTGCTTATCTGCTTCTTGCGTTCCTCCAGTTAGGGAGAGAAAACATATCAAATGTTTTATATTCATCGTCCTACAAACGATTTACTTCACTTTGTGCCGCACCTTTTCCTTTATAGCTTTTCTTTTTATTGAAAGTATAAGTCGCACTAACAAATACATTGTGATTTGCCCCTTTCAAATTTTGGTAATAAGACACCCCGTTGGTCTCAACCAAGTTTTCTTGGCACCACAACTTGAAACAATCATTCCAGTATATAGTAAACGCCCAATTACCTATACTCTTATTCAATCCCATATCGAGCATAACTCTATTCTTGGTGAAATTGGTTGAAGAATTTCCGCTACCTATCCACGTTCCATCAAAATACCCATATATTTTCCATGGCAAATCAAAGCGATTGCGCATAACAATACGAAAGCGAGGTTTATTATATGAATTCTCTGGCTCTCCATATTTTAAGTTCTGAACTTTTAATAGTCCATACAAAGAAGGATGCCATTTGCCTATATTGAACCTTTGCCCTATAGTTATCTGAAAATAATTATAATTGGGCAGATTTATCATTTTATAAACATTCATCTGCTGATCCGCTAAATAGAAATATGCAGAAGCTATCTCTCGCATACAATGTACGTAGGTGAATGCCAAACTAGTTTTACGATAATTAAGACTCAATTCCAAATTCCTATCCAACTCAGATTTCAACAAGGGATTTCCCATAAACCACAATGTATGAGAACTATAGGTATATGAATTGGCCAACATACTGTAACTAGGACGGACAACCGCCGTATTATAAGACAAGCCAAATCCATAATCTCCATCCTGGTAATTTATGCTTACATAAGGAAGCCAATCTGTAAAGCCTTTAGTTTGTTCTGGCACTATTTTTCCATTCTCCAAATATGAAAAGTCCGTATATTCCAAACGTAGCTCTGCCCTGGAACTCCACCTTTTGCTTATTTTCCAATTAGCAGCAATGTAACCAGCTGACAAATGTTGCCTTTCCTCATCAGAGGAATCTTCAAAGTAATTCTTTGCTTCAGTAATATCTCCATTAAACGCCTGTTGCGTTCTTGTAAAAGAGTATTGTCCACCCAGATCTAGATTCACGTGTTTCCAACGAGCATTCAAATTAGCCTTTGCTGCAATTAAATTATTCTTTGCACTATTTGCCGTGGCTATATTATTTTTATATGAATCCCCTGATTCTTCTACATCAGAAGAATTGCAAGACAAGTTGTGGACATAATCAACATCTGCGGTAAACTCATAATTTTTCATCTTGCCAAATTTAAACACAGCATAAGAATTTAAACTATGCCGTGAACTTTGACTAAACTGCTCGTTCGTAGAATTCAGATTCGACGAAACCAAGGTTACATTTGTTTCAATTACATTACGAGTGTTGTATTTATCACTTGGAGTCCTGCGAAATTCATACCTAACACCAAGAGAATTGTCACCAAAGTCATAGCTTGAGCCTACCGATAATTTGAAGTTCTGAGAACAACGACTATATTTTCCATCTGTTTTTGTAGTATTTAAATTGTCATTAAATTGCTCTAATATATAACCTTTTTGCTTAAAACCATTTCCTGCATAATCTCCATTGACATAAAAGCCAAATCCCTTATCACTATTATATGACAAATCCATGTCTGCCATACCATGAGAGACTTCCGAAAAAACTCCCGAAGCTCTTGCAATACCAGCCCAACCTAATTCTTTTTTCTTTGTGTGTATAATAATGACAGATTTTACATCAGCCTCGTATTTTGCACCAGGGTTCGTGATTATCTCTACCTTTTCTATGTTTTGCGAAGACAGTTGCGACAATTCATTTTCATCTCTTACCCTTCTATTGTCTATGTAAAACACAGGCGTTCCTTTTCCCAAGACAGAAATGTTATTCCCCACCGCATCTATCAAAGGCATTTGCTTGATCGCATCTAAGGCTGTGCCTAATTTCGCTAATGGATTATCGATCATAGATACCGTTAATCCCATATTGGTTGTCTTCACATAATTGCGATGTCCTTTTACTACAACCTCATTAAGTTGATTCGCATTTTCCTTTAAAACTATGCTACCTAAAGTATCTCCTTTACAGGCATAATAACATACGGAATAGCCTATAGCTGAAACCTTAACAATATCACCTTTAGTATAAGGAGACAACATGAATTGTCCTTCCTCATTGCTTACTGTGCCACTAATGAAAGATGAATCCTGCTGAGACAACAAGAACACATTAGCATAGGGGATTGCGCTTCCATCATCACTAATGACTTTGCCTTTAAGTTGTTGAGCAGAAACATTACATGCACACAACCATAAACTCACAATAAATATTATAGTCTTTTGAAAATTCATTCCTGAAACTTTTTAATACAACAAATCAGATGTTACTTTTGGAGCGTATTGACAACGCGGGTCTGGATAATCCCACTTATCCTGTCCATAAGCCTTGATTACCTTGACGAAACATCTACGATGATTCTCTAAGTTACAATAATCAAAAATGTTACAATGCGAACAAGCACTTTCTTTGCGAAATGCACTTTGACTTAAGTTGAATAATTCCCATGCCTTTGGAGAATTCCAAATATCCTCAATAGATTGCTTTCTCAGGTCTCCAATGATAAACTGAGGATGCCAATATAGTTGTTCACATGCACTGACTTTTCCATCAGGCAAAACAAATGCTAACTGTTTTAACATGATACATTTTCCTCCATAAAAATGTGCGTCACTATTTTTGCCCTCTCCTAAATGTTCTTCTAGACAATTATCACTACAAAAAAGTTTGAACTGTGCTTTTGGTCTAAGCGTTTCATTTATATAATCGATGCAGTCCAGCAACTGATCCTTACTCGCCTTTACCTCCTTATAAGTTTTTGGAGTATATATAGAAACCTCAGGTATTCTTATTTCCCAATATTCTAAATTCGAAACTTTACTAATGAAAAGAAATAATTGATTAAGACTTTTACAATTAGCATTCAACTTTGTCAAAACTGTATCGAATTGTACCTTGAAGCCATATTTTCCCAAATTAGCAATAGTCTGTTTCATATTGCTTACATAACCAACTTTACAGTTAATCAATGTATGCAGAACCTGCTCATCCAAAGAATCTAAAGATATTTGAACAACATTGTTATATCCTGTATCTTTTAACCTTTTGATAGTCTCTTCAGCAATAGGCATTTTTGTAGATATAAAGTTTGGCATAAGTCCATTGTCCACAATCCTTTTGATTATTATATCCCAATCCTTACGACAAAAAATCTCACCGCCTATTACATCTATATAAGACATCTTTAAACGTTTGGCATCATCTATCAGATGTAATAACTCATCTGTGCTCATAGGGATATTTTTAGTATTCTTATCGGCATAGCAATACTTACAATTGGTCATACATTTATTAGTCAACATTAATAAGATGCTTTGTGGTGCAGTATGCATTCTGTCTTGTTTCAAGTTAATATTTTGGTTATCAACATGAACAACATTGTTTGCACTTTCATTGAAAGCCCCTTCCACTTTATCTAATGCTAATAAAACATTTTTGGGAAAATATATTTTATTATCTCCAAAAACTGTATAGATAACTTTTCCGTTCTCTATATATGGAGAGAGCATCCCAAGAATTTGCTCCTTTGAAAGTCCATATTTACATGTAAGTAAATTACATTGCTCACCTATCGTTTTTTTACTTGAAAAAGCATTTAAAATTTGAGCTTGTGTCGGATGCACAAAGCTAACCCAATCAGAAGAGCTAATTGAGGAAACTTGCTTTTTAGAATACATAACGATTCGATCCCCATCACTCTTAAAGTGATAGTCTGGATTTAACACATATATTTCATTCTGTGACATCATGAGAATTATTTTAAGAAAGTGTGTCACACAAACTATGCGACACGCTTTCTTGCCTTTTTAAACGTTAGTTTGCTTTGTCAGTGATAGACCTTAGATAGCAACAGCGCCGCTAGTACAGATAACACCACTGTCTTGTGCTTTACATTCAACATCAATACCATCAATGCCACCCTTTACAGCCATCAGTTCCATAACATCAAGCTTACCTTCAATTTCATTTGTCTTCATAATTTCAATAATTTTGAAGTTCAACATTTCATTACCCCCCCCCGATTTTATCGCTTTTGGGAAAGTATGCGCTTTGTGCCAGTTTCGTCTGGAAGTATAATTTTAGTCGACAAAAACAATAATGCTGACGGACCAATAACAAGGTTTCTATTAACATTTTAGACACAAGTGTTTACAATGTCAACATAATTACTTACGTTAACAGCAAGCTGATTTGCTCAAGCTATGGGATAACAGTAGGTTCTGTTTTACGCGCTCCTAAATGTGCTCTTTTTTTGTACATAGGAATATCCTGCGCTTTTTTGAACGTCTCGAGCATTCACTTGACTATAAAATAGCAAGAACAGCAAAAACGAAATAAAGATATTTATCTTCTTCATATTCTTAAACATTTAGACGTTATTGAATTTCGGTTGTAAAATTACATGGTTTTTCGGTTACATCCAAACAAAGCAGGTCTATATCTCCACCATTACAAAAACCTCATATCTTTCTATGTTCTAATCACTTACAATTTTTCAGCAGATTTTCAAGGTCTAAAAAGTGCTATGTTATCCCTATTATTAGAAGTTTTCTATGTAGTCACGAAGCGAAAAAGGCTTGTTTTTAATGCCAACCTTATCCTTATACAAGAACAACTTTTGCTTGATAGACTTCTCACTAACACAATAGATGGATGCTAAAGTTTTTTGGGATAGCTTCAAACGTAATAGCATCATTAACCTCAAATCCGTCTGAGTCAGATTCGGATGTTCTTGTCTTAGTCTTGTCACGAACAAATCCTCCACACTATCCAAGAAGACTTCCAACTCTGCCCAATCATCATCGGAAAGCACTATATGCTTACTCTCATTGGGAACGCTCGTGTTTAATTTTTCAACGACCTCTATCTTCTTCTGCAGAAACTTACGCATTACTGACAATTGCACATCCCTATGTGAGAGTTCTTCTTGATGTAGCTTCTCCACCATTTTCTGTTTTTGACTGAATATTTCCTGTTCGTGAGCTATGCGAGCTAATGACAGTTTTCGATACGACCAATAAGCATACAAAACAAATAAAATGATTATCAAACCCAAAAGCGCTGCCAAGCCAAATATTGTTTGCTGCATTTCTGCCTTTCCTTGCATTTTGGTTCTTTCGCTGTCTTTCTTCGAAAGAGAAGAATAATAGGTAATCTTGGCTTGCAATGCAGACCTGTACATCTCTTGCAAATGACAACATGCTGAGTCACTATAAATCTCTGCCAACTTGTAATCTTGAAGCTTCATTGCCGCTTTACCTTGCATATAAAATACCGAATAACGCTCTTCCGCAGTCTTGGGTGTTGCTTGTTTCAATAAAGAAAAAGCTTGCTTTATGGAATCTACAGAAATATAAGCAGAAGCCAACATCAATTGACAGGAAAATCTATCAACACTTCTTAAACTATAAGCTTGCTGAGCATAAAACAAACAACTATCCTTTTCACCTAAGTCTTCAAACGTATTAGCCAAGTCCTGACATACATAAGATAATAACTCTTTATCGTTAGCGGACATCGCCAACCTATATGCTTTTTTCTCCTCATCTAAAGCACGCTTCAAACTATCAACAGAACAGATATTCTCACCTAATCTCAAATGTGCAACGACCTTATTATATACGCTTACATTTGACATAGAAACATACATCTTCAGCAAAGCCCTTGCATATCTCAATGCCTTATTAGGCTCCAACTGCTCCTCGACTTCTATCAACTTATCCAATGCCAAGCATTTCAAGGACATCTCGTGAAGGCTACCTGATAAGGAATACGACTTTTCCAAACATGCCTTTGCCTGCTCAATGCTATCGTTGAGCAAAAAACATTTTCCCATGTAATATAAGGATGACGCATAAAGAGAATCGTCTTGGTGCTCCACATACCAATCATAGGCTATGCGAATCAAGGAATCGTTATCCACATCCAAGCCAGACTTATCCTGCGCCATATAATAAATAAGCGCATACTTCGCCATTTCCTCTTCAGAAAGTTTTTCTTGAGCTATATGACCCAAAAGCACCAAGGCACTATCTGGGTTAGAGCCTGTCAACGAATAAGCCAAGTCTAATTCCTTTTTGTAGTTTTGATGACAGGAAACAAATACTGATACTATCACAAAAACTAAGATTACGTATAACGTTCCTCTTCTCATACAACCATATGCTTTTTACATGCAAAAATACGAAACATTTCTTATACAGAACCCAAGACAAGGCCTAAAAACGCTTCCTTAACATTTCACACAACAATACTGATAATCAATAATATACATTTTTCATTAGATAAAAACAGGTCTAAAAAAACATCTCATGAAGACATTTTAGAAGATGGATAGCCATTAGAATTCTACCATTTTGACACCATCGTTGGCGTGCTATTCGGGTTGCTGATGACCACAGGTGCCGCAGCCTGCAAATCACATCACACGACCCTGCAAATCATGCCACACGCTCGCACGAATCATGTCGTTTCGGCCTCACGCCGTAAGGGCGTCGCGATTCCAACGTGAAGGCATCGCGATTACGACGTAAAGGCAACACGATTACGGTGCAAAGGCGACGGGGGGAAAACTGACACGATGACCCACCTACGGGAATCAAGATTTGGTTACACGACTTATCCGTATTCATGTGACATAACGTTTTATTGTAGATGAATGTTCCTACATCAACTTCTGCCTATATAGAATCATGTAAAACACTACTGCGAGAACAAGGACTACTATCGTGATGACAACCGTCCCCACACGAACCAGGCGAGGAGGAACCTCGCCTATCACGTTTCTTACTTTCTCGCTTCTCAACTCGATGTTGTCTGCTTCTCTTTCTTTCTGTTCCATGTCAAAAGCATTTTAGTTGCCCAATTCCAACTGGTTCTTCACCAGGTTGTAGTATGCTCCACGCTTGGCGGTCAAAGTCTCGTGGTTGCCTGTCTCAACGACCTTGCCATGGTCTATGACCACAATTTGGTCGGCATTCTTCACCGTGCTTAGGCGATGAGCCACTATCACGACGGTCTTGCCCTTGTAGAACTTATCCAGGTTCTCCACGATGCTTCTCTCGTTGTTGGCATCGAGCGAGTTGGTTGCCTCGTCGAGGAAGATATAGTCAGGATTCTTATAAACCGCCCTTGCTATCAAGATGCGCTGTTTCTGTCCTTGGCTCAGTCCCACGCCATCGCGTCCAATCTTTGTGTTGAACTTCAGGGGCAAAGCCATCACATACTCCTTGATGCAAGCTATCTCGGCTGCTTTCAGCAATCGTTCCTTGTCTATGTCGCCATCGTCGACGGCTATGTTGCGGGCGATACTCTCAGAGAAGATGATGCCATCTTGCATGACAACGCCACATTGTCTGCGCCACCACTTCTTGTTGAGCTTGTTGATGTCGGTGTTGCCAATGTTGATTTGTCCTTCCAAGACAGGATAATAGCCGAGCATCAAGCGGATGAGGGTGGTCTTTCCACTGCCGGATGCGCCAACGATAGCCGTTACCTTGCCTTGCGTAATATGGATGCTCACATCGTCTATGGTCTTGCGCAAAGCGTGTGGGTCATACTTGAACATGATGTTCTTGATGTCAATGCCCTCGTTCTTTTCCTCTATTGAGGTCAGCAAACCTTCCTTTCCGTTCTCATCATCCATCTGGTGAATCTCGTTGATACGCTCCAAGCTGATTTTCACATCTTGCAGGGAATAGAAGAAGTTCATCAGTTGCTCCACTGGTGAGTTGAGCTGTCCGATGATGTATTGCACGGCAAGCATCATACCGAGTGTCATTTG
>CAVHEN010000016.1:16104-59778 GCA_963635115.1 Oscillospiraceae bacterium | reverse complement strand
TCAAGTCTTCCAATACATTCCCCTCTTCGTGAAAAACGCGGTGAGCAGCATGCACAAGCCCGTGAGCACGACACCCTGAAGGAAACCCAACAGCGGCGTGTCGCAGAGGCTCGTAAGCAGAGGATAGGCTTGGCACAACTGCAGTAGGGGAATGACGGCGAGCCCGTTGCTGACATAAGCCACCATCGGGTTGCGCCCTACGAGCTCCAGAGGCTCGCTCAGCCACCGCACGTGGTAATGGTCGCAGACGATGGTGAATAGCAGCAAGGCGAAGAATGCCAAGCCGCAAGTGACAAAGAGATAGCTAAGCGTGACATCGTCCTTGCGTATGCCTCCCTCGTATGCCTCGATCATGAGACCCAAGGCAAGCATGTAGGCGCCGCAAAGGAAAAGCTTGCGCCAATATTCCTGCTCGGCGCCTGCCTTCCTCAGAGTCAGCCAAAGGAGCACGAGGATTATGGCAGAGACGACGAGGCCCGCAAGCAAAGCGCGGCAATAGAGTGTTGCGACGTTGGCTACAATGAGCGCGAGCGACAGGAGCGCTGTCATGGGCGCGGACTTGATTTTTGCCTTTGTCCGGGATGCTGACGGCTTTCTCAGCCAGCGCGTCATGAGGTCGCCGGCAATGGTGCCAGGGATAATGATGAGCAGGTATTCCTGGTAGGCGATGTTGTATAGCCACGGCGCGAAGGTGAAGTCGCGCACGGCTTGTTGCCACGAACCATACGTCTTTGCCGACATGAAAAACGCCATGAGCAGTGGGATGACGGCGAGGCGGGCAATGGGCTTCTGAGGCGTCAGCAGATAGATGATGGCGCCCGTGAGCGACACGTTGGCTAGAATGAGCATGATGATGTCCTCGTCGGCGAGCGCAAACGGCTTGCCCTCGGCGTATGGCTGAAGCAGCATCAACGCGATGGCGGCAACGTAGGCAAGGCCGTTCACGGTGCGGTCGCCCCATCTGCTGAGGTGGAACGGGTTGCGCATGAACAGCAAGAACATCAGGGCAAAGGCGACGACTGCCACCGCCTGGTTCATCCACGGAGCCGGATAGCCCAGCATGTAAGGATAGGCGTGGATGACGAAGATGGCGAAGAACGTGAGCTTCAGCCAGCGTATGGCGGTCTTCTTCAGCAGCGTCCACTTGCCCACGCCTTTCTCCAGTTGCCGTCCTAAGGAAAGGGGAATGGCAGCTCCCATGCTGAAGAGGAAGAACGGGAAGATGAGGTCAACCCACGTGATGCCGTAGATGTGTGGGTTGAAGACATGGGTTGGTGGAGGCTCCTGGGCGTGATACATCCATGTGGGCAGTAAGCCGAAAGCCTCCGTGGCGGCGAGAATCATGGTCATGATGGCATACCCCCTCAGCGCGTCCAGCGAGTGGGCACGTCGAGGAGGCAGGTTGTAGCCATTAGAGAAGTCGTTTGTTGTCATTCTCCTTTTTCGCTTTTTCCGCCGTCTTGCTTAGTCCAGTACCGCTCAATATCCTCCAGCGACATGCCGGCGGTCTCCGGTATGCAGCGCCACATGATGAGAATATAAGGTACGCACATCACGGCAAAGAGGATGAACGTGCCGGTTGGCCTCAGGTTCTCGAGCATCCACGGCGTGAGTTGCCCGATGAGGTAAGTGCCAATCCACAAGGCGAAGCCCGCTATCGACATGGCCAAGCCGCGCACCCTGTTCGGGTACATCTCGGAGAGCAGGACGAAGACCACGGCGCTGATGCTCACGGCGCAGCAGAACACGTAGAGCAGGAAGAAGGTGAGCATGAACCACACGCCCAAGCCCCAACTCTCGTGGAAGGAGAAGTAGACGGCTATCATGATGAGGCAGAAAATCATGCCCGACACGCCGTAGTAGATGAGCTTGTGGCGGCCAACCCTGTCTATGATGAACGTGGCGAGCACGGTCGTGAGCATGTTGACGATGCCAACAAGCACTTGGCAGAAGAGCGGGTCGCTCATGCCCGCGTCCTTGAATATGGATGGACCATAGTAGAGTACGGCATTCACGCCCATGAACTGCCCCAGGATGGCGATGCACACACCGAGGACGACGGCCTTGAGAATGCCCGGCTGGAGCAGGTGTTTCCATTCCGATTTTGTCTCGCCGGCAATGGTCGACTTCGTGTCGGCAACCTGTTTATCCACGTCTTCCTTGCGCGTGTAGATCTTCCCGAAGATGCTGACGGCCTTGCTGTCCTTGTTTTGCGTGATGAGCCAGCGCGGGCTTTCAGGGATGATGAAAAGAATGATGAGGAAGAAGAGTGCCGGCAGGCCTTCCATGCCCAACATTCCTCGCCAAACCTCGCCGACGAAGATGAGCTGCAGCCAACTGTTGTCGAAGTGGCTGGTATGCGAGAAGTTGAGCAGCAGGTAGTTGACGACGTATGCCGCAAGGAAACCTATCGTGACGGCGAGCTGGTAGAGCGACACGAGCTGGCCGCGATAGCGCGTGATGGAAATCTCAGAGATATAGACCGGCGCCACCACGGAGATGATGCCTATGCCCAAACCACCAATGATGCGTGCCGCCACGAGGAACTGGAATGTGGGCGCTATGGCGCAGCAAATGCCCGAGAGGGTGAACAGTGCGGCGGAGATGAACATCGTGGGGCGACGTCCGAGCCGGTCGCTCATGATGCCTGCCATGGCAACGCCACAGATGGAACCGATGAGCGCGCAGCCCACATACCAACCCTGTTGCAGTACGTCGAGGTTGAATTGCTCCACCACGTCGTCGATGGTTCCCGAGATGACAGCCGTGTCGTAGCCGAAGAGCAAGCCGCCTAACGCCGCTACGATGGCAAGGAAAAATACGTAGCCTAATTTAACGGTCTTCATGTTTGGGTTTATTTAATGTTGAAGTATTCCTTGTAGCGGTCGTAGAGATGGTGAGCCTGAATGTATGCCGACTGCGGGCTAAGGAAGTGGGAGAACTCAAACGTGATGGCCTTGTCGTAGCCGCAACGCTTGGCAGCCTCAAGCTTCATGCGTAGCTTGTCAAACTTGATGGGCAGGAAGTGGATGGGCATGTCGCGGTCGAAGGTCTCGGCGTTGGTCCAGCATTGCATGCCATACTTGTCGGCGAGCTTCTTGTTGACGGAGAAGAAGGCGTCGAGTTCGTCGTAGTCGATGTGTCCGTCTTGGAACGCGCAGCAGTCCACGACATCGTGTATTCCATCGAAAATCTCGTTCCATTCGCGTTCGTGCTCCTGCACGCTTACAGCCTGGTCGTTGGTCATCTTGCCGGTGCCCATCACGGCTTTCTTGCCGTCTATCCAAGGCGAGATGAACACGGGCAGGCCGTTTGAGACATCCTTGCAGTGCTTGCCCATGGTGTGGAAGGCTGGAATGGCACCTTTGGTCTGGCGTGAGATCTCCGTGCTGACATACCATCCCTTGAAACTCTTGTGGTGACCATAGCGTTTCCATACCTCGTCGATGACATACTTGTTGTCGTCAATCTCCCACGACATGTCGCCCGTGTCCCAATAGTGGCCCGAGTCGTAGAGGCCGAAGTAGAACTTCATGTCGTATTTGTCGGCAAGGCGGAGGTACATGTCAATGAGGTCGACCGACGGCATGTAGCAACCGTGCTTTTTCATCAAGTATTCTGATGGGTAGGTGATGAACTTGCGGTATCCGCACCTGATCACGATCACGGTGTCGATGCCTATTGCCTTCATGTGGCGGAAGTCTTGCTCCCATTCCTTCACGCCCCAGTTCTGATGAGGTATGTCGTGGGATATTTCGTCAAGAAAAGTACCAGTGATTTGCAGGCCTTTTGCCTTCGGCACGATGAGCTCGCCTCCAAGTCCCGTGCTGCTCTTTGTGCCCGTCTCGTGGAGCTGTGGGGCAATGGTGTTTTCACCCTTCGCGAGTATCGGCGCGGCCATGGCTGCGGCACCCGTGAGTAACGCTTCTTTCAAGAAGTCTCTGCGATTAGTCATATTGCTTAGTATTAGCTTGTTAGTATATTGTCTTGTTTTAGCTATGGCAGGTGTCTTGCGTAACACGTCGCCATAAGGATTAATGCATTTCCATCAATGCCCTGTTTGGGCACATATATAATAATGTGTGACTAATTTTCTTAAATCGCTCGCAATTTACAACTATTTTGCTTATATGACAAGCATTCTTTAAAGTTTTTTCTTAAATATAAAAATAAAATCAAAAAAAATTGTGTATTTGGAAAATATTACCTTTCTTTGCCGATAGATACACTAAACAATAATATTTATTAACCGCTAAATTTGAAAGTCGATGGAACAACAGACAGTTATGAAGCATTCCATGCTTGCAAAGGCTTTCGCGACACTACTTGTGGCTTTCTTGTGGACTACTCTACCTATTGCTGCTCAAAATGTTGTGAAAGGTACTGTGACGGATGCCGCCGGTGATGTTTTGCCAGGTGTGAGCGTTCAGGTGAGTGGCTCGGCAAAGGTCGGCTCGGTCACGGACATCAATGGATCCTACTCTATCAAGGCGTCTGGAAAAGACGTACTTGTGTTCTCTTATGTTGGCATGAAGCCGCAAAAAGTTAAGGTTGGCGGACGCAGCCTTGTGGATGTAACCATGCAAGAGGATGCCTCCACGCTGACCGATGTTGTGGTCGTGGGTTATGGCACCGCAAAGAAGCAGTCGCTTACCGGAGCGGTCTCGGCGATGCGTGGCGATGAGCTTCTCAAGGGCCCTTCAACGAATATTTCCAGTCTTCTTGGCGGTAAGCTTCCAGGCTTGTCATCTGTTCAGGTGTCTGGAGAGCCAGGCGACGACCAGGCAAGTCTTCGCATTCGTGGTTCACAATACGCGCCACTTTATATTGTGGACGGCATGCCCCGTTCCATCAACGATGTTGATCCCAACGACATTGAGAGCGTTTCAGTGCTTAAAGATGGCTCTGCCGCTGCCGTATATGGTCTCAACGCCGCAGGAGGCGTTATCATCGTCACAACCAAGACCGGTCAAAAGGGCAAGCCTAAGGTAAGCTATGATGGCCAGTATGGCATCTCAGTAAATGCCAACTTCCCCAAGTTCATGAACGGTCCCGAATATGCCTATTATTACAACATGGCGGACTATATGGACAAGCTCGCCAGTGGCACGGTAAAGAACAGGCAGGATTATACGCCAATATTCACGAAGGCGAATATAGAAGCCATGCTCAATGGCGATCCTTCGGATGGTTGGGACAATGTGGACTATATAGATAAGGTGTTCGGTACTGGCACTAACATGAAGCACAACGTCTCGCTTCAAGGTGGAACAGAGGACGTGAGCTACTATGTTGGAGCCGGTTTCATGAACCAGAAGGGAAATATCGACAACTTCGACTACCGTCGTTACAATCTTCGCACGAATATCACGGCTAAGGTTAGTCGCGACTGGACCATTAAGTTCGGTTCGGTAGGTACAGTGACGCGCAAGCACACTCCGGGTTATGCCTCTGGTGGCGCCGATGATGGAAGTGGCGGAAGTGGTGAGGTTGGTTGGCTATCCATTGGTCACCAAGCCATCATGATGCGTCCTTATCTGCCCGAGACGTGGAATGGCTTATACACAGCCACGGTTCCCAACAATGCTTCTGTGGCTTATAGCCCCTTGGCTGGAATCTACGATTCTGGTTACAAGAAGACGCGCGGCGCGGAGATTAATACGAATCTCGCAATTGAATATGCCGCGCCTTGGCTTCCTGGACTGAAATTTAAAGCAACGGGTTCCTACGACTATCTTTCGTCCAAGAACAAGAATCTCGACACTCCTTATCAAACTTACTCGAAAGATCTATCTTCCGGTAGCTTCGTGCTGCTTGAAGATCCGCGTGATGTGTCGTCAAACCTTAATCATGTGGCAGACGGTCAGTATACCACAGAACAACTCGTGGGGCAGTTTAGCGTTGAGTTTGCCCGTAAGTTTGGCAAACACAATGTTGACGCTATGTTGTTGGTCGAGGGACGCGACTACAAGTCGAGCTCAATGGCTGCCTATGCTTACAAGGTGCCGTTTGCGGAGTTGCCCGAGATAAGTCTTGGCACTGCCGTTAAGGAAAATCCAGTGAGCGGGTACAGTTCTCACTCTCGTACCGCCGGTTACGTCTTCCGTATGAAATATGACTATGCTGACACTTATCTTGCGGAGTTTAGCGGTCGTTACGATGGCTCTTATAAGTTCAGCGGCAACGTAGCCGGTAAGCGCTGGGGATTTTTCCCGTCTTTCTCCGCAGGTTGGCGCGTTTCCAATGAGGCTTTCATGGAAGGCACTCATTCGTGGTTGAGCGACTTTAAGATTCGTGCTTCCGTTGGCTTGCTTGGAAACGACAATGTTAGTGCTTTTTCTTACCTTAGCACATATTCTTTTGGTGCCAATCGCGTGATAGGCGGTAGCATAGTAAGTTCGCTCTATACTTCAGGCATTGCGAACCCAAATCTTACTTGGGCAAAGACGCGCTCAACCAATGCCGGTTTTGACGCGACATTGTGGAATGGCTTGTTAGGCTTGTCGTTTGATTGGTTCTACAATCTCAACTATGACATTCTTACATATATGGGAGGAGACAAGTCTCCATCCATGGGCGGCTATTATTCCACATATGAGAATTACAACCGATACAGCAACTATGGTCTTGAGTGGACGGTGTCGCATCGCAACAAGTTCAACGTAGGCGGCAAACCTTTCCACTATTCAGCCAGTCTCAACATGACATGGGCAACGAGCAAGTGGCTTCGTTACCCGGATGATCCAAACACGCAGTCGTGGAGAAAGGTTGTTGGCACGGACGTGGATGCCACGTATATTTGGCTCGCTGATGGACTCTATCGTTCAGAAGATGAAATCACAAACTCTGCATGGTACGGCACGCGCCCGAATCTTGGCGACATAAAATACAAGGACCTTAACGGCGATGGCGTCATCGACGAGCAGGACAGAGGCCGTTTCGGTAGAAGCAACCGGCCGAAGATTATGGCTGGCTTGAACCTCGGCGCAAGTTGGAATGGATTCGATTTCAACGCTCAGTTCACTGGCGGTTTCAAGTTTGATGTCTCGTTGTTAGGAACCTATTATAATGGCTATGACGACAACACGGTTTGGAGCCAGACCTTTAAGGAGGGAGCCAACTCGCCACTTTGGCTTGTCCAAAACTCTTACAGTGAAGAGAATCCAGATGCCCAATATCCACGCATTACGCTTGGCACCGTATCGCATGGAGGCAACAATGGTTTGGCTTCAACGTTTTGGAACAAGAAGGGTGATTACATTAGGCTTAAGACTATACAGTTAGGATATACTTTGCCTAAGGCTTGGACAATGGCAATCGGCATTGAGACCGTTCGCATATATGCAGAAGGCTCCAACTTGTTTACTATCGATAGCCTTCCTACTGGAGTTGATCCGGAGTCTCCTCGTGTCAACAATGGTTACTATCCACAGCAACGCACCTTCATGGGAGGCGTCAACATCACGTTCTAACTATTTATCTTTGCAATAATGAAAACGAAATATTTTATAGCAGGTCTTCTTGTCGCCGTCATGGGGTTGAGCTCCTGCAACAAATTCCTGGATATGTCTCCCACAGATCAGGCCAGTGATCGGTTGGTTTGGAGCAAGGCAAAATATGCTGAGTTGGCTGTCAATTATTTCTATGCCGACATTCCTAACCTTGGTAGCTTCAGTGATTATCAGTGTTACGCTGGTTTGACAGAGGGTCTCACCGATGAGTTTAAGTATGGCAACATGAACTACAACTCCGAGAACTATATCCCCAACGAGATCTCTTATGGCGGCATAGTCCTTACGCCAAGCTATGTTGATGTCTACATGGGAGTTTGGGGATCGACCTATGAGGAGATTCGTCGTGTGAACGAGGCTTTGTCCAAATTGAAGGACAGCAGCTTCGATGAGACGTCTAAAAAGCAATATGAGGGAGAGCTCCGGTTCTTCCGCGGAATGTACTATTTCGAGTTGTTGAAACGATATGGCCAGGCCATCATATATGACGAAGACCTGTCAAAGATCAATACCAACCACGCCTTGGACAATGCTGAGGATTGTTGGAACTTCGTCTATAAGGACTTATCCTTTGCAGGCGAGACCCTTCCTAAGACAACCGCAAACAATGACCGCTTGACGAGCGGAGCCGCCTATGCGCTCATGTCCCGCGCAATGCTTTATTGTAAGAACTGGAAAGCCGTGAAAGAAGCCAGTGAAGCTGTCATATCCCAAGGTTATAAACTGACGGATAACTACGGCGACGCCTTCAAGGCCAATGGTAATACCGAGGCCATCTATATGTATTCTTATAGTGCCGACGCGAGCGTTACCCATAATTTTGACGGGTATTATGCACCTGGTGGTGACCATAAAAAAGCTGGAATGACGATGTACGGCGGATATGGAACGCCAACACAAGACATGGTTGAAGAGTATGAGAAGGCAGACGGCACAAAGGTGGATTGGGAGCCTTGGCACACTGAGTCAGGCACATACGACAATCCTCCATACGATGAACTGGAGCCACGCTTCCATGCCACCATCCTTTATAATGGCGCTTCATGGCGTAAGCGCACCATCGAGCCTTATGTTGACGGTGTAGATGGTTGGGCTAAATGGAAAACAGACGCTACGACAGAGGGCAGGACCACAACGGGTTATTACCTGAGAAAACTTGTTGACGAAGACCACGACTTCAGCATCACACAGAATTCGACACAACCTTTTGTCGCTTTCCGATTGGCGGAAGTGTTGCTCAATGCCGCTGAGGCATGCCACAATTTAGGCGACGACACCAAGGCCATCAGCCTTATCAACGAAGTGCGTGCCCGCGTTGGGTTGCCAAACATCAAGTCGTACACGGATGAGTCTCTTCGTCATGAGCGCAAGGTGGAGCTTGCCTATGAGGGTCTCTATTATTGGGACATGCGCAGATGGGGCCTGTCGACAACCGCTTTTACAGGGATAAGACGCCACGGAATGAAAGTAGAGAAAGTGGGCGACGATGTTTATCGCTACACCTACGTTGACGTGGATGATGAGGACCTCAATTATCCCGCAAAGATGAATCGTCTGCCCATACCTGAGAAGGAGTTGAACAACAACAAGGACATTGAGCAGTTTGCTGAGTGGAAGTAATAACATTAAACGATTATTCATTATGAAGACCAACATATTCTATACAGGGCTTTTGCTTTTGCTCGCTCTTTCGTTCACCGGTTGCGCGGAGGAGGAGAAAGTGGCACCCACCGCTAACCGAGAAGGCATCACGAGCCTGTCGGCCTACTTTACAAGCGGCACTTACCAAGATAAGCTCGCGGCGCAACTTTCGACGGGTAACAATGAAATTACCGACTATGTCATACCTATACCTTATTATTACCCAGAGGAAAGCGATTACGTGCCTTCCGAGGACATGAAGGCGATGAAGGTGACGGCGAAGTTGGAGAACAATTGTTTCCTCTCGCCAGGCTTAGGCGTACTCGACCTTACGAAGAAGAACACGTTCGTGTATACTGATCCTTATGGGAAGCAGCGCCAGATAACAATATCGGGTTCGCTCACTCATTTGAACAAATGTGCGATAAAGAGTTTCATGGCCAAGCCAGGGGATCTTAATGGAGTCATCGACGACGACGCCAAGACAATATCGCTTGTAACGGCAAACGATCTTTCGCAAATGACGGCAGATGTGGTTCTTGACCCTCATGCGACCATTGCCCCTGACCCGTCGAAGCCTCACGACTTCAATTCTCCTTTCAAGTTTACAGTTACGGCTGACAATGGAGTGGACAAGACCGAATACACCGTAGTCAAACAAATTCCGCCAAAGGTGGACAATGGTTACCGCAAGGACAGCGAGAAGGAATTGTTTGTCAACGACATGACAACGCTTGGAGTGTCTGACCCCAATTCGATACACCCAACGTTGGCTTGCATAGGCAACTACGTGGTTCTGAACCTCGGTGATGGCTCCTCACCTCAGTATTTCAGAAAGGCGACTGGCACAAAGGTCGGAACCATTAACCTTGGTGACGCCAACGCCTCAGGCGCAATCACAAGCGATAACGCTGGCAACATGCTTATCTCCAACTTCGCGGAAAGCGGGCAGACGCTTAACATCTACATGACCAACGACGTGGAGAAGGCTCCCGTTAAGTTGATTTCTTACAACAACCAACTTGGCGTGGGTATTGGTGCCCGCCTTCATGTCCAAGGCAATTTGAACGGCAACGCCATTATCACAGCCACTCCTTACAATTGCACTAACGCAATACGATGGATTGTAAAGGATGGCAAGGTCGGCAATCCCGAGAACATACTGATGGGCTTAGGCGCTTCATGGGGAAGTCAAGACGATGCTGCCAAGGTCTGCGCAGTTGACGACGCGGGCAACTTGGGCTCAATAGTGGACTACTATCAGAGCGGCGCTTGCCAAATGTACTACTTTGCCGACTGGCAGACTCCGTCAAATCTCGTACAAGATACCGGTGGAGCGGCTTGGGGATACAACACTGGCGCCATCGACACACGCCCATTCAACAATGCCCGATACATTGCTTTGTTTGAGATGGGTTATTGGCCAGATTGGGGATTGACGGGCCATATCTATCTTTACGACGCAAGCAATCCAGCCTCGGTGACAGGCTCAATAGACAGCAGTTCTTCCTTGAAGTATGTTTACGAGATACCAGACAAGTATGGCTCTGTGGGTTATGCCGCCGGAGGTCGTTTCGCAGATGTCTTGGTAACGCCTTCAGAAGACGGCTACTTCCTCTACGTGTTCTACGCTTCCAACACTCACCTGTCGTTTGGCGGCTTGCAAATGGATTGCATAAAGAAGTGATGTTCAGAATGTTAACTTGATAATACGGTTGCTCTAAACAACCGTATTATCAATGAAATAATGTAATAAAGGATATTATGAGACGATTATCATTTACATTCTTGTTTTTGACCCTTGCCTCCATGCTCGGCGTGTTCTCCGCATGTAGTACGGAGAAAAGAGAGGACATCTTGAACAAATGGACATGGGATGGCAATGATGAAGAACCAACTAACGTGGCTAAACGGCGTTACGTGTGGATTGACGCGGCAGCCAATTTCCCACGCTTTGCCAATAGCAAGGAAAACATCGAGGAAGACCTCACCAAACTGAAAGACACCGGCTTTACAGACATTATAGTCGACGTGCGTCCCACGATGGGTGATGTCTTGTTTCAGAGCTCCCACTGCCCACAGGTCACCAAGCTTGACTATTGGACAGACAATGGAGAGTATAAGTTCTATGAGCGCACCGCCTCGTGGGATTATTTGCAGGCGTTCATCGACATAGCCCACAAACTTGGCTTAAAGGTCACTGCGAGCATAAACACCTTCGTGGGCGGCAACCTCTATGCCTACGGCCTTGGCGAGCAGGGAGTCGTGTTCCGCGATGATGCCAAGAGAGATTGGGTTACCGTCTTGAACACTGCCGACGGGCCAAAGAATGAGATGGACTTTACGACGACCGATCCTTCTGACGCCAACTATTATGGCACGAAGTTTCTTAATCCTGTGAATCCTGAGGTGCAAGATTATGTCATTGGCATTGTTTCCGACTTGGCAAAGTATGATGTCGATGGCATTTGCCTTGACCGTTGCCGTTTCGACAATCTCTTGTCCGACGTGTCGGACTATACCCAGCAGAAGTTCCAGGACTACCTTGGCGTAAGCAATCTCGATTTCTATGGGGATGTCATTAAGCCAGGCACATCAACGGTCAGTGGTGGCATGAGCTCCAAGTATTTCAAGGATTGGTTGTCGTTCCGTGCCAAGGTCATTGCCGACTTTGTCAAGCGCGCTTCAGACGCCGTCCATTCCGTCAACAAGGATATTGAGTTTTGCACTTATGTCGGCGCATGGTATTCCTCGTATTCGCCAGAAAGCGGTGTCAACTGGGCAAGCAGCAAATACGACCCTTCTGCGGAATACAGTTGGGCAAACAGCGACTATAAGAAATACAGCTATCTCTCTTCGCTCAATCGCATCTTCATTGGTTGCTATGCAGGCACCGACGCTATATATGGCGATGGCGAATGGACCATGCAAGGCTTTGCCAAGGCTGGCATGAAGTTGATTAAAGGTGACGTGCCATGCGTTGGCGGTCCGGATGTGGGCAACTCCACCGGCTTTACCGAAGGCGGGCAAGGCGCTGCGGTGACGAAGAGCGTGGACGCTATCATCAACGTGGCTGATGGTTATTTTGTCTTCGACTTGTGCCACATAAGGCAGTATAACTATTGGAGCGCGTTGAAGACGGGTTTCGACAACTATTTGACAACTTTTAAAAACTAATAAGTTATGATTGATAAGAAAGAGTACATCAGTAAATGGGCCGAGTGCTACAAGCGCGACCTCACAGAGAACATCATGCCATTTTGGATGGAGCATGGGTGGGATCGCAAGCATGGTGGCGTTTATACGTGCGTCGACCGCGACGGCTCACTGATGGACCCCACGAAGAGCGTGTGGTTTCAAGGGCGCTTCGCTTTTGTTTGCGCCTTTGCCTATAACAATGTAGAGCACAACCAGGAATGGCTTGATGCGGCAAAGAGCACTATCGACTTCTTCGAGAAGTATTGTTTCGACAAGGACGGGCACATGTATTTCTCGGTTACGGAAGACGGTCGTCAACTGCGCAAGCGCCGCTATGTTTTCAGCGAGACCTTCGCTGCCATCGCATTGTCGGAGTATGCCATAGCCACAGGCGACAAGGCTTATGCGGAAAGGGCGTTGAAGATTTTCCAGGATGCTCAACGCTTCCTCAGCACGCCAGGATTCCTTGAGCCGAAGTTTGAGCCCTCGGTGAACCTTCAGAGCCACAGCATTGTCATGATTCTGATCAACGTTGGCTCACGTCTTCGTGCGGTCATCGACTCTCCCGTGCTCACCCAGCAGATTGATGAGAGCATCGACAAGCTCCGTCGCTATTTCATGCACCCAGAGTTCAAGGCCCTTCTCGAATGTGTCGGTCCCAACGGCGAGTTCATTGACACCAATACCACTCGTGTCATCAATCCCGGACATTGCATCGAGACGGCTTGGTTCTTGATGGAAGAGGCACGCTACCGCAATTGGGACAAGCAGCTGCTTGACACTGCCCTGACAATCTTCAACTGGTCGTGGGACTGGGGATGGGACAAGGAGTATGGCGGCATCATCAACTTCCGCGATTGCAAGAATCTGCCACCGCAGGATTATTCCCAGGACATGAAGTTCTGGTGGCCGCAGTGCGAGACCATCATAGCGTCGCTCTATGCATACCTTGCCACGGGCGACGACGAGTATCTTTATCGCCACCGCCAGATCAGCGAGTGGACCTACGCCCACTTCCCCGATAAGGATTTCGGAGAGTGGTATGGCTATCTGCATCGTGATGGCACTGTGGCGCAACCCGCCAAGGGAAACCTCTTCAAGGGACCTTTCCACATTCCGAGAATGATGACCAAGTGCTTCACTCTTTGCAATGATATTCTCAAGGCATGACCCTGTCATGATTCTCAGATAGTGTTATAAACAGAGGATAAATGAAAAGACTATTTTTCGCATGCTTACTGTTCTTGTCTCTCCACGCCTCGGCGCAAAGCCTGCGCTTCAACAAGGCTGGAGAGTTCAAGATAGTGCAATTCACCGACATTCACTACAATGGCTCCGTGCAGTCGAAAGTGGCATTGAGCGTTATCGACAGTGTGCTTAAGCACGAGCGCCCCGACTTGGTGGTGCTCACGGGCGACGTGCTTTGGGGCAAGCCTGGCAAGGAGAACTTGCTTGCCGTGTTGGGTCGCGTATCCAAGTATAACGTTCCTTTTGTCTACGAGTTTGGAAACCACGACAGTGAGACGACGGATTTGAGCAACCGTGAGCTATACAACATCGCGCGCACGGTGAAAAACAATCTCCTGCCAGACCTGTCTGGGCAAGAAGAACTCGACTATACGCTTCGCGTCATGTCGCACGATGGCAGCAAGACGGCAGCCGTTCTTTATTGCATGGATTCCCATGCCTATCCCAAGGGCTTCCCAAAGGATAAGAGCTTCGGCACTTATGCTTGGCTAACCCTCGACCAAGTGGAATGGTATCGCCAACAGAGCCGTGCTTTCACAAAGGAGAATGGTGGCGTGCCTTATCCAGCCCTCGCGTTTTTCCACATACCCTTGCCGGAGTTTCACGAAGCGGTGAGAAACGAGAATGCCATCTTGATTGGCACTCGCCGTGAGGCAGCATGCTCGCCAGACTTCAACAGCGGCATGTTCACGACGATGAAGGAGTGTGGCGACGTGATGGCCATGTTCTGCGGACATGATCACGACAACGACTATTCCGTCATGTGGCACAACGTCTTGCTGACCTATGGACGCTACTCAGGCGGCAACACCGTCTACAATCACCTGCCTTGTGGCGCACGTGTGATCGTGTTGAAGGAGGGCGAGCGAAGATTCGATACCTACATCCGTGAACGCAAGGGGAAAGTGCTGAACGAGACCACTTATCCCGACAGCTATGTGTCTGACGATTGGCAGAAGCGCCCGTTGGAGGAATAACGGTTAACGACGCTAATTATTGTGGGGAATCGCCGTTGGTGATTCCCCTTTTCCCTTGCGGCGTAATCGCGATGCGGTTACGCCGCAATCGTGATGGCTTTGCGCCACAATCGCGCTGGCATTGCGCCGCGCTCGCAAAGGCATTACGTTGCGATTTTTTTTCTGAAAAAGCATTGCCGTTTCACGATTTTTGCCTAACTTTACCGCACAACTATCAAAACAACGTAAAACTTATACTATGGAGAAAACTTTGGTATTGCTCAAGCCCTGCACCTTGCAGCGAGGCTTGATTGGGGAAATAATCAGCGTATTCGAAAAGAAAGGCTTGCAGATTTGCGGGCTGAAGATGATGCAGCTCGACGATGAGATCTTGAGCGAGCATTATGCTCACCTTGCCAGCAAGTCGTTTTTCCAGCGGGTGAAAGACTCAATGATGGTTACCCCAGTGGTGGCAATGTGCCTGAGCGGTGTGGAAGCCGTGGATGCCGTGCGCTCTCTCGCTGGTGCCACGACAGGCAGGAAGGCTGACCCTGGAACAATAAGGGGCAGATACTGCATGAGTTTCCAGGAGAACATTGTGCATACTTCAGACTCAAAGGAGAATGCCGCCATCGAGCTGAAGCGATTCTTCCGCGACGATGAGATCTTCGACTGGAAACAGAGCGTGTTCTCAAGCCTCTATGCTTGCGACGAATATTGAAAAGTTTTTATTTTGATCATTGTGAAGGGGCGGGCCCTGTGCCCGTCCGCAACCTCTATGACTCGCTGGATTTGTCAATGCGTCCACATTGGTTGCGGACGGGCACAAGGCCCGCCCCTGCAAAGCATTATGATGTAATCGGCGAGGCCGATGTCTTTCAAATCTTTTTCATCATTGTGAAAAGAAAGGTTGTCAGAGCCTACTCAACCTTGAAGTTTGTGATCTTGCTGTTAAACTTCCCTGTCTTTTGAGTGGGGAAGTATAGCGCGCGCTGATAGCGCATGCTGCGTTTTGGCTCGTAGCCTTCGAGTTGCCAAGAGTTGCCAGGCATGTGTTGCGCCTTGTCTTCAGGGTTCACCATGTAAATGCGAACCTGCCCGAGTTTCTCTACCAGCTTCCCGTTTATGTAAAGGTTTGTAGACGTTGACGTGTTCTCTATTGTCACGTCGACATGTCCCTCCTTAGGCAAAGTGTACTTGAAACAGTCGGTATAGTATTCGCGTTTGAATCCCATTTTCCCGTTGACAGGGTCAGCCAAGTAGAACACCGCGTTGGGGCTTGACGCCAAAACCGTGCCTTTCTCTTCGGGCTTGCACTCTATGCTGAAAGAGATCTTGTGCCCGTAGCCTATTTCATCCACCTGCAAGTTAAGCGGCTTTTCGGGTAGCAGTTCTGCGATGGCGACATTGCCCACCTTGCCGAGCTCGTTCACGCCAGGTGCCTCTCCGAGGAGTTGGCGTTTGCTTTCAAAGGTGGAGTAGGGCACGCTGGTCAGTTGTCCTGTCCAGCATTTCACCGCCATTGCCTGAAGCACCGGCATGATGCGTATGTGCGCGTCGTGAACGGTAACGCCATTGCCATACAGGTCGTTCCAGAGGGCGAACATGCCACCTGCTATTTGTGGGTCTTGCTCGGCGAGCGTCGTGTCTTGAAATTTGGCAGGTGTCCAATTGTTGTAAATGTCGTCGTTGGGCAGAATGTCGTGATAATAGTCTGCCAAAGGCACGGTGTAGACCGTCACGTCGGGCATGCAAATCATGGTCCAGCCCTCAGCTTTCATGTCGGCGGCTTTTGCCATGTAGTCGGACCACATTCCCATGATGGCGCCTTTCGGGCTGACAGGCGTCTTGCCCTGGGCGAAGTTAAGCGCGCCCCACAATACCGGAGTCTTGCCATACTTCTTGATGAGGTCGAGATAATGATTGGTGTAGGCGCGGAACTTCTCGCGAAGGTCCTCCGTGGAGTTGTTGTACTCATCGGTGCCTATGTTCACGTATTTTCCCCTGAACACGGGGTCCTTTCCTGAGAGATATTCATCGAAGAGCTTGTCCATGAAGGTGTAAACCTCAGGATTATCGATGTTGAAGTGGTCCATGCCAAACTCCTTTGAGCCTAAGCTTGGCTTGTAGTGCGTGAATGCCAGCACGTGGGCGGGCGAGTCGATCTCGGGTATGATGTTCACGCCAAGGCCTTCGGCGAACTTTTGCAGGTCGATGAACTCTGCCTTTGTGTAGTGGTCTTTCGAAGCGAGCCCGGGGTATGTCTCACTCTCAAGACGGAAGTCGCCAGGCGTCTTGCTCCAATCGTTGCCAAAGTAGTATTTGAAGGCGTTGTCGTTGAGATGAATCTGCAAGGTGTTCATCTTGTGATAAGCCATGATGCGTATGAGGTTCTTCAAGTAGCTTATCGGGAAGAACTTCCTGCCCACGTCTATCATGAAGCCTCTCATGCCATATTGCGGCACGTCCACGGCCTCACCGCACGGCAAGGCTTTTTGTCCTTGCAGCATCTGCAGCACGGTTTGCGTGCCCCATAGCGCGCCGGTTGTCGTAGCCGCCGTTATCTGGCAGTTCTTGCCAATCGACATGCGGTAGCCCTCTTTGCCCAAGGCTTTGTCTTGCTTCATTGTCAGCACGATGTCGCCCTCGCTGGCTTTCTTGGTCGTGATGGTCAAGTCGCTGCCGAAGAGCAGGGAGTAGTCGCGCTTTAGGTCTTGCGCCGTTGTCATGAGCTTCTTGTTGGTCACCACAATCCTGCCCGAGAGTTTCATCGTGCCGGATGATCCTGTCCATTGTGTCAGCTCAGGTACGACAAATGGTTTCTCGTTCGTCTGAGCCATGGCGAATGTCTGGCATAGCAGCATCGCCACGAAGAGTAATAATTGTTTTTTCATGCGTGTAATATTTAATGCAAACGACCCGTTGGCGGAAGCGTTCATTACTTCCGTCAACGGGTCTTATAGTCTATTATCGAGTAGTTTATGCTTGTGCATAGCTTGTTTAGTTGTCCTTCAGCGTGAACCTGATCGGGTCGTCGTATTGGTTCTGAAGGTTGTGAAGTTCGTCTTTCAACTTCTTCGTGATCTTCTCCGTCCCCTTCTGGCCGTAGATGTTGTGCATCTGCTCAGGGTCATTCTTCAGGTCATAAAGCTCCCAGGCGTTCACGTCGTCGTAGAAGTGTATCAGGCTGTAGCGGTCGGTACGCACGCCATAGTGCTTGCAGACGGAGTGCTCGGCTGGGTACTCGTAGTAGTGGTAGTAGAGCGATTTGCGCCAGTCCTTCACCTTCTTGCCTTCAAGTAGCGGCAGGAACGACTTGCCCTGGATGTCCGACGGAATCTTCACGCCTGCAAGGTCGAGTATCGTGGGAGCGTAGTCGATGTTCTGCACCATCTCGCTGACGTCGCCCTGCTTGCCCCCAGGGAGGTACACAAGCATAGGCGTGCGGAACGATTCCTCATACATGAACCGCTTGTCGAACCATCCGTGCTCGCCCATGTAGAAGCCTTGGTCGGAGGTGTAGACAATCATCGTGTTGTCGAGCAAGTCGTTTTCCTTCAGATAGTTTATCACCCTGCCGATGTTCCTGTCGATGGAGTGGATCACGCGCATGTAGTCGTGCATGTAGCGCTGGTATTTCCACTCGGCAAGGGCCTTGCCTGTGAGTCCTGCCTCCTTGAACTTCTTTATTATCGGGTCGTAGTGGGCGTCCCACTGGGCGCGTTGCGAGTCGGTCATGCGCTTGTAGTTCATGCGTCCCATCTCCTCAAGCTCGGGGTCAGAGTGTATCTCGTTCTCCTTGTCGGCCATCTTCAAGTCGTAGACCACGTCCATGTTCTTGGCTATGTTCATCTCTTGCTTCTGTGCCGCGAGTCGTCCCTCATAGTCGTCGTAGAATGTTGACGGCAGGGGATACACTTTGTCGTTGTAGAGGTCGAGGTCGCACGTGTCGGGGCTCCACACGCGGTGGGGCGCCTTGTTGTGAAGCAGCAGGCAGAAAGGCTTTGCCTTGTCGCACTTGTTGCTCAACCAGTCGAGGGCGACGTCGGTTACGATGTTTGTCACATAGCCCGGACGGCGCAACTTCTTGCCGTTGCACACGAAGTCGGGGTTGTAGTAGTCGCCTTGACCTATGAGAATGTCCCAATAGTCAAATCCGGTAGGCTCGCTCGTCAGGTGCCATTTGCCTATCATGGCAGTCTGGTAGCCAGCCTTTTGCAGCAACTTTGGGTAAGTCTGCTGGCTGCCGTCAAACGTTTTGGTGTTGTCGGTGAAGCCGTTGGCGTGGCTGTGCTTGCCGGTGAGCATGCACGCGCGCGACGGGCCGCTCAGCGAGTTGGCAACGAAACTGTTAGTGAATCGCACGCCGTGCTGCGCAAGCCAGTCGATATTTGGAGTCTCGATGAAACGATTGTCGTAAGCGCTTATTGTCTGGTACGAGTGGTCGTCGCTCATGATGTAGACAATGTTCATGGGCTTGTTGGCCGACTGGGCGAGCGCCTGGGCGGTATAGCCCAAGGCGACAACGCCAGTGGTCACGACTTTCTGAAAGTCTAATTTCATAGCAGTCTTGTTTTTATAGTTGGGTTATTCCCATCCCGGATTCTGCTTCCACATGTTGTTGGTGAGCGACAGCATGCGTGGCTGTATGGGCAAAAGGTAGTCGCGGTCGACGCGGAAACCCCATCCGCTGCCTATTGTCTTCGGGTCGATAGGCAACACATACCTGTAAGTGTCTGTTGGCGAGCCAGAGAGGTAAAGGTTGTTGCCCGAGGTCTGGTCGTAGACCAACTTGCCTCCATACTGCGGATGGTTCTCAAGGTTACTTCCCTTGAACAGTGCGCCCACAGCGTATTTGCCAACGATAAGCTCGTCGGCCGCTGCCCAGCGCAAGATGTCGGTGAGTCGTTTGCCCTCGGCTGCCTGCTCAACACGGCGCTCACGGCGCACCGCCTGGATATACTTGTTCAGTCCGTGGAATGGATATGACGCGTCCGTGTTGTACTCACGGTCGAAATCCATCGCCGGCATGCCAACCCTGTCGCGCAGAGGCTTCAGCACTTCCACGATCTTGGCTGCATTTGCTGCCCCGTCAAGCTCGGCAAGGGCCTCGGCGTAGTTCAGCAAGATGTCGGCATAGCGGCATTGTATGCCTGGCGTAGCGCCACGATACTCCGCGTCGAGACTTCCTGTGAAGTCGATCTGCACATGCTTCAGCAGCGAGTAGCCAGTCTCGTTCTTGTTGTAGCTTGAGCCGGTCAATGGCGGAACAACGTATGCTCCCATGTCGGGGCGCAATATCTGGCCTGGCATGCACACGGTCTGCGAGAGGCGTGGGTCGCGCACGGTTGGCTTCAGCTCCTCGCCAAACACTTTCTTTGCCTGGAGCACCTGGTCGCCCGTGAACGGCTTACCGTCGATGGTGAGATAGTCGTCGACGAGCGATGCTGTCACACCAGCGCTGCCACCGCCTTGGTTGAGGTAGCGGTCAACGTTGTTACCCACGTTGGTGCCATCGTAGTGCTTGAACCATAGCACCTCGGAGTTGGAGCTGAGGTCCTCCGTCTGGAACAGCTGGCGATAGTCGTTGAGCGGGTTGCCTGTGGAATAGATATGCCAAACGCCACGGTCGACAACTTCCTTGCATGCGGCAACGCACGTGTTGAAATACTCCTTGATCTTGTCGTCGGTGACGGTCTTGTCGTAGAAGGCGTCGCTCTTTGCCTTGTGGTATTTCTCCCATGTGGCCTCGAAAAGTGCCACTTCTGCCTTGAGCGCGCGTGCCACATCCTTGTGGATGCGCATTGTCGCGCTGTTGTTTTGTGTTTGCAGGTTCTCTATTGCTTTGTCGAGGTCCGCCAATATGTGGTCAGCGATGACGGTGCGGTTTTCCCTTGGCAGATACATTGCCTCGGCGTTAGGGTCGAGCGGTGTCTCTACCCATGTCAGCTCGCCATAGTTCTTGAACAACTGGAAGTAATACCATGCCCTGAAGTAGTAGCCTTCGCCCACGCACTGCTTGTAGCTGGCAGAGCCTTTCTCCTCGCAGTTGTCAAGGTTGTTGAGGAAGAAGTTCACATTTCTTATATACGTGTAGTTGGTGAGCTTCGAGGCGTTGCTCATGGCAAGCGCGCCATTGAGGCGGGTGTTCACCGTAGAGCCCGACATGTTGTCGCTCGCCAAGTCGCCACTGGCTATGAAGCTGGCGTTCCAGTCGAATCCTTGGGCATACACGGCAGTCTCGTAGAACTGGTCGAGATAGCTGTTCATCTCGCCTATTGTCGAGAAGGCGCCCACTGTGGAGATCACTCCTTCGGGCGATTTGTTCAAGTCATAGCATCCTGTGAGGCAGAACACCGACGCGAGTCCAATCGTTATATTTCTTATATTCATAATATTCACGTTGTTTTAGGTTGTTTGTATTTACTGTCCGTCGTTTAGAAACTTACCGACAATCCTATCGAGTAGACCTTGTTTATAGGATACTGCTTTCCACCCTCGGCATTGTAGCTGTTCTCGGCGAATATCACTTCGGGGTCGAACATTCCCTTCAGGCGTGTCATAGTAAGCAAGTTCTCGCCCGACACAAACACGCGCACCTGCTCCAGTCCGGCCTTGCGGATGAGGTTCTTCGGCAGGTCGTAGCTTATGGTGAGGTTCTTCAGTCGGCAATAAGCGGCGCTCTGCAGATACTGGTCGGTGGTGTGTGCCGATGTCTTGGCGTTGTACTGGCGCACGCCGCCTGCCGTGTTGATGTATGGCTTCGGGTAGTAGGCGTTTTTATTGGTCTCGCTCCAGTAGTCAAGATGCTCCTTGAACACCGTCACTTGGGCGTATGAGCTGCTGCCCCAGAAATACACGTTGCCTGTAGGATCCCAGTCGCGTTTGCCCACTCCCTGGAATATGAAGCTCATGCCGAGTCCCTTCCAGTTGATGCCGCCGCTGATCGTGTACTGATAGCGTGGCGTGGTATTGCCGATAATGGTCATGTCGCCCATGTCGCCAAGCTTGTTGCTACCGTTGTTCACCTTCTTGTCGCCATTGAGGTCGCGGAAGGCAATGTCGCCAGGCGTCCACTTCTGTGTCGTGAAGAAGCTGTTGTCGTGTGTGCTGTTGTATTCGTCAGCCTGCTCCTGGGTCTGGATGATGCCATCAGTGCGGTAGCCCCATATTTCGCCCACTTTCTTGCCTGTATACCAGTTGGTCGAAGGGCTTGTGCCTGTGGGGTTCTCGTATGCTGTCACTTCAGCTGTGGCGTCGGAGATGGAGCCGCCGATGTTGTAGTTGATGTCATTTCCAATCTTTCCACGGTAGGTGAGAGACAACTCCCATCCACGGTTGCGCAACTGAGCGTTGTTGGTCTGGGGGGCAGTGGCGCCGAAGAAGTCGGGGAAGTCCACGCTTGGACCAAGCATGTCCTTGGTGTCACGCTGGAAGATGTCGAAGCTGCCCGACAGCTTGCCGTCGAAGAATCCGAAGTCGAGACCGAGGTTCTTGCTGTCAACCTTTTCCCATGTAGTAGAAGGGTTCACAACGCCAGGTGCACTGAGGTAAGTGTGGCGACCATCTGAGAAGATATAACTGCCAAGGCTGCTGCTCAGGTTCATCGTCGAGGCGAACGTGTAGAGTGCGGCTCCTGCCTGGTTGCCAAGTCGTCCTATTGACGCGCGCACTTTGAATTGCGACATGATGCGGCGTGCGTCCTCCATGAATGGCTCCTCCGTGAGGTTCCAACCCACCGACACCGACGGGAAGAATCCCCAACGATGGTCTTTGGCAAAGCGCGAAGAACCATCATAACGCCCGTTCAGCTCAAGCAGATAGCGGCTCTTGTAGTCGTAGTTCAAGCGTGCGAAGAAGCTACGCGTTGCCCAAGAGTTGCGAGTGTCGGTGACGGTCTTGTCGCCACTGCCCATGCCCACGTTAGGGTTCTTGGTAGAGTAAAGGCCGGTGATGACATTGCGCAGGTATTCGTACTTGTTGTTTTCCTCCTGATAACCAGCCATGACGGTGAAGTTGTGCTCCTGGTTGAAGGAGAAGTTATAGCTGCCATAGAGGTTTATCGTTTGGTAATGGGTGCTTTGGTTGTAGCGGGTGTACTTGCCGTCGGCGGTTACTCCGAGCTCCGAGCGCACGCCCTTTGACGTCGACACGCCATCAGCAGCGTAGATCATCGGTGCAACATTGAGCGCGGAGTAATGTGTGTCTATGATCTTGTACGTATAGTCCATGAAGATGTTGAATCCCTTGAACGGGTTTATCTCGAAGCCGCCCGTCATGTTGATGAAGTCGCGCTTGGTTCTGGTGTATGTTCCACTTTGCAAGTACGGAATCATTGAAAGCTCGGTGAAATGCCCGTTGGGGTCAACCACCGACACCGTGGGGCGGAAACGCGCAAGCGAATGGAAGAAACCGTCGCTCAGTCCGCCATCGCCAAACGGCGTGTTTTGGTTTGAGTGCGCGAATTTCAATCCAGCCTTGAGCTTGAGCCATGAAGTGAGTTGCGACGTGATGTTTGACGACACGTTCATGCGCTCGAAGCCGATGTTGGCATAGCGCAACAGTCCGTCCTCCTTATAATATCCCGACGACACGTAATACTGTGCCGCCTTGCCGCCACCGCTCACGCTGAGGTTGTGACGCTGCTTGACAGCCGCATTCTTGTAGTGGAGCTTAAAGTAGTCTACGTTGCCGATGCCGCTTTCCGAGTTCTCGAACGCTGGATTCATGCTTGCCGTTGACGACAGTTCCTGCCATGGGTCAACGCTCTTCGGGTCGTTTATGTATTGGCGCAACAACTCTATCTTCTCTTGACTGTAAAGGCGCGATGAGTTGGCGTTGGTGCAGCCAGCGTTCCAGAAGTCGGCGAAGTCAAGCGAGTTGACCATGTCGGGCAACACGGTAGGTGAGTTCCATCCCACGCTTCCTTGATAGTTGATGCGTGCTTTGCCTTCCTTGCCGCGCTTCGTGGTGACAAGAATCACGCCGTATGCCGCGCGAGCTCCATATATGGCGCATGCTGCGGCATCTTTCAACACGGAGATGTTCTCAATGTCGTTGGGGTTTACGTCCGAGAGGTCCATCTCTATGCCGTCGACAAGCACGTAAGGATGGCCTGTGCCGGAGAGGTTGCCTTGACCGCGGAGTGTCAACGTGCCAGAAGAGCCAGGGCGGCCAGAGCTGTCGTTAGACACGAGCAGTCCGGGGACGAGACCTTGAAGGCTTTGAGTAGCATCGGTCACTGGACGTGTCGCAATCTCGCTTCCGCTCACCGATGACACGGCGCCCGTGAGGTCGGCCTTCTTCTGCGTGCCGTAACCCACAACGACCACTTCGTTAAGGTTCTGCGCATTCTCTTGCAAGTGCACTGTCGTCTGTCCTCCACGAGTTTTCACCTCTTGGGGGATGAATCCTATGTAAGAAACATTCAAGACAGGAGCCTCCTTTGATGCACTGATGGCAAAGTTGCCGTCGATGTCGGTCACGGTGCCGTTCTTGGTGCCTTGCTCCATGATGGTTGCGCCGACGATAGGCTCACCGTCTTTGTCGACGACCTTGCCCGTAACCTTATAAGTTCCGTTGGCAGCCTTCACCGCTTGTTTGGCAGGTGTTGACGCTGGCTCCGCCTTTACGATGATGATGTGATGGTCTACTATCTTGTAGCTTAAATTCTGTCCGCGGAGAATGGTGTTGAGCAATGACGAAAGCGTAGGCGTGCTTGATCCTACGGTTATCACTTTCTTGGGGTTAATGGTGTTTTGCGAAAAGTCGACAGACATGTTCGTCTGCGTTTCGATGTCCTTTATAAGGTTTTCCACGGTGGCCTTGGTCTTTGTCAGGCGAATGGTCTGGTTCTGTCCAAACGTGGCAACCGACATCGACAGGCAAAGCGCGAGCGTACACGCCGTCCTTCTGTCAATAAGGTTTCTCATTTTCTTGTTTATCTTCATGTTGTCAATTTATTGAAGGCCGCATGTGGGTTTAATGCCTCGTGCCATGCGGCCTTAGGTTTAATAAATCTGGTTGGTAATAATCTCAACAATAGTTTAGTGTTGCCTCTAAAATGGATTGCGTCTTTGTACTTTATATGCCTCCTTTCCTTGCGTATAGAGTTATTTTGTCTTGTTGTTTCTTGTACGATATGTTGCCCGACACGACTGTCAAGACGGCCAGCACGTTGTCTATCGACTCGTCGCGCCTGAATTTCATCGTGTAGCGTTTCTTAATGTCCACGGAACCTGCAACCGAGAAATTCACGCCATATTTTCGTTCCAAGTCGCCGAGTATCTCGTCGAGTGGACGCGACTTGAAGTTCAGCTCGCCCTTTGTCCATGCGTTGGCTGCAACGGCGTCAATGCGGCTTTTGGTCATGTTGCCATTGCGCCGGTCGTAGACGAGCTGCTCGTTTGGATACAATAACATCGTGTGGCGGTTGTCGTATACTTTCACAAGTCCTTCCTCAAGGGTGACGGTCACGCAAGGGGAGCCGCTGTATGATTTCACGCTGAAATGCGTGCCAAGCACCTTGACATTAAGGTCTGCCACATGCACTATGAAAGGGTGACTCCGGTCCTTGGACACCTCAAAGTGGGCCTCGCCATTCACGAACACGCTGCGTTCAGTCGCGTATGGGTTGAACAACTTGGGATAGACAATCGAGCTACCGGCGTTTACCGTAACCTTGGTGTCGTCCGACAGGCGCAGACTGTCAAGCGAACCGTCGGCCACATAAAGCTCTGCCATTTGGCAATACAGCTTACTATTATGCGACATATATAGATATGTCATACAAGCGGATATTAAGGGCAATGCCAATAATGCGGCATACTTCAAGGCTTTTAGCGCCAAGCTGAGCACTTGGCGACGGCGGTTATATTTCACGCGATTGGCGCGAAACACGTCCAAGGCGGCCTCTACCTTCGCCTTGTCCATGTCGTTTGGCGTATTAGCCCATAGCCTGTGGAAGGCTCCTTCAGCGCAAGACCGCTCGTCAGACATGTCGTTATGTATATAGTCGTTGTTCATAATGTTTTGGCATGCTATATTATATAGTGTAAAGTAAGGTATTTTACACGTATTTCAAGTGTGTTAATTAAGGTTAAGCCATAGGGCGCTTCGGGAAACAATAAGGCAGGATTGTCAGAAGGGTAAAAGGATGAATAGGGGCAATATCTTCCTCAATTCGGCTAAGGCGGCGGAAATGTGCGTCTCCACTGTGCGCTTGCTGATGCCAAGTCGTTTTGCTATGTCCGCATTCGTCAGGCCTTCCTCACGGCTCATCAAGAAGACGCGGCGGCGTTGCTCTGGCATCGACTCAATCTCATGCATGACGATCTGCCGGAACTCTTCATAGCACAAGTCTACATCGGCGGTGGAATTTTCCACGGCTTGGCATGACGTGACTTCCTCTCCAGTGAACCTTAGCGACTGGCGAATATATTTCATTGCCAGGTTACGTGCTGCGACAAACAAGTAATTGTCAATGTTGACGACACTCTCAAAGCGGTGATGGTTGACCCACAAGTCAAGAAACAACTCTTGCACGATGTTCTCCGCCTCTTGCTCGTCGCTGCAAAAGCGCATTGCAAAACGTAGTATGCGTGGATAGTAGTTCACAAAGAGGCTGTCAAAAGCTTTCTCGTTGCCTTTCGAAAGCTCTAAACAGCCAATAGTGTCATTTGTGAATTTATCCATACCCATACAGTTTATGCTTCAATGTAAATTGAATGATGCAAAAGTAGTAAAAATAGATTAACAAATCGAATTAAGCGTAAAATTATTTCGAATACACAAGAAAAAAGGCCAAAGACGGTAGCGATATGCCATTTAAAGAACAATCCCATTCTCGTGCTCTCATGAAGCTTGGAGAATGGGATTGATGTGATAATCAAATGTATTTATAAATGTGCTTATTAGGAAACCGCTGTTTCCTGAGATCTGATTTGTGCTTTCTGTTATGGCTTGTATTGCACGAATGCCTCCATGGCTTCATAGCAAGCCAAACCGAGATCGTTGTAGAGCTTTGCGGTGCCGCGGTTGCGGTCCTCGGCGCGTTGCCAGAACAGGCGCTCGTCGTTGCCAAGGAATGGCGCGCTCTCCATCTGTGAGCTGTGCTTGAGGATGGCGTTGCGCTTTGCGCGGAGCTCCTCCGGTGACATTGGCACGCACATCTCAATGTTCTCGATCTCCCACTCAGCCCATGCGCCACGGTACATCCAAATGCGGCAGTGCTTGAGCCATTCTGCTCCTGCTTGCTTCTCAAGGTCGAGGGCCGCGAACACGGCATCGGTGCACTTGCGGTGTGTTCCGTGAGGATCGGCGAGGTCGCCAGCCACGAAGATCTCGTCAGGCTTCACGTCAACGAGCAGGTTGCGCACGATTTCCACGTCCTTCTCTGTCATTGGCAGCTTCTCGATTTTGCCACTCTCATAGAACGGCAAGTCGAGGAAGTGGACGTGATCCAAAGGAATGTGGTTGTAGGTGCAAGCTGTCCTTGCCTCGCCACGGCGTATAAGGCCCTTGATGTTGCGCACGTCGAGAGTATCCATGTCGCCTTCCTTCTTCTCGGCAAGGAACTTCTTGATGTCCTTGTACATCTTCTTGATGGTCTCATCCTTGTTGTCGATGAAGATCTGGTTGAAGCCATTGACGAAGTGCATGAAGCGAGTCACTTCCTCATCGCCCACGGCGATGTTGCCCGAAGTCTCATAAGCCACGTGCAAGTCGTGTCCTTGGTTCACGAGGCGCTGGATGGTGCCGCCCATCGAGATGACGTCGTCGTCGGGGTGCGGAGAGAACACGATGACACGCTTTGGGAATGGAGTGGCGCGCTCTGGGCGATTAGAGTCGTCGGCGTTTGGCTTGCCACCAGGCCATCCCGTGATGGTGTGCTGCAGGTCGTTGAATATCTTGATGTTGCACTGGTATGCGGATCCGTAGAGCGCGAGAAGCTCAGACAGGCCGTTCTCGTTGTAGTCCTTGTTGGTGAGCTTGAGGATTGGCTTGCCGATCTTCTGGCAGAGCCAGACGAGGGCTGCTCTTGTGAGCTTGTCGTTCCACTTGCAGCTTGCCACGAGCCATGGGTGGATGATGCGTGTGAGCTTGCCGGCGGCGGCGAGGTCGGTCACCACGTGGCAACCGTTGTGGGTCTGCAAGAAGCTTGATGGAATGTCGCTTGTCACAGGGCCTTCCACGGTCTTCTGTATGATTTCAGCCTTTTCTTCTCCCCATGCGGTGAGGAAGATCTTGCGAGATGCCATGATGTTCGACATGCCGAGGGTGATTGAGCATGGAGGCACTGCGTCTTGGCCGCCGAAGCTCATTGTCATTTCCTCGCGCGACGTGGCGTCGATGAGGATGAGGCGCGTGCGTGATGAAGGCGCTGAGCCAGGCTCGTTGGTGGCGATGTTGCCCATGCGGCCAATGCCGAGGAGCATGATGTCGATACCGCCCAATGTGGCTATGCGCTCCTCAAAGTCGTTGCAGACCTTCTGGATGTCGGCTTGTGCGGTGAAGCCGTCGAGCGAGAGGATGTTGCCCACGGGTATCTCGATCTTGTCGAGCAAGCGGCTCTTGAGCTGCTGAAGGCTGCTGATCGAGCTTCCTGGCTTCAATGGATAGTATTCGTAGGCGTTGACCACGGTCACGTTGTCGAAGCTCAGGCCGTTCTCGTGACGGCGGATCAGCTCGTCGAAAATCGGTGTCAGGCTCTGGCCCGTGCCCATGCTGATGACGCACTGCTTGCCCTGTTGCTTCTTCGCCTTGATCTCTTGCTCAATGGCGTCGGCTATGGCTTTCACGCCATCCTCAGCCTTTGGGTATATGTCGGTAGGAAGTTTCTCGAAACGCGTGATTTCGGAGCGTTCTATGGCAGACTTGGGGCTGTAGAACTCCTCAGCCACTTGGTTGAGGACGATTTGTGAACTTAAATGAAGGTTCATGTCAGTTTGGTGTTTAAAGGTTGTCTTTTTCAATGTCCTTGAAGTAGCGGTAAGTGCCCACCTTCAGTTCATCGCTTGCAGCGTCGTCTGCCACGATGATGGCGTGTGGGTGCTGTTGCAGCGCGCTGATGGTCCAAGCCTGTGTCACGGGACCCTCCACGGCAGCCTGTAAGGCGCGTGCCTTGGCGTGACCGTTGACGAGGATGAGCACCTCGTGGGCGTCCATCACTGTGCCTACACCCACCGTGAGGGCGTGCTTTGGCACCTTGTTCACGTCGTTGTCGAAGAAGCGTGAGTTAGCGATGATGGTGTCAGTAGTAAGTGTCTTCACGCGAGTGCGGCTCTTGAGAGAAGAGAACGGCTCGTTGAAAGCTATGTGTCCGTCGGGGCCGATGCCGCCGATGAAGAGGTCGATGCCTCCAGCCTTGCGGATGCTCTCCTCGTAGGCGGCGCATTCCTTGTCGAGGTCCTCGGCGTTGCCGTTGAGGATGTGGATGTTCTCCTTCGGGCAGTCGATGTTGTCGAAGAGGTTACGACGCATGAAGCTGTGGTAGCTCTCAGGATGCTCTTCGGGCAACGCCACATACTCGTCCATGTTGAACGTGATGACGTTGCTGAACGACACGCGTCCTTCCTTGCAAGCCTTTGACAACTCGGCGTACATGCCGATAGGCGACGAGCCTGTGGGCAAGCCCAAGACAAAAGGTTTGTCGGCGGTTGGCTTTGCTGAATTGATGCGCTTGATTACATACTCCGCAGCCCATTTGGAAAGGCTGTCGTAATCATTTTCGATAATGACTCTCATAGCTGTTTATCTTGGTTTAAATGGTTTTTCCGTTATTCGTTTTTACTTGTGCAAAGTTAATCAAATTATGTGTTTTCGCAAATTATTTTCAATAATTATATTCGCGTGTTGACATTCTTTCTTCAGATTGTCATTTCCTTAAATGTTTTTCCTGTGCTTTTGTCCGTTTGCAATGTCGAACCCCGCCACATTATTATTTAGTTTCGATAAACAACTTCTTGTATTCGTTCTCGAAATTAGGAGTGAACACGCCTTTGCCCATGTTGTCCTCTATGTCGCGTGGCGTCCAAAAGCGTCCGCCGCTCAGCTCGTCCTTGCTGGGTTGCACCTCGCCGTCGTACACGCAGCGGAAGACGTTGACAAGCTCGCGCTCTCGCTTGCTTTCGAAGACATAGTGGCCGAGAGGCTCCGGCGTGAAGTCGGTGATGCCAAGCTCCTCCCTTACCTCTCGCCGGAGCGCTTGGTCCACGTTCTCCCCGAGGTCGATGTGTCCACCCACGGCCGTGTCCCACTTGTCGGGTTGAATGTCTTTCCATGCCGGTCGATGCTGGAGATAAAGCTCTCCTTTGCTGTTGAACACATGCAGGTGGACCACGGGGTGTAATATCTTGCTGCCGTCGTGGGCGTGCGCGCGGCTTATGGCGCCGAGGATGTTGCCGTCCTCATCCACTATCGGGAATTGCTCGTCTGGGTTGTCTCTCATCGTATTGTTTTTGTTTATTATCTGTCTGCGTGCTGCCTTGTGTGGCATTCGTTTGTTTCGAGTGACAAATATACTAACTTGCTTTGAGAATATACGCTAAACTGTAAGGTTTATGCCATACTTTAACACCTGTTTCATTTTCATGTTTTATCGTCAGGGCGTTCGTGCTGAAATCGCACTGCGATTGTGCCGCAAAGGCGTCGCGATTCCAGCGCAAACGCGACGCCTTTGCGGCGGCAAGCCGAAGCGTGCCTTTAAATGGCTCTTTTGCCTTCTTCTGCTTGCGATGCACGATGCTTACACCTATTAATATAAAGGACGAATAGCAGGAGGGTGCTGGCACCAATAAAGGTGTCTACATTACTTGTGGAAGAGGGTTATGATTAAATAAACGGGCAATAATCTATGTTATTTCTGCGATTTGCACTACCTTTGCAGGCTGATTAAGAATCAATAATATAAGATGGGTAACAACAACCGTGCCCTTTGGGCACATGTCTGCATTCTTTCCGCCAATGTTTGCTGGGGACTGATGTCGCCGATAGGCAAGGATGCCATGCTCCATGGAGTGGACAACCTCAACCTCGTGTTTATGCGCGCCGTGGGCGGAGCAGTGTTTTTCTGGATAGTGTCTTTGTTTGTCAAGCGTGAGCACGTCCCCTTGAAGGATATCTTCGCCTTCTGTGGCGCAGGACTCCTCGGACTGATATTCAACCAGTGCTGCTTCACTATTGGCCTCAGCATCACCTCTCCTTCCAACGCCAGCATCGTCACCACGGCACTGCCCATATTCGCCATGATCCTGTCGGCAATCATCCTGAAGGAGCCTATCACCGGCCGCAAGGCCCTCGGCGTGTGCATAGGCTGTTCGGGTGCTCTCATACTCATCCTTGGCAGTGCCGCGGCCCACGATTCGCGCGTGGGCGACATCCGTGGCGACTTGATGTGCATCTTCGCGCAACTCTCCTTCGCCCTTTACCTTGCCCTTTACCGCGACTATCTGCGGCGCTATTCGCCAGTCACCGTGAGCAAGTGGATGTTCACTTGGGCCGCGCTGCTCATGTCGCCATTCCTCGTGCCTCATGCCGCGCAGACCGCATGGCTCGACATACCTGCCCGTGCTTGGGCAGAGGCTGGCTTCGTGGTCGTGTTCGGCACTTGCATTGCCTACATGCTCATGCAGATAGCGCAAAGCATATTGCGCCCCACGGTCGTGAGCATCTACAACTACGTGCAGCCCGTGGTGGCGGTGAGCGTGAGCCTCGTGTGCGGCATGTGTGTATTCACATGGAAGCAGGCCATAGCCGTGGTCCTCGTCTTCAGCGGAGTGTGGCTTGTCATCAAGTCGAAATCGCGCCGTGACATGGAGGTCGAGGCAAAGAAATAACGCTAAGTCGATTCCTGCGGGGGCAAATCATCGTGCCGGATTCCTTCGTTTTGCCTTTGCGTCGCAATCGCGTTGCCTTCACGCCGCAACCGCATCACGAGGAAATCTACTTCGGCAAACCTTAGCCCACAGTGAACAACATCGACCCCAAGCCCGTAGTGCAGTTTGCACGTGGAAAGTAGTCTTCGTAATGTTAAAAAGATTAATATCTTTGTGGAGCACAGAGAAAACCCCTACTTTTGCAAAAATTCCAAAAGTAGGGGTTACATGTCAAGGATTCCATCTGCCAAATAGGCAGAGGATTGGCTTGGGGTAACATGCTTAGGGAATAATATTATAATAAGATGTATCAACGCTAAATTAATAAACGACTTATTAAAGTAACAATTAAGTAATGATGAGAAAAGCCTTATTATCAAGCATTTGCGTCCTCTCTGCTCTCTGCTGGGGGGGGGTAATCTAAAAGCCCAAGAAGCCGACAATTCTTCGGTAAGTTTTGCAACGTCGGAAGACGGAAAGACCTTGACCATTTCGAGCCAAGGAGATTTAACTGGCGATGGAGAATCGTCCATCATTGACTTGCTCAACACGCAAGTTAAAAAGGGAGTTAAAACTTCCAGCAACAACGTAACCGACACTTACGAGAACATAAAGTTGGTCAACACTAACCCTGGCCAACCGCTCGTGATAGACAAGAACATCGTAAGAGCCATTCTTTTTCCTACGACAGACGGCTGGCCAAGCGCCAACCTAACCACCAAGAACCTTGACTTGGGAGAAGCCACAGTCAACAACTTGGACGCTTCCATCTTTTTGAAGCCCGACAATGTGGAGTGGGCCGGTGTATTAGTGTTGGAGCATATCACGCTCCCACAGACCAACAAGACCACTGTGACGGACGACTATACACAGACGGAAGAAGAGCGAATGGTGGTGCCTTCCAACTTCATCTCTCCAATTGAAGGAATGACCACGCTCACGACCATTACCATTCCGGAAGGTTACGAGGAGATAGGCGAGAAAGCTTTCTACAACTCAAGATGTGTCAAGACATGCAATCTTCCGTCCACTCTCAAGAAGATAGACGCGTCGGCGTTTGAGTCCAGCTCCCTTGCAAGCATCGAGCTCAATGATGGCCTGGAACATGTTGGGCAAAGAGCGTTTGCCGGAACATACTCCCTGACAAGCATAAATCTTCCTTCATCGCTCAAGGTCATCGACGACTATGCTTTCCTTTATGACCCATTGACAAACATAAAGTTCCACGCTGGCTTGGAATATATCGGCAATAGTGCTTTCGCATTGAACAGTAGCATCACTGAAGCAGTGCTCGAAATACCAGCCAGTGTGAAATACATCGGACCGTGGGCTTTCAATTTCCGTGAATACCAGGATATATATTTCTATGGCTCCAAGGCTCCGCTGATGCCTTCAGGCACGTCTTCTGCCTTTGCCTACTATGGCTCCTCTACCGCTTTCTCGGAAAACCTTCACAATGGAAACAATGGTTTTAATCCTAACCCTGGGACTAACGGCTCGGACGACACTTCGACAGGATATGCCAACCGCGGAAACTACTATAATAACAATGCTTACATCTGTATTATCCACTTCCCGAAGGGGTTGGACGATGACAGCAAAGCCACTTATACCGACATCACTCGTGTGTATGAATCAAAACCAGAAGGAAGCACGTCGGCCACGCAACACGTAGGCAAGGAAACAAGCACGCTGACATACGGAACATGCACTGCTTACACGGATGTGGAATGGGGATATAAGGACACTTATGTGGACGAACAATGTATCTGGCCAAGCATCGCACAACTTACTCGTTCTTATACCGTCAACTCGAATGGATACAACTGGGACGGAGTGACTGAATATCGCCCAGTTCTATCAGACGAGGACTACAAGGTATTGGCATACGCAGGATACAAGGTCGGCACAGGTGATGGCGAATACTCGAAAGACGAACTGAGCAAGATAGCCTATCTCGGCACTCGCCAGTTTCCTTTGGCACAAGCCGATGTCAACGCCGTCGCCGACCCAGACACGGATCCAGAGTATACAATCAAGGTCAATGGCAACAATTGGTGGACCATATGCGTGCCTTTCAACATGACCAAGGCTCAAGTGGATGCCGCATTTGGCGAAGGCACGCACGTGTGCCGTTTCTCGGGCGTTGACCGCAAGACCATTGACGGCGAGAAGAACATTACCCTCAGGTTTCAAAACGATGTATATACACACAAGAGCACCAAGGACGCTAAAGGCGATTACACCACAGATGCCAATGCTTCTGTCGCTGCCGACGACATAGTCGTCTATGCCCACGAGGCATACATGATTTTCCCGACCATCAGCAACGAGGATGCCAGCGGCCTGTTTCACATCAAAGACTATCAGCTCATGACGGGTTCTCCTCTTCCTACCATCGTGGTGGCAAACGCCAGCGACACAGACAGCCAGGCTGACCATACGGAATATCGCTTTATAGGCAATTATCAGACAGAGTTCATACATGCCAATGGCTCTTCTGGCGAGGCGACCAAATATGTGGCGACAATACCTCAGTATAGCTACATGTTCAACAAGAAGGTGGGTGATGACAAGTACAAGTTCTGGTTCTACACCGGCAAATCATTGCATTGGGAAGCCAACAAGTGTTTGGTGCAGAACAACGCTCATGAAGGAGGAAAGACCGACTATACCATCTTCTTTGGAGGCAATGGCACGAGCATGGCAAAGGTAAACCAACTGTCTATCTTTGGCAACGACGATGACGTGACAGGCATGGGCCATGTGTCCATCGTGGCTGGCGAGGGCAATGATGCCCAAGTGGTTTACAATCTCAATGGTCAGGTGGTGTCTCGTGGTAATCGCGACAACGCCATTCCCAAAGGTATCTACATTCAGAACGGAAAGAAGTTCGTGGTGAAATGAATACAGAATCTAACAAGGCAAACTGCAAAAAGATGAAAAAGAAATATATAGCTCCCGCGATTGAAATAATAAAAGTCGAGGGTGATCTCCATTTGCTTTCGAGTAGCGGGAACGGCAACTATAACATCGGTGACATTTCCACTCCCACTACTCCTACCAATCCATCTGGCGATGGGACCAGTGGTGGCATTGGCGCTGGCGGAGATGACAGCCAATGGTCTGGCCAAGGTGCAAAGAAAAACAACAGTTGGGGCAATTGGGACTACTAAGCTCTTGTTGAGGCTTTCCATTATGGCATAGAAAGAAACCAATCAATCAATATAATCAGACAAAGGTAATGTCCTTCGGTGACCCAGTTATCACCAGGATGTTACCTTTTTTCATCTACACACGTTGTGTCAACTCATCCTTTTCTATAATAGAACGCCTAAAACGCACGTTATTCGAAGTATTGTTATAAAATTCATTAAGAAAGGGGGCGAATGTAGAAAATAATGCGTAATTTTACACTTTGAAAAGGCATGGAAAATCGATTGTCGTGCTTTTAAATGCCCTTATATGGAATTTTAACACAAATAAAGACATAAAGAATAATGGATGAGAATCTGACCATCGATCAGGATCGGATTATGAAGATTAACATTGAGGAGGAGATGAAGACCTCTTACATCGACTACTCAATGTCGGTTATCGTAGCTCGTGCCCTTCCCGATGTAAGGGACGGCTTCAAGCCTGTTCACCGCCGCATACTCTATGGTATGCTCGGGCTTGGCAACACAAGTGACAAACCTTACAAGAAATGTGCGCGTGTCGTGGGTGAGGTGCTTGGTAAGTATCACCCTCACGGTGACAGTTCTGTCTATGGAGCCCTCGTGCGCATGGGACAGGAATGGAACATGCGCTACAAGCTCGTGGACGGACAAGGCAACTTCGGTAGCGTAGACGGCGACTCTCCCGCTGCCATGCGATATACGGAGTGCCGCCTCTCGAAGATGGGAGAGCACATCATGGACGACATCGACAAGAACACTGTCGACATGGCAAACAACTTCGACGACACGTTGAAGGAGCCTACCGTGATGCCAACCAAGATACCAAACCTTCTCGTTAACGGTGGCAACGGCATTGCCGTGGGTATGGCAACAAACATTCCAACCCACAACCTTGGCGAGGTGATAGACGCTTGTTGCGCCTACATTGACGATCCAGACATCGACGTGGATGGATTGATGAGATACATTCCGGCGCCAGACTTCCCTACAGGTGCTTACATCTATGGTCTACAAGGCGTGAAAGATGCTTACACCACCGGTCGTGGTCGCGTGGTAATACGTGCCAAAGCCGAGATCGAGAGCGACGAGAGCCACGACCGCATTGTGGTGACCGAGATACCTTATGGCGTAAACAAGCAGCAGCTCATAGAGTATATTGCCGACTTGGTGAAAGAAGGAAAGCTTGAGGGCATCAGCAATGTCAACGATGAGACTGGCCGTCAGGGCATGCGTATCGTCGTGGACGTGAAGAGGGATGCCAACGCCAAGGTCATCCTCAACAAGCTGTTCAAGATGACCGCCCTGCAGAGCAGCTTCTCTGTCAACTGCATTGCCCTCGTGCCCAACAAGCACGACCACTCGCAACTTCGCCCGAAACTCCTCTCGCTGAAGGAGTGCATCGGCTACTATATCGACCATCGCCACGAGGTGACAATCCGCCGTACAAAGTTCGACCTTGGCAAGGCCAAGGAGCGTGCGCACATCCTGGAAGGATTGATTATCGCGAGCGACAACATCGACGAGGTGGTGCACATCATACGTGGCAGTGAGAGCCCTTCAGATGCCCAACGCAACTTGGAGAAGCGTTTCAACCTCGACGAGTTGCAGTCGAAGGCTATCGTGGACATGCGTCTCTCGCAACTCACCAAGCTGCGCCTTGATGACCTGCATGCCGAATACGACGAACTGGAGAGGCGCATCAACTATCTCCAGCAGATTCTCGACGATCCAGAGCTTTGCAAGAAGGTGATGAAAGACGAGCTGAACGAGGTGAAGGAGAAATATGGCGACGACCGTCGCACACAGATCATCCCCGATGAGCACGAGTTCAACGCCGAGGACTTCTATCCCAACGACCCTGTGGTCATCACCGTGAGCCACCTCGGCTATATCAAGCGCACGCCTCTGAAGGAGTTCCGCGAGCAGGCTCGTGGTGGCGTTGGCTCAAAGGGTGCCCACACCAGGGAGAAAGACTTCACAGAGTTTATCTATCCAGCTACGATGCACCAGACGATGCTCATCTTCACGCGTCTCGGCCGCTGCTACTGGCTCCACTGCTACGACATACCCGAAGGCGACAAGACGTCGAAGGGTAGGGCCATACAGAACTTGCTCAACCTGGAGACGGGCGACAGCGTGAACGCCTTCCTGCGTCTGCGTGGAGGCGGCCTCGGCGACGAGGAGTTCACCAACTCGCATTACGTTGTCTTCGCCACGAAGAATGGTATCGTGAAGAAGACTTGCCTGAAAGAGTATTCACGTCCTCGTGCAAACGGCGTGAAGGCATTGATTATCTCCGATGGCGACGAGGTGGTAGACGTTCGCCTGACCAACGGTTCCAACGAGTTGATTATCGCCGACCGCAATGGTCGCGCCGTCCGCTTCGACGAGGATCAGGTGCGCACGTCAGGCCGTGCCGCCATGGGCGTGCGTGGCATGATGCTCGATGAGGATGGAGATGCAGTGGTCGGAATGATCGTAGTCAACAATCCTGACAAGGAGACAGCCATGGTGGTCTCAGAGAATGGATATGGCAAGCGCTCCGAGATCGGCGAGTACAGAAAGACAAGCCGAGCCAAGAAGGGCGTGAAGACCATTGCCATCACCGAGAAGACTGGTAAGCTCGTTGCCATAAAGAATGTGACCGATGAGAACGACCTCATGATCATCAACAAGAGCGGCATCGTGATTCGCATGGCCGTTGCCGATGTTCGTGTCATGGGGCGCGCCACACAAGGCGTGCGCCTCATAAACCTCGCCAAGAAGAACGACACCATCGCAAGCGTTTGCAAGGTCATGAGCTCTGAGCTTGAGGCCACTGTCGAGGAAGAGAGCAGGCAGAAGTGGAACGAGACCAACGAGAAGCTTCAGCAGGACATCGTGTCGCAGAGCCCAGCGCCGACAAGCGATGAGCCCAGCGCTGACGATCCGGAGACAACGGAGTCAGCCGACAACAATACAACAGAATAAAACCAATACACATTTATTATCGCTTATGAAAAAACTAATGATCGCAGCCATGATGATGCTTGGCACATCTGCTGCTTTTGCAGGCGACAGCGATGCCTTGAAGGCCGTGCTTGCCGCTAAAGACTATGCCCAGGCTACGCAGCTTCTGAATCAGAACCTCGGCTCCATGGCAAGCGCCCAGGAGAAGGCCAAGGCTTACGAGTATGTGACTAAGCTCGCACTGAAGGCCTTCGACGCCCAAAACGCTATCGAGGCTCAGAACATCCAGGCCAAGATGCTGAACCAGAAAGTGACTCCTTACGACACCATCGCCCTCTACGAGTCGGCTTACAACGCCACCGTGAACGGCTTGGAGTGTGTCAAGTACGACGCTCAGCCCAATGAGAAGGGTAAGGTTAAGCCTAAGTACACCGATGGTCTCACGCCTTCTCTTACGGGTGCCCGCATGCAGCTCGTCAACGCCGGCAACTATTATGCCCAGCGCAACGACCAGGACAACATCCTGAAGTATTGGGGTACTTTCCTCGACACCGATGACAATGCCATATTTGCCAAGAGCCGCGATAACGAGAAGCAGTTCATCGGTCAGGTGGCTTACTACACCGCCCTTTACGCAAACCAGGCAAAGCAGTATGACAAGGCGGAGAAATACGCCGACATCGCCATGCAGGATTCCGCCATGCGCAAGCAGGCCGAGACCTTCAAGTACTCAATGGCTCAGATGAACTTGAAGTCGCACGCCGACTCAGTGGCTTTCGCCAACAAGATGAAGACCACTTACGAGGCTGATCCTAAGAACGAGACCGTGTTTGGCCTCTTGTGCAACATGTACAGCGGCTTGAACATGACATCAGAGCTCAACACGTTGCTCGACCAGGCTGTTGCCAACGATCCTAACAACTTCACGGCTTGGGCGATGAAGGGCCAGACGCTTGTCAACAAGCTGTCTAAGGAGCAGAATCCTAACTACGATGAGTGCATCAGCGACTTCAAGAAGGCCGTGGCAATCAAGGGTGACAACTCAGTGGTGCTGACTTATCTCGGCTTCGCCATCAACGCCAAGGCATCTGCCATCAATGGCAACGTGGCTGAGCAGAAGCAGCTCTACACCGAGTCTATGGGCTACCTTGAGCAGGCAAAGAGCATTGACCCATCACGTCAGCAGAGCAACTGGGCTTATCCTCTCTACCAGTGCTACTACACTCTCTATGGCGCAGACGACTCACGCACCAAGGAGCTTGAGAGCATGCTGAAGAGATAAGGATAGCTTCTAAGCTATATTGATAAAGAAAAGGCGCGCCGTGTTATCGGCGCGCCTTTTTGCTGTTATGCCGTTTTTGCCTTACTACCATCTGTGTGCCATCCACAGACCAGGCTTCTAAGCTGCGTTTGTCGTTGCGATAAAACCACGTCAAATATCACAACAAAAGGTCTTCGGGAAATCGTTTTTTCGGCAGCAGACCGTCCTTTGCTACAAAATATCGCAGCCATGAGGTGCTTTTGTATCGGGTTGATTATCAGAATGTTGTCCTGTATCTGTCGTTTTTCGCCCAATAAAAGCAACGCATTTCACCGCGGGCGGGCACAAGACCCGCCCCTGCAAAGCCGTTATTTGCTTGACAAAAGCAAAATATCTTGTTGCCTTCACGCTGGAAAGGCGATGGCCTTACGATGCAATGACGCTGGCCTTGCGCTGGAATGACGTTGGCCTTGCGTTGGAAAGGCAACGCAAAGCCGATGAAATGGCGGATTTTCTGCACTTCGCACCTTATTTCATTCCACAGAATGCGCGTTACCGAATGTTAAAAATGGGTAATCGAAATTTACAAAATCGTGGCTTTGTTCTGCTTGCCATCTGTCAAAACTCGAACCTTACCTTTCCGTTTATCTGCCTTCGCGTGAGGTAGTTTGGCACGGCATACATGTTGTTTGTGACATCGGTAATCCAATAATATGAGTTCACGTTGCTGATGTCGAAGAGGTTGAGGCAGTCCACGCCGAGCCAGATGTTTTTGAAGATGCTCTTGCGGTGACGATCCTCGTTGTTGAGAAGTCGGTAGGTCATTCCTATGTCGACCCTTCGATAGGCAGGAGCACGGAAGCCGTTTCGCTCCAGTTCGCGGTGCGGAGCCGAGAAAGGCAAGCCGTCGGCGTAAGTGAGCCGCAGCGTCATGAGCCATCGGTCGGAGCCTGGGAAGAAGTCGGTATAGAAGAGGTGGGCGGCGAAACGTTGGTCGGTGGGCAGAGGCATGGTCCTGCCGTTGAGCTTCATGCCCGTGTTCATCAGCGAAAGGGTGAGCCACGAGTCGGAGCCAGGCACGAACTCGCCATAGAGCTTCATGTCGAGGCCCGCGGCATGACCGCTCGCGTTGTTGTCGCCGTAGTAGGTTATCTTCATGTTGTTGACAGAGTAAGGCACGAGGTTGGAGAGCAGCTTATAGTACAGTTCGGTGGTGAACTTGAATGGCCTGTTGCTTATCCTGAACCTGTATTCCACGCCACCTGTGAAGTGGATCGACCGCTGGCTCTTGATGTGCTGGTTGAGCGTGGCGTAGGTCATGCCGCCAACGGTCGTGGTGTCGCGCAACTCCTTGAAGAAGGGAGCTTGATAGTAAAGTCCCGTGGCAATGCGGAAACTGAGGTTTTGGCAGAACGCCGGAATGATGCTCAACGATACCCTCGGCGAGACAATGCTCTCCCTGGTGTAGCTCCAATTGGAGAACCTTACGCCATAGTTGAGCGTGTAAAGCGTTGGGCTGGAGACATTTGTGCTGTCTTCGCCTTCAGAGGTCGTGCCCGATTTGAATCGCCACGTGTCTTGCAGATACACTTCAAGGCGCCTGCTGTTCAGCTCGTTTTTCGCCCTCAAACTGTATATCATGTACAGGTCTTTGCCTGTGTGCGGAACCACGTAGCCGGCAGAGTCGCGCATCTCATACTCGGCAGAGTTTTCCTCCACATGTTCCCACTTATAAGTCACCGCACCTTCTATGTCGTGTTTGCGAGCCTTGTGCTGTGCCATGAGCTTCACGCTCTCCACGTTACCCTTGAGATAGTTGCGCGCATGCTGGAAATATGTGCCTACACCGAGGTTTTCCGAAGTCTCGGTCTGCGTGAGCCAATACTGCCCCTCAATGTCGTATTTCTCTTGCTCGTCGGTCTTGAAAGCCGACGTGATGAGCGACACCGACGTGGAGTCGCCATAATGCCGCGTGATGTTCAGAGAGCCGAAGAACGTGCGGAAGCGGTCTTGCTCCTTGCCGCCGAAGAACACCTTGAACGAGCGCACGTTTTCCAGTGTGCCAAAGCGCGTCTCTCTGTCCTTGGGCTTGAAGTTGTAGTGGTTGTCGGAGATGTCGCCTATCAAGTCGAAGCTCCATCGCTGGTTTGGCCTCCATGATAGATAGGTCTGGTAGTCTAGGAAGTTAGGGTCGTATTCTCCGTTGGTCTCGAACGTGCCGAGCAGGTAACGGTTTGTCTTGTAACGCAATCCGTTGCTCCATGAGAACTTCTTGCTTGCAAAGCCGACGTATGCCGACGCTCCAAGCAACGACGCCTCCACTGCCGCCTCGAATCGCTTGGGCTGGCGATAGGTGATGTTGAGAGCCGACGACATCTTGTCGCCATAGCGAGCCTCATATCCGCCTGTGGAGAACCCGATGCTGCCTACCATGTCGGGATTGATGACGGAGAGTCCCTCCTGCTGACCGCTCCTGACGAGAAATGGCCTGAACATTTCCACATTATTAATATATACGGAGTTCTCGTCGAAAGAGCCACCTCTGACGTTGTATTGTGATGAAAGCTCCGAGTGGGTGCTAACGCCCGCTTGGCTTTGTATGAGTTCTTCAACGGCGTTGCCAGTGGTGGAAGGCATGTTCTTCAGCGGCTTGGTCTTGAGCTCCTCCATCTGTCCCGACTGTATTTTTTGTCCTTGCACGCTAACCTCGTTGAGCGTGTTGTCGCTCTGATATAAAGTCACTTGCAGAGTTTGCGTGCCTTTAGGTCTGATGAGCACGCGCTTCTTCGTGCGATAACCCAGCATGGAGAACCTAACTACCACAGAGTCGGATGAGTGCAAAGTGAGGCTGTAGTCGCCTTTCAGCGACGTGACAGTGGCCTTGCCTTGCGCGACGCAAGCCACAGAAGCCAACTCCAAAGGCTTGCCTTCCTCGTCGACGACGCGGCCCTTGAGAGTGAACGATTGAGCGAACATTGACAATGACGCAAGCAGAGATATGATGATAAAAAGCAATCGGTTCATATAAGAAATAACGCTTTTTGCACGTTATTATTTTATAGAAAAGCATTAAAGGCATGAAGTTTTTTGTTGCGATAGATAGTTTTAAGAATTGTCTCACGTCGAACGAGGCCAACGAGGCTGCTCGGCGTGGCATAATGAAGGCCAAAGAAGACGCCGAGGTCGGCTGTTGCGAGGTGAGCGATGGCGGCGAGGGATTTCTTGAGGCGTTCAAGCCAGACGAGATAGTCAGTTGCCATGTTCACGATGCCTTGATGAGATGGCGCGACTCTGCCTTTGGCATAAAGGATGGCAAGGCAATAATAGAAGTGGCAAAGGCGGTGGGCTTGGGCATGATAGAACCCGAGAACAGAACCCCGCTTTTGGCCACGAGCTATGGAGTGGGGGAGTTGATGGTTCATGCCATGCGCCGTGGATGCCGTGAGTTTGTCGTTGGCCTTGGAGGCAGCGCGACAAGCGATTGTGGCCTTGGAATGTTGAAGGCGTTGAGGCATGAGTGGCAGGTCACAAATCGCAAGGCTTGGTATGAGCCTTTTGACACGGCGTGGCTTAAAGACATAGAGGTGACGCTCGCCACCGACGTGGACAATCCTCTGTGTGGACCGAATGGGGCAGCACGCGTGTTCGCCCCACAGAAAGGTGCCGACGCGGCGATGGTGGAGAAGCTTGAGCGGAGGGCCTTGACATTTGCCAAGATGGCGGCAAAGCATCAAGGTCGCGATTGCACTTCAATGCCAGGAGCGGGCGCAGCCGGAGGATTGGGCTATGCTTTCATGGAGTTCATGAACGCCAAGGTGGAGAGTGGCGCGGAAACGATATTGAGGTCGGTGCGATTCGACGAGTCGTTGACCTCGCAAGGGGTGGACATGGTCGTCACAGGCGAGGGCAGCGCCGACAAGCAGACCTTGATGGGGAAATTGCCAAGCGTGATACTTGCCCATTGTCGTCGACATGAAGTGCCGGTTGTTCTTGTGGCAGGAAAGGTGGAAGACGAGAAAAGCCTGCTTGCGGCAGGCTTTTCGAGGGTTATCAATATAAATAAGAATTCTGACATGGAGCATGCGCTTGACAAGGACGTTGCCATGGAGCGCTTGGCAAACGCCGTCAGCGCAGCCGTTTCTTCAGTTTGAGTTCAGGGATGTTTATGCTTTCGCCGGCTTTCAATTCCCTTCTTCCTCCATTGACAGCCTCAAGGTAACATTCCATGCCTGGACCGAGGTTTGACCGGCTTATTCCATCCATGGTCTGTCCGGAACGCACTGTGACAGTCTTCTTTATGCCAACAATGACGTAGGCTCCCGTTCGGATTCTCACGTCCTTGTTGTATTGGTCTTGCAAAGCCGTTTGCTTGTCTTCGGCCTTCTGCGTTTCCGGCTTGCTGTCAGCTTGAGCTGGCTCTTGTTTACTCTCGGCTTGCGGCACTTGCTTTGTGGCTTCTTTCTCGCCATCGGCTTTCGATGTCGCGGAGTCTTGTGCCTGTTGTGCTTTTCGAGCTTGGTCGTTTGGCTTGGTCGTGCCTTGGCTCTTCTTTTGGTGTTGCGCAACAAGTCTCATTTGCTTCTCCAGCATCTCTATGTGGCTGTCGCGTCTTTGGATCTGCGAGAAAAGGTAGTAGCCGCCACACAAGCAGCCAATGACGATTACCACGGCTGTAATCATAAGTGCTTTCAGCGCATGTTTTTGGTGAGTCTCTTCGTCGTCAACAGTTATCCTCTCCACTTCCTGCTCTTTAGGCGCTTCGTTCACGGCGAAGTTTCTTGTCGTGGCATGTTGCTCTGTTGCCTGTAGCTCAGTTGCGTTATTCTTCGTTGCGTTTTGTTCCGTTACATCACGCTC
>CAVHEN010000016.1:0-16094 GCA_963635115.1 Oscillospiraceae bacterium | reverse complement strand
TGTTCCGTTACATCACGCTCTGTTGAGTCACGCTCTGTCGCGTCTTTGTCTTGCTCTGTTGCGTCTTGCTTCGTTGCAACTTCATTCATTGAGCCTTTTTCTACGGCAACCTCTTCGTCTACGGCCTCTTTTTCTTCGTCTTCCTTTTGTTGCGCGCTGTTTTCTTCAATTGACTTTATGGAAGAATCCACAGCATCAGTCTCATGGACAACCTCTTCTTCCTTTTCGGTTTCTTCTTTTACCGCATTTACAACATCCTCAATGGCCTCGGTTCTCGCCTCTGTCTCGTATTCGGTTGCTATTACAGTCGCATTCTCATATTCCATGTCAATGCCTGAGAAGTCGACGCCATCGTTGATTGCAACAGTCTCAAACTGAGAGAAAGGCTTGTTCACGTCGTCGCGCATGGACGCATCGGGAGTGAAACTAATCTTATTCCTGCCTTCAATGACAATGGGCTCACCTGTATTGACATCCACGCTTTTGCGTGCGGCGACGCCAATGATCTTGAAAGCTCCCAAACCTTTCACTTTCACGAGCTTGTCGTCTTCAAGTCCATCATTTATGACTTCGAAGATGGCAGCCACAAACCGCTCGGCATCGGCTTTGCTCAAGTCGTGCTTCTCCGAGAGTGATAAGGCGAGCTCTTTTGTAGTGGTTTTGCTCATTGTTGTTCTGTTATTACTTTTGTGGCTTTTTCAAGTTCTCTTTAATCGCGGCTATTGGCTTGAAATTGAGCACGAGCTTTGGAGGCACAAGCATGCGTTGCTGAGTGCCAGGCGTGACAACGATTCGCTCCAGGCGTTTCTTAACCTCAAAGGAGCCGAAACCGTTTATCTGAATCGTGTCGCCATCCTCAAGATGCAGTTTCATCTCGTTGATCACTGTGCGCACCATTTGTTGCGTGTCGGCTTGCGTGAAACCTGTCTTGGTGGCAAGTTGTGCGATAAACTCTTTGTTGTTCATTTTACTTCGCCATAAAGGTCAAACTCGTCGCTATTGGTTATCAGAACCTTATAATATCGGCCTGGTCGCAACTTGCGTTCACCTACCGGTATGAGCACCTCCGGGTCCACCTCTGGTGAGCAAGCTTCTGTTCGCCCGATGTAGTAGTTGCCTTCTTTTCGGTCTATGACCACATTGAGCGTCTTTCCAACCTTTGCGGCTTCCACTTCCCGGCTTATCTCTTCCTGCACCGCCATCAGCTTGTCCAATCGTGCTTGCTTGACATCGGCTGGGACATCATCCTTGTAATGTATGGCTGAATATGTGCCTTCCTCCTCTGAGTAAGCGAAGGCGCCCATGCGCTCGAACTTCTCTTGCTTCACGAAATCGAGTAGCTCGTTGAAGTCGTCTTCAGTCTCTCCGGGGAAGCCTACCATCAATGTCGTTCTTATGGTTATGCCAGGTACACGCTCCCTTATGGCATGGATGAGGTCTATGGTCTCTTGCTTCGTGACGTGCCTATGCATTTGCGAGAGCATGTGGTCGGAGATGTGCTGCAAGGCGATGTCAAGATAATTGCAAACATTGTCGTGCTCGCGCATCACGTCAAGCAGTTCCAATGGGAATTGGTTAGGATAGGCATAATGCAGCCTGATCCATTTCACGCCCTTGATATTCGCCATCTTGTCGATGAGCTCGGCTATCCTTGTCTCGCCATAAAGGTCTCTGCCATAGTAGGTGAGTTCCTGCTCTATGACTTGGAACTCTGTGACACCTTCACCGGCGAGTTCTTCCACTTCTTTCAAGATGTCTTCCATCGGTCGGCTCACGTGCTTGCCGGTTATTAGCGGAATGGCACAGTATGCACAGTGGCGGTCGCATCCCTCTGCAATCTTTATATAAGCGTAGTGGGAGGGGGTGGTGAGAAGTCGGCGACTGTTGGTCGTCACCCTTCTTTCTGCAAACGACTTATTGTCTGTTATGGAGTCGTTTGCTGGCCCCAAGTCATTGAGAAGTTGCGTGTAATTGAATTTACCGTAGAACTTGTCGACTTCGGGAAGGCTCTCTTCCAGTTCCTTTTGGTATCGCTGCGAAAGGCATCCCATCACGAATAGCTTGTTTAAGCGTCCATGGCTCTTGGCATTGGCAAACTCAAGAATGGTGTTGATGCTTTCTTCCTTGGCACTCTCAATGAAGCCACAAGTGTTTATGACGGCAATCTCGCCTTGTGGGCGTTTCGGGTCGTGATTACACTTATAGCCTATGTTCTCAAAACGACGCATGAGCTGCTCTGAATCAACGAGATTCTTTGAACAGCCCATGGTGATAAAGTCAATCTGGTTTTTCTTCATATTACTGAATGTCAATCAGAATAGCGAATCGACAAATTCTTTCTTATTGAATAGTTGCAGGTCTTCCATCTTCTCACCTAAGCCTATATATTTGACTGGCACTTTCAGCTGATCGGATATTCCTATGACCACGCCTCCTTTTGCCGTGCCGTCAAGTTTTGTTATGGCGAGTGATGTGATATTGGTGACAGCCGCGAATTGTTTTGCTTGCTCAAAGGCGTTTTGTCCTGTGCTGCCATCAAGGACAAGCAACACTTCGTCCGGTGCGTTGGGCACAACCTTTTTCATGACGTCCTTGATTTTCTTCAATTCGTTCATTAGCCCGACCTTGTTGTGCAATCGTCCTGCCGTGTCGATAATCACTACGTCGGCGCCATTGGCTTTTGCGCTTTGCAGTGTGTCGAACGCCACGCTTGCTGGGTCTGAACCCATCTGTTGCTTTATGACAGGCACGCCAACGCGGTCGCCCCATATTTGTATTTGCTCTACGGCAGCGGCACGGAAGGTGTCGGCGGCTCCGAGATAAACTTTCTTCCCTGCTTTCTTGAACTGGTAGGCAAGCTTTCCAATCGTAGTGGTCTTGCCCACACCGTTCACGCCAACTACAAGAATGACGTATGGTTTATGATCTGTGGGTAAGTCCCAATTGGTGTTGTCATCGGAGTTGTTCTCCGTGAGCAATGAGGCTATCTCCTCTTTAAGTATCTCGTTGAGCTCAGACGTTGACACGTACTTGTCTCTTGCCACGCGTTCTTCAATGCGATTTATGATCTTGACCGTTGTGTCAACTCCGACATCAGATGTTATCAACACTTCTTCAAGGTTGTCGAGCACGTCGCTGTCAACCTTGGACTTGCCCGCTATGGCACGAGTTATCTTAGAGAAAACGCTCTGCTTGGTTTTCTCAAGACCTTGGTTGAGTGTTTCCTTATTTTTCTTGCTGAATAATCCAAAAATTCCCATGATGCGCCGTTTTTGTTTTATAAACTTTCGTCATCGGGCCTTTGGAGCTTTCTTTTCACCTTTGGCATGTGCTTCTTGTTCCTCAGCCAAGCTTCCTTACGCTCTTCATAGTCTCTATGATGTCTTTCGAGAAAATTGTCGGCCATGACGTTATGATGTTTCTATTGGGTTTAAATATATGAGCAGGCCTGATTTTTCAATCACGCCTGCTGCTTATGCTATTTAAACCTGGTGTATATGACATTCAGTTTCAAGGGGCTGTTGTCATCTGTGGTTCCCTTAACAAGCTTTGTACTTGTCAATGACATGTCGTGTGAAACCTTTGTGACTGTGGTGCTCGATGAAGAACTTGAACTTCCATAATAATAGTAATAATAATAGCTATAACTACTGCTACTACTACTACTTGTGGAAGTGCTTGATGTCGTTAGCGTCACAGGGATGAGTACAACTTTGTTCCAGTTGGCAGAACGCTTTTGCTTGTCAATCGCTGCCATCGACGTGATCATGTTAGAGATGTTGTCGAAAGTATAGCCATTGGTTGACGACTTCCCAGAGTATGACGCAAGGAACGATGTGCGGTTGTTGTACATTTCCATGTTCTCGAAGAAGCTGCTGAGTGAATCCTTAGGTATCATCAACAAGTTCTTTGGTATGCTGAAAGTGTATTCCGTGCTTGGCGACTCGCTGTTGATTCTTGGGATGGTGAGAGAGGCTCCTGCAATGTTGTCGTTCTCATGTCCAGAGATGATGTCCTCAACTGGCAGGGTAATTTCCGTGAAAATGCCCGATGGGGTCTTCAAGTATGTGCATGAGTTGTCATTGGCAAGTCTTGTGAGTGTGCTCTTGTCATTAGTGAGAGTTGATGTCTGCAACACTTCCTCTGTGCCCCAAAACACGGTTATACCGTTCATTACGCTATCTTTATTAGCAAACTTATATGAGATACTCAGCTGTGAGGCATCAATATAAGCCATGTTGCCTAATCCCGACTTGTGTTGGAAATAGAAGCCAGGAACAACATTCTTGCGGAATGTCTGGGCATTTTTGAAATACTCGGGATGCTCATAATATGTCTCAATTATGTATGTGCCGTAGTTGTCGTATTCCTTTCCGTTTGCGTCGGTATATTTACCGTTGAGCTTTATGGTGATGTAAGGTTCGTATGTAGAACTGTCACGTGTGGTCTCAGGCACCATGAAGTCGGTGAGGGTATACACCTTGTCTTGTGCTATGCCATCTTTTCTCACATAACCTTCTGCCAACGGGTCGAAGTTGCTATAATAGTTCTTGTCCTCGGTCATTGGCTTTCCCATCTCATACGCCGTGAGCTTCATGGTGCGTGTGCTGTCACCATAATGCTTGGCGTAGAACAAGCGAATCTCACAAGAGTCTGCCTTTACGAGCCCCTTGATGGTGTCGCCTTTGGCATCTATGCCAACCATTTCGCTCCTGTTGGGGAACTTATAACCCTCAAGGCTGAAGAACTGAGCCATGAAATTGCCTGTTATGTAGTCACCAGTTTCGGCGTCACGAACTTTTCCAAGGTAACCTACATTATTTCTCGACAACACAGAATCGGCAAGAATAGATTGGCTGGCGATGCCAAACGATTTTGTTTCAACGTTTACGGCATCGGTGTCTTTTGTAAGTGATGATCCTATCTCGTCTGTGCTGTCAGAGCAGGCTGCCATCACGAGACCTGAGAGAAGAAAAAATATTGTCTTTATTTTCATGCTTTATCCTAATAGCTTGTTGTAGAAATCCTTGTATGCGGCAATGTAGTCTTCACCAGGATATTCCATAAGTGGCTTACCAGACTCCTTGGCGTATGCGAGCAGGTTGTCGTTTACGTTCTCGGCAGCTTCTATTACGCCATCACTGTAGTCTATGGCAAGCTTGGCAAGGTCGATATAATCAAAGTGCTCAGAGTATTTCTGCAAGAGGTCAGCCTTGGCGGTTCCGAACTCTACGCATTCCTTAAACTTCGTTCCAAAGTTGGCCTTGAATTGTTTTGAGAACAATGAGGTCACAACTTTTGTGTTTGCAAACGAAGGGTCTTCGTGGTAGGCCGTCTTGATGTAAAGTGGAATGACTCCAGCCATCCATCCTTGGCAATGTATCAAGTCTGGGTCCCAACGCAGTTTCTTAACTGTCTCAAGCACGCCGCGTGCGAAGAATATTGCTCTCTCTCCATTGTCATTATACTCGTTGCCATTCTCGTCCTCGGTCATGGAACGACGCTTGATGAAATAGTCCTCGTTGTCGATGAAATAGACTTGAAGCCTTGTTACTGGTATGCTTGCCACCTTGATTATCAAGGGGTGGTCGGTGTCATCAATGACAATATTGAGACCTGAGAGGCGGATAACTTCATGAAGCTGTCCGCGACGCTCGTTGATATTGCCCCATTTTGGCATGAAGGTGCGTACGTCAAAACCGCCCGACTGCATTTTCTGAGGCAAGTCGCGCCCGAGCAAAGCCATTTCCGACTTTGGGACATAGGGCACAATCTCTTGATTGATGAATAAAATTCTCTTTTTGGCCATTATGATTTTATTCTAAAATACTTTTGGTTGCAAAGGTAGACATAAATAATGACAAAACGCCTGTTTTTGCATGATTTCACACATAACAGGCGTTTAATATAATAAAATGTGGCTAATATGCCTTATTCTATGACGATGAGCGCGTCGTCTTCCATGACGCTTTGTCCTGCCTTGACACAAATGGCTGAAACCTTACCGTCCTTTTCTGCCTCGATGTTGTTTGCCATTTTCATGGCTTCCAGCACGAGCAGTGTGTCGCCAGCCTTGACGTCATCGCCAACCTTAACGTTGATTGATGTGATGGTGCCTGGTAGCGGAGCCTTGATTGCGTTTGCCGTGTTCACGTTTGCAGTGGCAGTGGTGTCGTCGTTTTCCTCAGCAACGGGCTTGCCAAGCGTGACCTTTGGCTTCTCTGTTTCCTCGGCAGGTTTCTCCATACCCACTTCAAACTCTTCTCCGTTCACTTTGACGTTGGCGACATTAGTCTCTTCGTTGATGTCGACGATTTCGACTTCATACTCCTTGCCGGCTATTGTATATTTAAATTGCTTCATCTTTATTATGGTTTTGCGGTGAATGAAATCTGCTTGGCATCCCACAATGTGCACTTGGGCTTTATGGTGATGATGCCAGGCTCTCTGTCGTGTACGTTGTTGCCTTGGTACTCGAAGATAGCCATAGCTATTGCCGCGTATATGTTCTTATCCATTTCTTCTTGACTCATTTCTTAATTACATTGGCATGCATCCGTGCTTCTTTGCGGGCAATGACTGACGCTTGTGCGCCAACTGTGCCAGGCCTCGGCAAATGCGGAAGCGTGTGTTGCGTGGCTCGATTACGTCGTCGATGTAGCCGTATTGCGCTGCCTGATAAGGGTTGGCGAAAGTCTTTGTGTATTCGTCTTCCTTCTCAGCGAGGAACGCTTTCACGTCGCCGCCTTCCTCCTTCACTTTCTTTGCCTCTTTTCCGCAGAGCACAGCCACGGCGCCACTTGCGCCCATGACGGCGATTTCTGCGGTTGGCCAAGCGAAGTTGAGGTCAGAGCGGAGCTGCTTGCAACCCATGACGATGTGGCTGCCACCATAGCTCTTTCTAAGGGTGATGGTGATCTTTGGTACCGTTGCCTCGCCGTAAGCATAGAGAAGCTGAGCTCCGTGCTGGATGACAGCGTTATACTCCTGGCCTGTGCCTGGGAGGAATCCAGGAACGTCGACAAGGGAGACAATAGGAATGTTGAAGGCGTCGCAGAAGCGAACGAAACGAGCGCCTTTGCGTGAGGCGTTAACATCGAGCACGCCGGCGTAAGCGGATGGCTGGTTAGCCACGATGCCCACGCTCTGTCCGTTGAAGCGAGCGAAACCTGTGATGATGTTCTTTGCGAACTTAGGCTGCACCTCGAAGAATTCGCCATTGTCTGTCACGGCAGTGATGACCTTGTACATGTCGTATGCCTTGTTAGGGTCATCAGGCAGAATCTCGTTCAGCAAGTCGGCCTTGCGATCCACTGGGTCTGTGCACTCCATACGTGGAGCCTCCTCGGTATTGTTGGATGGGATGTAGCTCAAGAGCTTCTTGATCATGTCCATTGCATCCTCCTCAGTCTTGGCAGTGAAGCTCGTCACGCCGCTCTTGCTTGCGTGCACGCTTGCTCCGCCGAGATGCTCAGAGTCGATGTCCTCGCCCGTGACGGTCTTCACCACCTTCGGTCCGGTCAGGAACATGTAGCTCGTGCCTTCTGTCATGAGGATGAAGTCTGTGAGGGCTGGTGAGTAGACGGCACCGCCGGCGCAAGGGCCAAGTATCATGGATATTTGTGGTATCACGCCAGATGCTAGGATATTGCGCTCGAAGATTTCTCCGTATCCGGCGAGGGCCGAGATGCCTTCCTGGATGCGCGCGCCGCCAGAGTCGTTCATGCAGATTACGGGAGCGCCGTTTTGCATTGCCATGTCCATGACCTTGCAAATCTTTTGTGCCATGGTCTCTGAAAGCGAGCCACCGTTGACGGTGAAGTCCTGTGCGTAAACATATACAAGCCTGCCATCGATGGTTGCGGAACCCGCCACTACGCCATCGCCGAGGTACTGCTTCTTCTCCATGCCGAAGTTGTGGCAGCGATGAAGCTTGAACATGTCGTATTCCTCGAACGAGTCCTTGTCGACAAGCATATCTATGCGCTCGCGGGCTGTGTACTTACCACGGGCGTGCTGCTTGTCGATGGCTTTCTGTCCACCTCCAAGGCGAGCTTGCTCACGTTTGGCTACAAGCTCCTTGATCTTCTCAGTTTGAATGCTCATAATTCTTATGTTATTTCCTTTTATTATTGTGTTTTATAATTTTCGTGCAAAGTTACAACTTTTTTCTGCCAATAGCTTGCAGTTAATGGAATTTTAAGTATCTTTGTGGGCGTAATTGCAAACCTTTTATACTTATTTTAGTTATGAAACAGACTATCCTTGTCACGGGAGGCACTGGCTTTATTGGCTCCCACACTTCCGTTGAGCTTATTGAGGCGGGATACAAAGTGGTGATTGTCGATGACCTCTCCAATTCTAAGATTGAGGTTCTCGATGGCATTGAGAAGATCACGGGCGTTCGCCCGGCGTTTGAGAAAGCGGACTTGCGCGACAAGGAAGCTACGGAGAACGTGTTCAAGAAGTACCCTGACATAGAGGGTATTATCCACTTCGCGGCAAGCAAGGCCGTGGGTGAGAGCGTGCAGAAGCCTTTGCTTTACTATCGCAACAACATCGTTTCGCTGATCAACCTTCTTGAGTTGATGCCGAAATACAACGTGAAAGGCATCATCTTCTCTTCAAGCTGCACCGTCTACGGCCAGCCTAAGCCAGAGAACTTGCCCGTCACGGAGACGGCTCCTCACCAGAAGGCAACATCTCCTTATGGCAACACCAAGGAGATCAACGAGCAGATCATTCACGATTACATCCACAGCGGCTCTCCGATAAAGAGCATCATCCTTCGCTATTTCAACCCGATTGGCGCTCATCCGTCAGCTCTCATTGGTGAGCTTCCTAACGGCGTGCCAAACAACCTCATTCCTTACGTTACCCAGACTGCCATTGGCATTCGCGAGCAGCTCACCATCTTCGGCAACGATTACGACACGCCAGACGGCACCTGCATCCGCGACTATATCTACGTGGTAGACCTTGCCAAGGCTCACGTGGCTGCCATGAGGCGTGTCCTTGACGACGAGGATAGCCCCGTGCTCGACTACTTCAACATTGGCACAGGTCGTGGCAACTCAACGCTTGAGATTGTCGAGACATTTGAGAAAGCCACAGGCGTGAAGCTCAACTGGAAGTACGGACCACGTCGTGAGGGTGACATCGAAAAGATTTGGGGCGATTGCTCAAAGGCCAACAAGGTGCTCGGATGGAAGGCTGGTGCGTCGCTCGACGACGTGATGTGCTCCGCTTGGAAGTGGCAGCAGAAGCTCCGCGAGGACGGAGTAATGTAAGTTTTGTTAAAAAAACATTGGCTTCGCATTGACATTTAAGCAAAAAGCAGTAACTTTGCAGTCGCTGTCACGTGTTGGCAGCATTAAATTCAAACCTTAATAATAGTTTTTTAAAACAAAATGGCAACAAAAATCAGATTGCAGCGCGGCGGCCACAAGGGCTACGCAGTCTACAGAATTGTGATCGCTGACGTTAGAGCACCACGTGATGGTAAGTTTACTGAGAAGATTGGTATGTTCAATCCTAACACCAATCCTGCTACCGTAGATTTGAATTTCGACCGTGCTCTCTACTGGGTAGAGGCAGGTGCACAGCCCACAGACACTGTTCGCAACATCCTGAAGGGTGAGGGCGTCTACATGATGAAGCACCTCCGTGGTGGCGTCAAGAAGGGCGCTTTCGACGAGGCTGCTTGCCAGCAGAAGTTCGACGCTTGGAAGGCTGCCAAGGAGCAGAAGCTCAACGCTTCTCTCGACGCACAGTCGAAGAGTCGTCAGGAGGCTGTGGCAAAGGCTCTTGAGGCCGAGAAGAAGGTCAATGAGGCTATTGCAAAGAAGGTGGCTGACAAGAAGGCCGCTGAGGCTGCAGCAAAGGCAGAGGCAGAAGCAGCTAAGGCTGCAGAGGCTGCTGAGGCCGACAACGCTGAGGCTCCTGCAGAGGCTTAAGCCTTTCGGGAAATCTTATCAAGAAATTCGGGCGTTGCTCTCACACCATGTGGGGGCAACGCTTTTTTTAGTTTGTGCCTAATCTTTTCAGCCAAAAGGCAAGAGTTTAGGAATTATTTTTGTAAGTTTGCAGACATATAACATCTACAATTATCTATGGACAACTATATCGTTTCCGCAAGGAAATACCGCCCAATGACCTTCTCGTCGGTGGTGGGCCAAGAATCGCTTACCACTACCCTGAAGAATGCCGTGCGGACAGGCAAGCTGGCGCATGCCTTCCTTTTTTGCGGTCCGCGTGGAGTGGGAAAGACCACGTGCGCTCGCATCTTCGCAAAGGCAATAAATTGTGAGAACCCCACCAGCGATGGTGAGGCTTGCAACGCATGCGAGAGTTGCCGGGCTTTCAACGAGGGAAGGTCAATGAACATCTTTGAGCTTGACGCGGCAAGCAACAATTCCGTGGAGAACATAAAGACGCTCATGGAGCAAACCCTCATACCGCCACAGACTGGCAAGTACAAGGTGTTTATCATTGACGAGGTTCACATGCTTTCCCAGGCAGCTTTCAACGCATTCCTCAAGACCCTTGAGGAGCCGCCAGCGCATGTGATATTCATTCTTGCCACCACGGAGAAAAACAAGATCCTGCCAACCATTCTCTCCCGTTGCCAGATCTACGACTTCGAGCGCATGACGGTGCCCGAGATGGTAAGCCATTTGGGCATGGTGGCTCAGAAGGAAGGCATAACGTTTGAGGAAGAGGCGTTAAACGTCATAGCCGAGAAAGCCGATGGCGGAATGCGCGACGCGTTGTCTATTTTCGACCAGGTGTCGAGCTTCTGTCAAGGCCACATCACCTACGACAAGGTGCTTCAAGACCTTAACGTGCTTGACGCCGACAACTATTTCAAGATCATTGACCTTTCGCTTGAGAACAAGGCTTCTGACATCATGGTGTTGCTCGACGGAATCATTCAGCGTGGTTTCGCCGGAAATAATGTGGTCAATGGTCTTGCCTCTCACGTGCGCAACGTGATGATGGCAAAGGATGAGCAAACGCTTCGCCTGCTGGAGGTGAGCGAGAGCCAGAGGACGAAATATAAGGAGCAGGCAAGGAAATGTCCGTTGCCCTTCCTTTACAACTCGTTGAAAATCCTCAACGAGTGTGACGTCCAATACCGTCAGAGCAGCAACAAGCGCCTCTTGGTGGAGCTCACGCTCATTCGTGTGGCTCAGCTCACGCAACCAGAGGACGACAACGTGCCTGCTGGTGGGCGTAGCCCTATGAGATTGAAATCCCTGTTTAAGAAAAACAATGTGGTGCAACCTAAACCGGCAATGCAGGTGGCTGGGGTCGCACGGAGACTGGTGGCGCATGCCAACTCTGCTGAAACTAAGGCAAAAGTAGTAACCGAGGAAAAGCCAATAAAAGACGCAACGCCAGTTGCGCCAAAACCCGTGGCAGGTGGCGGAACTACCTTTCACTTTAAGAACATAGGAATGACTTTCGGCGATCTTCGCCGAAAGCCAAAGACGGGCGATGGAGTAGAGGCGGTGACCGTGGATGAGGCGGCCGCGCGAAAACTTGAGGAGAAGAAGGTTGAGGACACCTTTACCGACGACGATCTCATAAGGGAATGGGTGTCCATGTGCAACCGCATGCCTCAAAAGTTTGTTGGCCTCGCGTCTCGCTTAAAGAATATTGTACCGCGAATCACCACGTATCCAGACATTGAGGTCGTTGTGGACAACCAACTTCTTCTTGACCAAATATCCTCCATCAAGAACAACATTCGCGCTACCATGCGCTTGCGTCTCCACAACAGCCTCATAGAGTTCTTGCCTCGCCTTGCCAAGCACAACGAGAACGAGCGTGCGCTCACCAAGCTGGAGGTTTTCGATGCCATGCGAAAGCGCAACCCCGCCATAGAGAAGTTGCGCGTTGGCTTGAAGTTGCAGTTAAGCTGACACTTTTTTAAATCAATGGCATGCCGAGGCTTGCGCACTCCTCTCGCATCTCCTCCGGCCAAATGCTTGCCTGGATCTCGCCGATATGCGCCTTGTGGAGCATCACCATGCAGAGGCGGCTTTGGCCTATGCCACCGCCAATGCTGAGAGGCAGCTTGTCGTTGAGCAGTTGCTGGTGGAAGTAAAGTTTCTCGCGCTCTTCCTGATGCTCTGTCTTCAACTGGCGGAGCAAGCTCTCCTTGTCTACACGTATGCCCATAGAGCTTAGCTCAAACGAGCGGCCAAGCACAGGATACCAAATCAGGATGTCGCCATTGAGTCCAGCCTTGCCGTTCTCGGAAATCGTCGACCAGTCGTCGTAGTCGGCGGCGCGACCATCGTGCTTGTTACCGTCAGACAGTCTTCCGCCGATGCCTTCCACGAACACTGCGCCATACTTTTCGCAGATGGCGTTCTCGCGCTCGTGCGGTGTCATGTCTGGATACATGTCGAGCAAGTCTTGCGAGTGGACGAAATGAATTTCCCTTGGCAGGAAGGGCTTGAGCTGCGGGAAGTTCTCGCATGCGAGAAACTCCGTGCGAAGGATGGCGCTGTAGATCCTCTTCACGATGTCCTCAAGGAAGTGGATCGTGCGCTGCTCACGGGTGATCACCGCCTCCCAGTCCCATTGGTCAACATACAGCGAGTGCAGGTTGTCGAGGTCCTCGTCGGCGCGTATGGCATTCATGTCGGTATAGATGCCATAGCCTGGCTCCACACCGAACTTGGCGAGCGTCAGTCGTTTCCATTTTGCCAGAGAGTGCACAACCTCAGCCTTCGCCTCGTTCATGTCCTTGATGGGAAACGTCACGGGACGCTCCACGCCGTTGAGATCATCGTTTATGCCCAGGCCTTTGAGCACGAACAGTGGCGCCGTGGCTCTGCTAAGGCGAAGCTCGGTGGAAAGGTTCTGCTGGAAAAACTCTTTTATCATCTTGATGCCCTGTTCTGTCTGTCGACGGTCCAAGAGCGTCTTGTAATTCTTAGGCTTTATCAGTTGAGTCATAATTATATGTTTTTTCTTTTTTATTACCCTTGTTCTGTAATTTGAAAGCAAAGGTACTCAATTATTATTAAATGGCAATATTTTCACGGTTTTATTTTTCCATATTGTCACAAACGAGTTGCATTTGTTGTCTTTTTGTGACTATTGTCGTGCTCTTCCCAAAGGCTTTGGCGACACCGGAAATGATTCTAAACATCGGGTCCAACTCTACTCGTTTTGCCTAAGGCTTATGCGCGTTGATTTCTGCATGATGCGCTTGCGGCGTGAAGGCATTGCGATCACGTCGTAAGGGCAATGCGATTGTGGCGCAAGGCCAGCGCGATTGTGCCGGCAACGCAAGACGAACGAATCTGAAGCGACGATCCTCACAAACACATGAATAGCCGTCCAGCCTAAATATCTGGCTGTTGATAGAGTCCATTGCCCGATTTTTGTTACCTTTGCATGCGAACTAATACATTGTTTATGATAGAATACGACCTTGAAAAGATAAAGGCGGTAATCTTTGATGTTGATGGCGTGCTCTCGGCGAGCACCGTGTCGATGGACGAGAACGGTTTCCCGCTGCGCACACTCAACATCAAGGATGGGTATGCCATACAGCTCGCCGCGAAGATGGGGCTCAAGTGTGCCATCATAACCGGTGGCGACTCGGAGGCAATCCGTAAGCGTTATGAGTATCTCGGCATGACCGACGTGTTCATGAAATGCTCGGTAAAGATAAAGACCTACGAGCAGTTCTTGGAGAAGTATGGTCTTCACGACGACAATATAATATATGTGGGCGACGACATTCCCGACTATGAGATAATGAGGCGCGTGGGTTGCCCGTGTTGCCCTAAAGACGCCTGTGAGGAGATAAGGCAAATATCGGTCTACGTTTCGCCTTTCGATGGCGGGCGCGGCTGTGCTCGCGACGTGCTTGAGCAGGTGTTGCGTGCCCAAGGCAAATGGCTCAACTCCTCAAAGGCCTTTGGTTGGTAAAAGATAAATCAGGAAAGGACATAGCATTGAAAAAGTTGATTTTGGCGAGCAACTCTCCACGCAGGCGTGAGTTGCTCAAGGGTCTTGACCTCGACTTCGAGGTGAGGGTGAAACGTGGAGTGGGAGAGAGCTTCCCTACCAATATTCCAGCGGAAAAAGTGGCTGAGTATATCTCTAAGGAGAAGGCAGCCGCCTACGACATAGCCGACGACGAGGTGTTGCTCACTGCCGACACCGTGGTCATACTCGAAGGGGAGATAATGGGTAAGCCTGAGAATGCCGATGACGCGCGAGCCATGCTGCGCAGGTTGAGCGGCCACACCCACCATGTGGTGACGGGCGTAAGCATAAAGTCCACAGATGGAAGCGTGTCGTTCTCAGACGTTACGGCGGTGACTTTCAGGCAGTTGACCGATGAGGAGATCGGCTATTACATAGACCGCTATAAGCCTTTCGACAAGGCTGGCGCCTATGGCGTGCAGGAGTGGATTGGGTGCATAGGCGTGACGCATATAGACGGAAGTTTCTATAACGTAATGGGCCTTCCCGTGGAACGCGTTTATGAGGAACTCAGAAAGTTCCTATAGCCCTTCATGGACCCATGTGTTTGGGCGATAGGAAATCGTTTATAAGTTTGGACGGTAGAATAAAAACGATGAACCCCGAAAGTCATGCAAAGGCTTTCGGGGTTCATGTTAATTATTGGTCGCTATTACCATATAATAATGGTAAGCGGATGATGATGGCATCGGATTATTTCTTGATTATTTTCCCGACGATGTTGTTCATGTAAGCCCTGACGTCAGTCCAACGGTAGTAGGGGCCCTTGAATGCCTTGATAGGCAAGGTGGCTTCGTTCTCGTTGAGCAGCACTTTCACCAACACGTCTTTCTTGGGGTGTTTGGCATCCTTGTAGAAAATGAATTGTACGTTGCATCCCATTGGGAACACATTGTACACGTCCCATTCCTCGGCGTCTATCTTGTCGAGCGATGAACGTGGGTTGCCGTAGCCGTTGATGTTGAGTAGGCAGACAAGGGGCAAGACGTCGCTCTCGTGGGCAAAGCGCAATGTGGCTCCTGGATGCGCCAAGGTGACGCATGTGTCGGCTGTCTCCATGATGTTCTTCACGAGATTGAGCTGGGTATACATGCCCGCGCCGTCGTTGAGCTTGTTAGGTCCGGCATAAGAATACCAGAAAGCCGTGGTCATGAGCCATTGGTTGTAGAGCTCCTCTTCCGAGAAAATGTCCCACGTGGGCTTGAACTGATGGCGCAACTCCGTATTTTGCAAGGCTATGGTCGTGTTGAACAGTTGAGTGGCGAGCGAGCTCTCGTTCAGCTGTTTGGCGTAGTCGGGGTCATTGAAGAGAGTCTGCATCATGTGTGGTGCCTTGTTGTGACGGTTGTTGAACGCTTTCAGGCTATCCACGGCAGCGGTGGTGTTGGTAAGCGAAGCGTATGGGCTCGTGGCGTCATCGTTCATGTAGTACATGTCGTGATACGAGGCGTCGCTCTTGAAATTGATTTTGGGGTTGAGCGCAGCGAGCTGCAGTAGCTCGTTCTCCATGGAGAGTATGCAGCGAATGACCACCGTGGAGCGTGCGTCAACGTTGGTGACACCGGCGAACACCTGCGGGAAACGCTCGAACATTCGCTTGGCAATGCCACGATGCTGCTCGGCACCGAGCTGCGTCAGTTCTCCTTCGCGACTCATGCCCTGCGCGCGCATCTCCTTCACCAGGGCAAACACCTCTTTGCCTCGTTGGGTGAGCTTGCCGAGGGAGTCGGCTTTGGCAAGCGTATAGTAAGGCCTGTTGAAGGCGTTCTTGCCAATGAGCCAGCGAGAGCCGTGACGGCCGTAGTGGCTGATGTAGAACGGCTCGTAACCATTAGGCGAAGGCGTGAGTTTCTTTGTCGGAACAGGATAGTCGCGGTAGTTGTTTGCCGCGAGGTTCGGGTTCTCCTTGATTTCTTGTCTCGTGCGTTGTGCGTTAACGCCAATCAACGGAAGCGAAAGAAAGACAAGCAGAAGGATGTTTTTTTTCATGTCTTGGCTTTTGTTTAGTGTGAGAAATGTTCTTAATAGTTATTTACAAAGTTAATAATAACCCTTGAATCCGCCAAGGATGCCGTTGC
>CAVHEN010000015.1:31478-63569 GCA_963635115.1 Oscillospiraceae bacterium | reverse complement strand
AGGTGTAAATATCTGTTTCGTCATCATACCCCGTAATCGTATAATATCCACTCTGGTAAAGCAAAGGAACAAGGGAAGTCATCGTCTCTGTCGCTGCATCAAAGGAAGAAACCTTTGCCCTCAACTTACACAACTGAGAAGGCATCACCTTAAATTTTCTCATCATGTTGATGAGATAGGTGGGTGTGCCCGAGCCAAACCAATAGGCGTTCATCTTGCCGTCGGCAAAACAGTTGAGCAAGCTAAAAGGATTGAACACGTCGGGCGAGGGCCAGCAGAAGTGGTAACCATCGTAGTGGTCCTTCAGTTGCTGTATGGTCTCCTCGCGTGTCAGTTTCAACTTTCCCGCCAGCTCATCGATGTCGTTGCTCATTTGGGTGAGGAGCTCCTCCTTGGTGATGCCACAGATGCCAGCGTAAGGCTCATCCATGCTCACGTTCTTGATGTTATTCAACTCGCTGAAGATACTCAATTGCGAGAACTTCGTGATGCCAGTCAAGAAGACAAAGCGGAGCATTGGGTCCGCAGCCTTCAGAGGACTATAGAAGTTGCGCATTACATAGCGAAGCTCATCAAGCTTCCCGTCCTCGTGTGCCACGTCGAGCAAAGGGGCATCATACTCGTCGATAAGCACGACAATCTGTTTGCCAGTCTGTTGATACACCGTTTTTATTAGGTTCGCCAAACGTATGTTGGGGTCTGGTGAATCGCATACCACTCCATACTTCTTCTCGTTTTCATCCAAGATATAGAGCAGGAACCGCTCCAAGGCGTTCTTTTCCATGTGCTTGCCCAAGCTCATGTCAAAGTGTAGCACTGGATACGAGTTCCATTCCTTCTCAAGTTTCTCAATGGCAAGACCTTCAAAAAGTTCTTTCTTCCCCTCAAAATAGCTTTGGAATGTAGACACAAGCAGCGACTTGCCGAAACGTCTGGGACGGCTCAAGAAGAAATATTTTCCATTGGTATGCGTCATGCGATAGACGTACTCCGTCTTGTCGATATAGAGATTATCACGTTTGCGTATCTCCCCGAATGTCTGTATGCCTATAGGATATAGTTTTCTTGCCATAGTCGTGAGCGTTTACATTAGTAATGTCTACCTACATGCAAAATTAAGAATAAACCATGAGGAAATCTCTATTTTGCACCAGAAACTTTGCACTATCTTTATATAAGACAAGCCGCACTCGGTAATTTGAAAGCCAGCTTTCATTGCGCTCGCCTACACTGTCTTTGCATAAGATTGTCAGCATGTGTACAAACGCTTTCGGCTTGGCGGCGTAATGGCAATGCGATTGCGCCGCAAAGGCAATGCGATTACGCCACAAAGGCAATGCGATTACGCCACAAAGGCAATGCGATTGCGGCGCAAGGCCGACTGGGTACAGGCGCGACCACTTTCCCACAAGAATCAAACCGACAACACGTGGCTTTGATTAATACTTTACCCAATAATGAGATAAAACAAACAAAAACTCTTTGCCAATTCAGAGAATGTGAGTAACTTTGCAGTCCATTTAAAAGACATGTTTAACAATTGTGGAAGGATTTGGCTGCTTGCAACCACACAAAAAAATGCTAAAACTGGGAAATGGCCCTCAGATTTCACAGTTACTTGCGTTGGTCCACGTAAAAAAGTAATGCAACAATGAGTTATTTGTTTTCTTCAGAGTCTGTGTCAGAAGGCCACCCCGACAAGGTAGCCGACCAGATCAGCGACGCGCTTCTCGACCAGTTTCTCGCTTACGATTCACAATCACACTGCGCTATCGAGACTTTCAACACCACAGGCCAGGTCATCATCATGGGCGAGGTTCGCTCGGCAGAGTATATCGACCTGCAAACGATTGCCCGCAAAACTATCAACAAGATTGGCTACACAAAGTCGGAATACCAGTTCGACGGCAATTCGTGTGGCATCCTCACCGCCATCCATGAGCAGAGCGACGACATAAACCGCGGCGTGTCACGCCAGGAGGAGGACAACCAAGGCGCTGGCGACCAAGGCATGATGTTCGGCTATGCCGTAAACGAGACCGAGAACTACATGCCCGCCACGCTCGACCTCGCCCACCTCATCATGCGCACTCTCGCCGACATCCGCAAGGAGGGCAAGGAGATGACATATCTCCGCCCCGACTCCAAGAGCCAGGTGACAATAGAATATAGCGACAACGGCATGCCACAACGCATCGACACCATCGTGGTGTCTACCCAGCACGACGACTTCGTGAAACCCGTCGACGACACGCCCGAGGCGCAGCTCAAGGCCGACGAGGAGATGCTCGCAAAGATTCGCCAAGACGTGCTCAGCATACTCATACCCCGCGTGAAAGCCCAGCTCGGCGAGAAAGTACTCGCGCTGTTCAACGACAAAATCAAGTATTATGTCAACCCGACGGGCAAGTTCGTCATCGGAGGCCCTCACGGCGACACCGGACTCACGGGCCGCAAGATCATCGTGGACACCTATGGAGGCAAGGGTGCTCACGGCGGCGGTGCCTTCTCGGGCAAGGACCCATCAAAGGTGGACCGCTCGGCAGCATACGCCGCACGCTACATAGCCAAGAACATGGTGGCGGCAGGCGTTGCCGACGAGATGCTCGTGCAGCTCGCCTATGCCATTGGCGTGGCTGAGCCAGTGAGCGTATACGTGGACACCTACGGCAAGAGCCACGCCAACATGAGCGATGGCGAGATAGCGAAAAAGATAAAGGAGATGTTCGACCTGAGGCCTCACGCCATTGAGCGGACGCTCAAACTGAGACAGCCAATGTATCTTGAGACTGCCGCCTATGGCCACATGGGTAGGAAGAACGAGGTGGTGGAGAAGACCTTCACCTCACGCTACCATGAGACAAAGACGATGAAGGTGGAGCTCTTCACCTGGGAGAAACTCGACCAGGTAGACAGAATAAAGAAAGAGTTTGGCTTGTAGACCATAAGGGCCTGCGGACAAATAAACAAGAATGATAACAGAGCAAGACTCAGCACAAGTGGCCGTGCAACCGGAGGTTCCCTCTCAAAGCACGGCTCCAACCCACCACGAAGGATGGCACTCGCCAGCGCAGATCCTGTCTTGGCTGCCCAAGACAGCGACGCCTTGGCAACAAGACTCGGCGATAAGGGCCAACTACAAATTCGTGGAAAAAGACTGGCTGCGCATGCACAACCCCATGCGCACGCCAACCACGAAGGCTGACCCGAAGTTTTCGGCCAACTTGACCAAGCCCCTCTATCACAGCCACTCGCTCGTGCAACCCGACTCGATATATCGGCCCGAATACGCCATATATCGCCGTGGGGTAGCGGGCGATCCCGTGCCATACACCATAGCCGGAGACTCACTGGTCACGTCTGTCCTGCTGTTTTGCTTTGTCATAGCCACCATCACAATAGCCCAAGCCGGACACTTCCTGGAGCGACAATTCAAGAATTTCTTCCGCACGCAGAGAGAAGGCACGACGGTGATAACGGAAACCAGCAACGAGATGAGGTTCCAACTCTTCCTCGTGGCGCAGACGTGCATGCTGCTCGCGCTCATACTCTTCATCTATTCTAACGACTTCGCCAAAGAGTCATTCTCCATCGCCCACTACCAAATATTGGGTCTCTTCACGGCCATAAACATGGGCTATTTCATTGTGAAATTCCTGCTCTATAGCATCGTCAACTGGGTGTTTTTCGACAGGAAAAAAAATATACAATGGATGAAGTCGTTCCTCTTCATCATTTCAACGGAAGGCATACTGCTTTTCCCCATAGTCTTGTTGTTTGCCTTCTTCCACATAAGCGTCAGCAGTGCGGTAGTTTATACCCTTTTGGTTGTCTCCATTGCCAAGATGTTGTCTTTTTATAAGACATATATTATCTTTTTCGCAAAAGAGGCTGCCGTTCTGCAAAGTTTTTTGTACTTTTGTGCACTTGAACTGATGCCGTTAGGAATACTCTGGGGTATAACGACGGCAACCAGTGGCTATTTAAAGACAATTTTTTAGGACAAAATAGGATAATTTATAGGATTCAATTTCAAAGATGATAAAGAAGATTCTGATATCCCAACCAAAACCGACAAGCGAGACCTCACCTTATTTTTCTTTGGAGAAAGAATATGGGGTAGAATTGGTGTTTAGACCATTCATCAAAGTGGAAGGCCTTACCAACTTGGAGTTCCGCCAGCAGAAAGTCAGCATTCTCTCACACACAGCCGTGGTGTTCACTTCACGCCACGCCATCGATTTCTTCTTCAAACTGGCAAAAGAGCTACGTCTCAACATTCCGGAGGAGATGAAATACTTCTGCGTCACGGAGACAATCTCACTTTACATCCAGAAATACGTGCAATATCGCAAGCGCAAGGTCTTCTTTGGCACCACAGGCCGCATCGACGACCTCATACCGCTGATGGTCAAGCACAAGGCCGAGAATTATCTTGTGCCACTGAGCAGCGTGCACAACGATGACATTGCCAAGAAGCTCACCGCTAAAGGACTGCGCTTCACCGAGTGTGTGATGTATCGCACGCTCTCCGACCCATTCACCGAGGAAGAGATCAAGCATTTCGACTACGACATGCTGATCTTCTCCACACCTACAGGCGTGAAATATCTGACACAGGCTTTCCCTGACATGAAGAAAGGCCAAGTGAAGATAGGCGTGTTCGGCCCCGTCACGGCAAAAGCCATCGAGGACGCCAACCTCAACGTGGACCTCATGGCAGGCACGCCAGAGTATCCTTCCATGATTAGCGCACTGAAAGATTTCCTTGCCAAGGAGAACGGCAAGAAAGCATAAAGCCTCAAGCCAACAGCATGGGTAACACATTGCCAAAGACAGAACGACTGTATCATAAGAAACTTATAGACAGTCTATTCAAGGGCGGCAAGAGCAAGAGCATGACGGCCTTTCCGCTCCGCTTGGTGTATATGCCCATGGAAAATGGCGACTGTTGCGAAATGCTCGTGTCGGTGCCAAAACGCAACCTCCACCGCGCCAACAAGCGCAACCGCGTGAAAAGACAGGTGAGGGAGGCTTACCGCACACACAAGGACATCGTAGGCGACAAAAGCCTCGCCTTGGCGTTTATCTGGCTCGACGCGAAACTATGGGACAGCGCCGACGTGGAACAGCGAGTGGTGAGCTTGCTCAACAGGGTAAAGGAGAAGATCGATGAGAACGGCTAAAATCATAAGGATCGTCAGCCGCGCCATATCGTGGTTGCTCGTCGTGCCGATAATCTTCTACCAAAAGTTCATCACTCCATACACCCCTGCCTCATGCCGATTCACGCCCACATGCTCGGAATACGCAAGGCAAGCCATAATGAAGCATGGCCCTATCAAGGGGCTTGCCCTCGCCATTTGGCGCATACTGAGGTGCAATCCTTGGGGAGGCAGCGGATACGACCCAGTGCCTTGACAAGACGCCAAGCACGCAAAAGACACTGCGACAAAGCTATTAAAGAAAATTCCCGCCTCGCAATGGGGGGAGCATAAATAAAAACCAATATCAATGAAAAATTTTGTTGAAGAACTGAAATGGCGCGGCATGCTCGCACAGATAATGCCAGGCACAGAGGAGTATCTGCAAACTCACCTCGTGTCAGCCTATCTTGGCACAGACCCTACCGCCGATTCTCTTCATATCGGTCACTTGTGCGGCATCATGATGCTCCGCCACTTGCAAAGTTGCGGGCACAAGCCTTACCTGCTCGTGGGTGGAGCCACAGGCATGATTGGCGACCCTTCGGGCAAGAGCCTGGAGCGCAACTTGCTCGACAGCGACACGCTCTACCATAACCAGGAGGCTATAAAGAAGCAGGTTTCCAAGTTCCTTGACTTCGATAGCGACGCGCCAAACAAGGCCGAGCTTGTCAACAACTACGACTGGATGAAGGACTACAAGTTCCTAGACTTTGTTCGCGACGTTGGCAAACACATCACTGTGAACTACATGATGGCAAAGGAGAGCGTGCAGCAGCGCCTCAACGGCACGGCTCGCGACGGCCTTTCGTTCACCGAGTTCACATACCAGCTGCTCCAGGGCTACGACTTCCTTTACCAATACCAGCACTACGGCGTGCGCCTGCAGCTTGGCGGCAACGACCAGTGGGGCAACATGACCACGGGAACAGAGCTCATACACCGCACGCTGGGCAACGACGCGGAGGCTTACTGTCTCACCTGCCCGCTCATCACCAAGGCCGACGGAAAGAAGTTCGGAAAGACGGAGAGCGGCAACGTTTGGCTCGATCCGAAGCGCACCACTCCATACGCATTCTACCAGTTCTGGCTCAACGTGAGCGACAGCGACGCAGAGCGTTACATAAAGATCTTCACAGACCTCGACCAAGCCACCGTCAAGCAGCTTGTGGAAGAGCACCAGCAGGACCCTGGCCGTCGCGTATTGCAGCGCCGTCTCGCCGAGGAGGTCACCACGATGGTGCACTCTAAGGAGGATCTCGACATGGCCATCGCGGCATCCAACATCCTGTTTGGCAAGGCCACGAAAGACCAATTGGCAAGCCTCGACGAGGCTACGCTGAACGACGTGTTCAAGGACGTGCCACACTACGACTTGCCTAAGTCGCAGCTCGGCGGCAAGGCCATCGACCTCTTCTGCACCGATGGTTTCGACATCTTCCCATCAAAGGGTGAGATGCGCAAGCTCGTAAAGGGCGGCGGCGTGAGCCTCAACAAGGAGAAGCTCGCGGCTTTCGACCAAGAGATTACATCGGAAGACCTCATCGACGGCAAGTACCTCCTCTTGCAAAAGGGAAAGAAGAACTACTTCCTCATCACCGTGAAGTAAGAAAAAGCCAACCGCCTCATGCGGGTTGGCAACTGACACATATCATAGAATAGGGCGACCCATCATCGGGCCGCCCTATTTTTTATTCTCTCAAATTTACATGTTTAGAGTTGGAACTTGTAGCCAACCGTAACCTGGAACACGCTGTTCTTGCTGTCAGAATTGCTAAAAGCCTTTGTCACGCCCCAATTGTAGCGGGCATCGAGCACCACATTCTTGATCTCATAAGAGAGACCCACTGGAATCGACAGTGCCACGGCCTTAACGCCATCATTGGGCTTCTTGGCTGAGCTCACGGTGTTGCCATTCGTGGTCACGCTTTTGCCCACGTTGAAGCCAGGCTGCACGCCAAGCTTCACGGCAAGGCCCTTCACGACGTAGACGTTAGCCAAGATTGGCACGTTGATGTAGTCGAGCTTGGTCTTAGAGTCGGCGTTCTTCACCTTGAAACCCTCCTGAGAGTAGTTCACGCCAAGGGAGAGCGAGAAGAGGTCGGTAGCCTGATACTCACCCTCAAGGCCGCCTACGAAGCCAACGCGGCTTGTCGTGCCATTGGTTTTAGTCATGTCAGCAATGCTGATACCGACCTTTGGTTGAACCGTGAGAGAACCAACGGCGTGCTGTGCGAATGTAGTGGTTGATGCCGCAACGAGCATCAGAGTGGAAGCTAAAAACTTTTTCATAGTCTTGTCTCCTAAATTTTAATTATGTTGTTTGTTTTTAATTCAACATGCGAATTGTCCCTTGCACGAGACATTGCTTCGTATCATCTCTGTCTGAAAGACGATGCAAAGGTATAACCAAAAGGCAACATACGTGGTGGGAAACCCCTATTGGGCAGTTGGGGTTTCCCTATTGGGGACAGATTCTTGCTTTATGTCAATTATTATTAGCCTTTGTTGATTAGTGTGGGGCTAATCAACGCGGTGCGATTGCGGCGCGGAGGCCTTGCGGTTACGGCGTAAGGGCAACGCGATTGCGGCGCGGAGGCAATACGATTGTGGCGCGAAGGCGAACAGGCATCATGTCACTCGCCGACACTCGCTACCGTGAGCACGACATATTCCGAGCGGGTGCCAATGCGGAACTTGCCGCCCCAAATGCCCATGCCCGAGCTGACGTAGTATTGCGTCGCGCCTTTCGTCAACGGGCCAAAGGCGTCCTCGTAAAGGGCTTCGGTAACCCACGACGCTGGCCAAACTTGCCCATGATGGGTGTGGCCACTGAACTGGAAGTCGATGCCGTTCTTCTCCGCTTCCTCAAGATGATAAGGCTGGTGGTCGAGAAGAATGGTGAGATTATGGGCTTTGTCCACTCCGCGCATAAGGTCTGACAACGATCGGCGGCGCGAGTTTGAGCGGTCGTCGCGGCCAATGATGCTTATACCATAAGCCGTGGCAATGCTATCGCGGAGCAATGTTATGCCAGCCTCCTTGTAAAACCGTTGCGCCTTTGGCTCGCCGGTGTAATACTCGTGGTTGCCAAGGCAGGCGTAGACGGGCGCGTTCAGGCGGTGAAACTCCTCTGCCACACGTTCCTCAATGAGCGGGCGCACGCTGATGTCTATTATGTCGCCACCAACGAGAATGAGGTCGGCATGCTCGGCATTGATGCGGTCCACCCACTTGTGGAACTCCGCACGGCGGTTGTGGTAACCAAGGTGAAGGTCGCTGAGAAGCACTATCTTCAAGCTCTTCTTGCCAATGGCCTTTTTAGTCTTCAGCTCGATAGGCACCCTCGCCTTGTCATAATAATGGAAGTTGCCATAGCCGAACACCATCAGCATGACAGCGATTATGCCCAATGCCGTATGGCCATTGCTGAACAACCACGACTTTGGCACAACGTGCGCAAACCGACACAAGTCGAGCACGATGAAGAGCACGACGAGATAGAACAGGATAAAAATCACGGAATTGCCTACCTCGTAGGCCACCGTGGCCATGTTGAGCGGCATTTTCTCTATTGTGCCCGTAAAGCCAATAAACATCGAAAGGAAGAACAACAAGCCCACTGCCACTGCCGCCCAACGCCAAGGATTGGCAAATGGCAAGACCTGCCAGACGTGCCATAGCACGTAAACCAACCCGATGATGGGCATCACAAGGAACAAAATCATCCCCATTAGTCTCATAATTAACTTGTGCGTTTCTTCACCTTACCGTTCACGACCATATACAATCGGTCAAACTCCTCCTTGGTACGCTTCCACCTGTTGTGCGTCCAGAGATAATAAGCCGGTGCCTCTCGAATGGACTGCTCAAGCATCTTGAAAAACCTACGCGTCACCTCGCCATCGGGCAGGCTTGCCGGATCGTCGGCTATTGGCACATACTCCACATCGTAATAGCCACGGCGAGGACGCGTCATCTTCACGTAGTAAACGGCATCGTTCATCTTGCGCGAAATGCGCTCTGCCCCTGTGAACACCGGCGTCTCGGCATGGTTGAGAAACGGTACCCACAGATGGATGTTCTCCCACTTGGGAGATTGGTCGGCAATGTATCCGGAAAGGCTGTACCTTCCCTCTCGTTTCCACGTCACGAGCTGCCTCAAAATGTCCTTCTTTGGCGTTGGCACGCCCGTGGGCTCGTATGAGCGAAGACGAAGGAATAGGTAGTCGATGGCCTTGCTGTGCAGCGGGTCGTAGATGAGACAAACACGGCGCTCGGGATTCATGTCCTTGCCCACACGCGAGAGCCACTCCCAGTTGCAATAATGGCCAAGGAAGCCAGCGGTGCTCCTGCCTTTAAGATACCATTGCTCATGCACCTCAGCGTTCTTGATGTGCAGTCTGCGATTCAGTTCCTTGTCGCTGATGCTCAAGAGCTTTATCGACTCAAGGAAATAGTCGCAAAACCAGTGATAGAACTGTTTCTCTATCGCAACAACCTCGCTCGTCGACTTTTCGGGGAAAGAGCTGACAAGGTTTTGCCTCACGACACCACGCCTATACCTTATTACATAATAAAGCAAAGGCATGATCAAGTCGGAAATGGCATACAGCACCTTGAACGGCAAGGTGCTGATGCCATAGAATATACAATATACGAGTTTTGTCATCTCAATGGATTAACTGTTTGCCGACAGTCCTTCGGGCCTGTCCGCCTTTATGAGCTTCAGCAGGTGATCCACCGCCTCGCCCTCGGGTATGTTGTGCTCCACGCAGTCCTTTCCCTTATAGAGCGAAATCTTTCCGGGACCGGCTCCCACATAGCCATAATCAGCGTCGGCCATCTCACCCGGGCCGTTTACGATGCAACCCATGATGCCAATCTTCAGGCCCTTCATGTCCTTGGTGGCCTCATGTATGCGCTTTATGGTGTCGCGCAAGTCGTAAAGCGTGCGGCCACATCCCGGGCAACTAATGTACTCGGTCTTCGACGTGCGCAGACGGCCTGCCTGCAATATGCCAAAAGCCGTGCCCTCTATTGCCGATGTCGCGATGTCGCCATTGTTCATGAGCCATATTCCGTCGCAGAGTCCGTCTATCATGAGCGCGCCCATGTCGGCGGCTGCCTGGAGCTGGAACTCCTCAGTGTCGTTCAAACGATACATCTGGGCGAACACCACGGGGTTCTTCACGCCGGCAATCATCATCTCGTGAACCAACGCGCGCTGGGACCCAAGCCGGTTTTGATGGTTGCTCACGCAGACGACAACAATCTCCGGATGCGTCCTCAAGCAGGCGAGATACTCATCGGCAGGAGTGCCGAACTGCAGCACAAGGAACTTCTTCTCCGCCTTTACCATGCTGATAAACGGCATGGCGGCAACAGGGAAGATGGGGCAAAGTTGCGACTTGTCTTCCGCTTGCACGTAGGCTTGATAGTCCACGACATATTCCTTGCCTTGCGTCCTCGCCTTTGGAAGGCTGGAGCCAACATATATGTAATCAGCCTTCGACGATGCGTCGTCGCACGCGGCGTTGTCACCGTTCTGGCTGACCATCACCACGGGCACGTTGCCGCCGCCGATGTTGTCCACCGCCTTCGTCTCCCTTCGCTCGGGCCTGAGCCAATCGAACCCGTCGTAAGCCTCGGCAGGAATCACCTGGTGTCCAGCCTTGCGGCTGATGTAATCGACCAAGTGGCGCGCCACGGGGATCTCCGCCTCCGGCTCTTCGGTCAGCGACACGCGAATGGTGTCGCCTATGCCATCGGCAAGAAGCGCGCCTATGCCAACGGCGCTCTTTATGCGGCCGTCTTCGCCCTCGCCAGCCTCTGTCACGCCAAGGTGCAAGGGGTAGTGCATGTCTTCCTTGTCCATCGTGTCAACCAACAGGCGCACCGAGCGCACCATGACCACGGTGTTGCTCGACTTTATTGATATGACCACGTTGTTGAAGTCGTGCCTCTTGCAAATGCGCAAGAACTCCATGCAGCTCTCCACGATGCCCTCTGGCGTGTCGCCATAGCGGTTGCGTATGCGGTCAGACAACGAGCCATGGTTCACACCGATGCGAATGGCCGTATGGTTAGCCTTGCAGATATCGAGGAAAGGCACCAGCCGTTCCTCTATCTTCGTCAGCTCATTGGCATATTCCTCGTCTGTGTAGTCGTGCTTCACGAACTTGCGTGCCGGGTCCACGTAGTTGCCCGGGTTGATGCGCACCTTCTCGGCATAGAGCGCCGCGACGTCTGCCACGCGGGGGTTGAAATGCACGTCGGCGACAAGAGGGGTCGAGAATCCGTCTTGCCGGATGCCGGCGTTTATGTTTTTCAGGTTCTCCGCCTCTTTCACGCCTTGCGTCGTGAGCCGCACGAGCTCTCCGCCCGCCTTGACTATTCGCTCGGCCTGGGCGACGCTGCCCTCTGTGTCGTCGGTGCTTGTCGTGGTCATCGACTGTATGCGAACGGGGTTCTCGCCACCCATGTCCAAGGCGCCAATGTGCACCACGGACGACTCACGACGGTGATAATTGAACAAGTCCATTCAGCACTTGAATTTATAGTCCGTTATGGAATCCAGGTCTGCGTTGGCCTTTTCTATCTTCTTGCCAAGCCCAGCCTTCCACGCATCCACCTTCTTGGCTATGTCGTCGTCGCCCAAAGCCATCATCTCGGCTGCAAGAATGGCGGCGTTCTGCGCACCGTTCACTCCCACCGTTGCCACCGGAATGCCTGGAGGCATCTGTATGATTGAGAGCATGGCATCCAAGCCATCGAGCATACCCTTGATTGGCACGCCAATGACGGGCAGGGGCGTAGATGCCGCTATGACGCCAGGCAAGGCGGCTGCCATGCCCGCGCCGGCGATGATGACCTTCACGCCACGCGCCTTGGCTCCTTTGGCAAACTGCTCCACGGCATCTGGGGTGCGGTGGGCGGAAAGGGCGTTCATCTCAAAGGGAATCTCCTGTTCCTCAAGCCATTTGCAAGCTTTCTCCATTACCGGAAGGTCGCTTGTGGAACCCATGATAATACTAACTAACGGCTTCATACTATGAATATATTATATCGTTTGTTTCGTGTTCGTTCTTGTTGTCAAATTATAGCCCAAAAGCCTATCACCGTTCCCGACAGGAAACCCGTGACGACTTGCGACAGGGAGTGTTGCCTCAATATCATGCGGCTCGTGCCCACGGCTCCGGCAAAGACGAGGATGACGCAGAACCACCACAGCGGATTGAAGGCGAAGAGTATGGAATAAGCCACCAGCGCCCCCTCGAAGCCGCCTATCGCCGCCGTATGGGTGGAGATCTTCCACCAGACGTTCACCACGGCGCACACAACCTGAATGAGCAGCGCCGCCACAAGGATGTTGGCCATGAACTGCGGCACGTGGAAATAGCTCATCACGAAATAGCACAGCGTGTAGCACAGGATGGCAATGATATATGGCACCATGCGGCTCTCGCGCTTGCCAAGCTGCCAACGCGACCACCCTTGGTAGCTGCGGTAGGCATGTATCAAGAGCGTGGGCAGGAGGATGGTGAAGAGATACACCATGAACAAGAGCAAGCTCTTGTAGTAAAGCGGCATAAGGCTCATATAGCTGAAGATGAACAGCGCCAGCAGCCCAGCCAGGGGCAGGTAGAACGGCGTGAACACCATGCTCACGGCCCTCGCGGCTATTATAATGTCTTTTTCTCTCATATCATTTATCACACTTATTAGCATCTCCGCAGCCTTGCCACGGGCAGTCCCAGCTGCTCTCGGTATTTCGCCACGGTGCGCCTTGCCAACGGATAGCCCATCTTCTTCATCTCCTTGGCAAGCACGTCGTCGCTGAGAGGCTTGCTCTTGTCCTCATGGTTGATGAGGTCTTTCAGCGCCAACTTCATCTTGCGCGTCGACATCTCCTCGCCGTCCTCGGTGACGTAGCCGTCGGTAAAGAAGAACCGCAGCGGGAAGGTGCCCCACCGTGTCTGGGCATACTTCATGTTGCTGACGCGCGAAATGGTGGAGCTGTCAAGCCCCGTCTTCTCCTCGATGTCCTTCAACTTCATGGGCTTGAGGTCGGCCTCGTCGCCGTTCTGGAAGAACTTCTTCTGCCAGTTTATTATGGCTCTCATCGTGACGTTGAGCGTGTGGCGGCGCTGCTTCACCGCCTCTATGTAGCCTTGCGCCTTGTCCACCTTCTCCTTGGCGTAGAGCAGGGCCTCTTTCTCCTTGCGGTTCATGTTCTGCTTGTTGGTGCGATAGGTGTCGACCATGTCGGTGAACATTTGCGAGACCCTGAGATCGGGAATGCGCCCGTCGTTGATGGTGAAGGTCACGTTGCCGTCGTCGTCGGTGTCGACCACGAAGTCGGGCGTTATCTGCTGCAGGCTCCTGCCCTCCGTCTCGCCGAGCGCCGCTCCGGGTTTGGGGTTGAGCTTTCTTATCTCATCGTGTATGATGGACGCCTGGTCGCTGGTGAGGCCCATCGATTGCGCTATCTTGTCCCAATGCTTCTTTATGAAATCGTCGAAGTGATGCTCCACGACCTTTCGCATCAAGTCCTTGAGCTTGCTTTCCGGCCGTCGCGCTATCTGCAGCGACAGGCACTCTTGCAGCGAGCGGGCGCCGATGCCAGCCGGCTCAAACGACTGCAACTTCCGCAACACCTTCTCTACCTCTCGCTCTGGCACGTCGATGCCTTGGTATATCGCCAGCTCGTCGGCGATGTCGTCGAGGCTCTTTCTCAACAAGCCGTCGCCGTCGAGCGAGCCAATGAGATATTCCATTATCTGCCGTTGATCATAGTTGAGCTCGGTCTCTCCCATCTGCTCCTTCAGCTTGTCGTAGAACGAGGTGGTGTCTCCCCACACGGTTTCCTCGTAGTCGGCGTCCTGGCTATCTTGCGAGCCGCCGCGCATTGGCTCAGGCATCTCATCGTCGCTGCCCAAGTCCTCCAGCGCGTTGTCGAGGGCTTCCTCGCGCTCCTCACGCTCTGTCTTTTCCTCGTAAGAGTCGTCGTCGGCAGTGTCGCTTGTGTCGTCGCCGGCGGCGGTGTCGAGCTCCGCCACGTCGTCGTCGCGCTTCTCCTCCAGGGCGGGGTTGTCGTCAAGCTCCGCGCTGATGCTCTGCTCCAGTTCGGCGAGAGGCATCTCCAATAGCTTCACCTGCAACAACTGCTGCTGCGAGAGCCGTTGCTGCTGGACCTGTTGTTGGGTCTGCGTCTGTATGAGTCTCTGTTCCATTACTTGAAATAGTCTGTAAGTTGGGCGGCTTGCGTGGAGAGTGCCTCCGGGTCTTCGTTGCCGAACCGCTTCCACACGTCGGCGCACGAGGCGAGGAGCGGTGAGTCGGTTGCCGTGTATTGGCTGATATAGGGGTCGCACACCAGGAACACGTCCATCACGTCGACCACTTGCCGTGGCGTCTCGCGTATGAGCTTGGCAAGGTCTCTCACCTCCGGCGTGTCTGGCTCCATGGTGATTGGCGTCAGCCGGAAATATAGGTCGAGAATCATGATGAGCTTCACGGGCGTCAGCGTCCCAATGCCTATTGGCAGGAAGTCTCTCTCCCACGAGTTGCTCATCTCCACGCCTGCATAGAATGCCTGGGCGTTGCCGAAGCCGCTCATCTGCCGCAGCAGCGAGATGCCACGCCGCAGCTTGGCAGGGCTTCCGGCATACTCGTCCCACAACCGCTGCAGCCGGGGCGTGTCTATCTGACGCAACCTGAACAAGCGGCGGTGGATCTGAGCCGGATGGATATGAAGCTCCATCGCCACGTCGACGAGCGCGCGGCTGTAGAGGCGTTTCACGCCTTGCGGACGCCGGAGATAGAGCTGTATGAGCAACAGCCAATAGTCATCGTGCCATTCTTCCCTTCGTGCCATAAGCAAACCTTATCTTGATAATGCCACAAAATTACAAAATTATCCGCAATATCGCAATCTGTCGATTGGCAAATATTTTCGGCTCCGTGCTGATTAGCTTGGACTGTGCTTCCCCGCTGCCATAGCCTCGGTCATAGCATGGCCGCGCGATCGCGGCGTAAGGGCAATGCGATTGCGCCGCAAAGCCGGCGCGATTACGGCGCAAAGGCAACGCGATTGCGGCGCAACCGCATCACGGTCTACAGCCTGCTGAAATAGGTTATCACTTCCTCCCAGGTCTTAAAGTCGTCGCTGCCAAGCTGTATCGCGGTGGCGAGGAGATTGTCGGCTGGGTGCATGTCTATGAAGAAGTCGCCATAGAGCAACTGCTTTTGGTTGGTGTAGACCACGTGGTCGTGGGCGGGAGTGGAGAGATATTGCTCTATCCATGAGGCGTTTGCGGCATAGCTGCCATGCTCGTTGGTCGGCGAGGGCTCCACAATGTAGACTTGGTATTTCTTTATCAGCTCGCGGAAGGCCTTCTGCAAGCTCGCGCGCGGCTTGCCATAGTCGTCGGCAAGGCAACTGCTGTCTACGTACACGATCTGCCGCTCGCGGCTTTCCTGCCTGTCGTCTATCCAGCGTATCACGGGCACCACGCCGCCAAGGAAGCTCTTGTCGTCCATGCGGTGGGCGCCATGGAAGTGGGCTGCCTGTGGGTAATGTGAGCGGTAGAGGTCCCAAGTGTCCACGAGGTTGTCCTCGTCGCCAAACAGTCCCCACACTCGGCGTTGCTCCATCGCCTTGTCGGCGGGCGCCATCTCCTCAAGGGCGGTGAAGCATTGGTCGGTCAGGTCCTTGTATTCTTTCTCCAACGCCTTCGTCACCATGAACTCCGTCTCGCCATCTTGCCTCGGGTTCTGCCAGGCCTGCTTTCCGGTCATGCCGTGCTCTTTCATGGTCTTCGCCATCTCGAAGGCGGGGTTCACGCAGATGCGGTCGAAGCCGTAGAGCATCTCGGTGTACATGCCGCCCATCGACGTGCCGATTATGAGGTCGGGCTTCTCCTCCGCGACCTTCTCCCTCAACAGCGCCAAGCCCTCGTCGGGATGGAGCGGAATGTCGAAAGCCACGACTTCCGCGCTGGGGAATGTCTGGCGAATGAGCTTCACCGTACCCGAGGCAGCGGAGGAACTGAAGCCATGGTTGTACATGATTTTCTTGCCCTCCATAATGTCGGGGTATTGTGTGACAAACGGATTAATCTTCTCCATGATACATTATTATTTAACGCTGCAAAAGTAACGCTTTTCCCAAACTTACCACCGCTATTTTTCAAGTTTGGCGTTTTAAGCAGCACATTTGTCGGCAAACCCTTAATATCCCTTAAAAAAACAATGCCATCAAAACCACTATGGCATTTTTTTCATATCTTTGTAAGGAAAACCAAAGCACATTAACCATTAATTCTTATGAAACAACGTAAAGGTAATATTCTGTTCCTCATTGCCACTGCAGCCATGCTGTCGGTGCCATGCGTTGGGGGCGCCGCGCCCGTTAAGGTCAAGGCTAAGGCAAAGGCTGCAGCAGAGCCAGCGCCAATGCCCACTTGGACGGAGTGGCACGACTTGCAAGTGAACGAGGTGAACCGCTACCGCCTGCACACCAATTTCTTCGCTTTTGCCAACGAGGAAGAGGCTAAGGCTGGCGACATCGAGAAGTCATCGCGATACCTCTCGCTTGAGGGCGCGTGGAAGTTCAACTGGGTGAAAAACGCCAACGAGCGCCCACAGGACTTCTACAAGGTTGACCTCGACGACTCATCGTGGAAGACCATGAACGTGCCAGGCATGTGGGAGCTCAACGGCTACGGCGACCCCACATACGTCAACGTGGGCTTCGCGTGGAGATACCAGTACAAGGGCGGAGTGAACAACGGCTGGAAGCCGGAGTACGCGCCCGAGAACGCCAGCAAGACCAGCGTGCCCGTGAAGGACAACCACGTGGGCTCATACCGCCGCGTCATCGACCTGCCGGCATCATGGGATGGCAAACAGATCATCGCCCACTTCGGAAGCGTCACGTCAAACATGTACCTTTTCGTCAACGGCATGTACGTGGGCTACACCGAGGACTCCAAGGTCGCGGCGGAGTTTGACATCACCAAATACCTGCATCCCGGCAAGAACCTCATCGCCTTCCAAAGCTTCCGCTGGTGCGACGGCTCCATGAGCGAGGACCAGGACTTCTGGCGCCTTTCGGGCGTGGCACGCCAGTGCTACCTCTTCGCCAAGGACACGCAGGTGCAGATGGAAAACATCCGCGTCACTCCAGACCTTGAAAACGACTACAAGGACGGCGAGCTGCTCGTCGACGCGTGGGTAAAAGGACAGCCCATCGTGGAGTTCCGCCTGCTCAACGCCAACGGCAACGTGGTGGCAAAGCAGAGCGCCGACTTCCGCGGACGCGAGGAGGCCACAGTGCGATTCATGGTGCGCAACGTGAAGAAGTGGACGGCAGAGACACCTTATCTCTTCACGCTTGAGGCAGTGGTGAAAGACCGCAAGGGCAACATCGTGGAGGTAATACCGCAGAAAGTGGGCTTCCGCAAGGTGGAAATCAAGAACAAACAGCTGCTCGTCAATGGCCAGCCAGTGCTCATCAAGGGTGCCGACCGCCACGAGATGGACCCCGACGGTGGCTACGTGGTGACGGTGGAGCGCATGATTCAAGACATAAAGGTCATGAAGCGCCTCAACATCAACGCCGTGCGCACATGCCACTATCCCGACGACCCACGCTGGTACGAGCTCTGCGACCAGTATGGACTCTATGTCACGGCAGAGGCAAACCAGGAGAGCCACGCCTTCCAATACAGCGACGACCAGTCGACACCAGTGGCGCAACCAGAGTTTGCCAAGCAGATCCTGGAGCGCAACCAGCACAACGTGGAGATGCAGTTCAACCATCCTTCCATCATCGTGTGGAGCCTCGGCAACGAGACCGACAACAGCGACAACTTCCTCGCCGCATACAACTGGATAAAGAACCTCGACACGTCACGCCCCGTGCAATATGAGCGCAGCATTTGGCAGGGCCCGCACGACACCGACATCTTCTGCCCGATGTACTACTCGGTGGAGAACTGCGAGAAGTATTGCAAGGACCCCAAAAGCAGCATGCCGCTCATACAGTGTGAGTACAACCACACGATGGGCAACTCTGGCGGCAACCTCGCGGAGTATTGGGAGCTCGTGCGCAAGTATCCCATATTCCAAGGCGGCTACGACTGGGACTTCGTGGACCAGGGCCTGCACCGCAAACCCGACTTCAAGGCTTCTCGCACCGTGGCTGACTATGATGCCATAAGCGCGAAATATGAGCCCGGAACGGGTGGCATGACACCTCTCTACACTTACGGTGGCGACTACAACGACTTCGACGCGTCTGACAATAACTTCAACTGCAACGGCATCATCGGCCCAGACCGCCAGCTCAACCCTCACGCCAAGGAGGTGGCTTACCAATACCAGAGCATCTGGGTGAAACCCGTGGACCTCGCCAATGGCATCATTGCCGTGCACAACGAGAACTTCTTCCGCGACTTGAGCAACTACCGCATGGAATGGTCACTGCTGAAGGACGGAAAGAGCATACAAAGCGGCAGCGTGGACGACCTCAACGTTGAGCCACAGCAAACCGCCAACATCACGCTTCCGCTCAACATTCCAGGCAATGGCGAGGTGTTGCTCAACGTCGACTTCAAGACCAAGAGCGAAGAGCCTCTCATCGCCAAGGGACAGACCGTGGCTTACGACCAGATCACGCTCAACGAGGCAACGCCTATGAGCTACGTGGAGAACTCGACCACCGAGAAGGTGAAGATACAGAACAAGAAGAACGAGCCTACAATCGTCATTGCGTCGGCAAAGGCAACCGTCGCCTTCGACAAGGCAACCGGACTTCTCTGCCAATACGATGTCGACGGCAAGAGCATAATCGGCGAGGGTGGCACGCTGAAGCCTAACTTCTGGCGCGCCGTGACCGACAACGACATGGGTGCCGGACTGCAAAAGCGCCTCGCCGCTTGGCACAACCCGAAGATGACGCTCACCAACATCGCCGTGGAGAAGGTCAAGGAAAGCAAGGGCACCGCAGCCTCTGTCACCGCCAACTACGACATGCCTGAGGTTAACGCCAAGCTGCGCCTCACGTATAAGGTACACGGCGACGGCACAATCGACGTGGAGCAAGCCATGACAAAGGCCACGCCTGACGCCAAAGCCCCGAACCTGCTGCGCTTCGGCATGGTGATGGACCTGCCTTACAACATGGACAAGAGCCAGTGGTATGGCCGCGGTCCGATAGAGAACTACAGCGACCGCAAGCTCTCAGAGCGCATCGGCCTCTATAGCCTCACCGCCGACCAGCAATACTTCCCCTACATGCGTCCGCAAGAATGTGGCACGAAGAGCGACATCCGCTGGTGGAAGCAAAATACCGCAGAGGGCGTCGGCATGAGCATCCAGCCCGTAAACTCATGGATGTATGCTTGCGCGCTACACTACAACATCGCCGACCTCGACGAGGGAATGGAGAAGGCTCAGCGCCACTCTCCCGAGGTGCCAAAGAGCAAATTCACCGAACTGACCATCGATCTCGCACACCAAGGCTTGGGCGGAACCAACAGTTGGGGCAACCTGCCATTGGAGAAATACCGCTTGCCTTTCGGCGACATGACGTTCCGCTTCGTCATCACGCCAATGAAATAAGAGCCGACATCCTGCCTTCCAGCTGAGGAAGGCAGGGTGGAAAAAGGCAGAGACACCCACAAAAACAGCCGCATGCCCGATTGGACATGCGGCTGTTTTTGTGTGGATCGTATCCTTGATTATTATTGACGGGCGGTGGCGGGACCTACAAAATTACGGACGCCCTGCGTATATGAGCAGGGGCGGGCCCGCAATGCATGATGTCAATCGCCTACCTCACCACGAAACGTGGAGGCTGGCAGACCGTCCTTGTTCACCAGGTTTGCCCTGGTGAAAGGTTGCCAAGCATACCTCACGTATCGCGGAGATTTCAGCTCGGGGCAAGTGAGCCGGACCTTGTTGCCCACTATCTCGACCTGTGCCGGATGATAGAGGCCGTCTTCCTCCGCAATCTCGAAACACGATGGCGACTTGCCGTCGGATGTGCGAAGTCCGTCGCCATAGGCAAACGACACCACCAAGGCGTCTCCGTCTCTCGCTACGCTTTCAAAGACTGGACCCGACGGGGTGATGGCGTGACAGTATGTGTGGCTCAATGCCCAGCGCGCCAATCGCTCACCAACCGGTTGCTTGTTGGTAGGATGCACGTTGAGGGAGTCGCCCAGGTCTGACGACACAGCCATGCCCGTGTTCGGGATGCATTTCATCAAGCGGAGCTGGCTGTCCCTGAACCAAGTCCACGACGGACGACTCAGGCTCGACAACTGAACATAGTAGAAAAGTAGCCGCGGGTTCTTCCAGTTGGCCCTCCAACTATCCACCAACAGATGGAACAACTGCTCGTGGGCCTCCATGTTGTGGGCGTTAGACTCACCTTGATACCATATCACGCCCTTGATGGGGTATTGCTGCAGTGGCAGTATGCCACTCTCGTAAAGATAGCACGGCTCGTAAGGATGACGCCCCAAATGGGTGCTGTCGTGCGCGAGGTTTATCGCCGCCCTGCCGCGCACCCATCCCTGCACGAAGTCGTTGTGCAACCAATCCTTCAGGATGGCTGGGAACTTAGTTTCCAAAGTGTTTCGGTCTACCCACGACTCCGCTGGCGAGCCGCCCACGGCATTGCATATCAGCCCGACGGGCACCCTTAGGCTATCCCTGAGCATCTTGCCATAGTAATAGGCAATGGCGGAAAAACGAGCGGCGGTCTCCGGCGAAGTGCCCATCCAAGAGGTCTCGGCGAAATATTGCAAGTGGTTGAGCGAGTCGAGGCAAGAGGCTGGCCACGCCACGTCGCTTGTCTCCCATCTGCCCTTCATGTCGAAGAGGCGCAAGTCGGGGTCGTCGGCCAATGCAATGTCTCTCTTGCCCGTTGCCGCTTGATCGAGCCGGAACGCCATGTTCGATTGCCCGGAGCAGAGCCACACCTCTCCTGCCGCCACATGGCGGAATTCCTTCTTCTGTTTGCCGGCTTGGATGGCGAGAGTGTAATCAGTGCCAACGGTCAACGGTCGCAACCTTACGCTCCACTCGCCACGGTTATTTGCCGTCGCCACAAGCTTTTGTCCGGCAATGCTCACCGTCACCTTCTCCCCAGCATTGGCAGTGCCGTGGATGTCGAGAGGCGTGTCGCGCTGCAACACCATGTTGTCGGTGTACAGACACGGCAACTGTAAGCCTCCATAGTCGCCCGTGATGCCTCCATACACCGTCTTTGCCAAGATGCCAGCCCCTTCCGGATTAGGATGAATGGCGTCGGGCAACAGGTTTGGGTATGGGTAGAGAGGCGCGTGGAAATCTATAAGCTCCGCCCCGCTTACCCTTGCCACGGTCTTGATAGCCTCCTGTATCTCGTCGTGCCAACACTTGGTGCCCGACAAGAACCTGGGGTGGCGGTCGGCGATAGGTGTCATGCAAGCCAAGATGAAGCGCACCTTCGGGTTGGCTGAGCGCAAGGAGTCCATCAGTGATAGGTAGTCTCTCACGAACTCGTCCCGATAGTTTGGCCAGTTGCGCGGGTCGGTGTCGTTGACGCCCAAGTGTATCACGGCGATGTCGCCCTTGAAGGCCATGGCTTGCCTGAACTCTACTTGCCGCGTATATGGGCGATGGCCATGATTCAGCAACGTGGCGCCAGGCTTGCCGAAATTGCCCACTTCATACTTGTCGCCCAACATCTTCTGAAGTTGTGCCGGATAGGAGAAATGCTCCCTGTCCTTGATGCCCGTGCCGTAGGTGATGCTGTTGCCCACGCAAGCCACCTTGATTTTCCGCGCAGTCTTCTTGCTGGCTGCCGATACCATGAGGAAACTCACCGAAAGCAACAATACGGTTAATGCCCTCATAGGAAATCTAAATCGTTCTAACAACATAGCTTATTGTTAATTAAATTATTAATGGTCTTCGTTTATCTACTACTCTCATACACAAATCTCTTTGTTTTGCCGGATTTAAAAACGACACTCTTGTCAATCTCATTATCTGAAGTGTCTTGAAATCTAAGAAGCAACTTCAAGAGATGTCCTTTTTTATAATCGATAGATTTATAAAGATAACGGTTGGCATCTGCTGCTTTAAATATTAGTAAAACGTTTTTATTTGATTTGGGTTCTAATCTGCAAGGTAGCGAGTCGCTTTCCGCTAAATCATAACGCAAAGTGACAGAATCTATCCTCGCTTCTAATCCGTTATTTTTATTGAGCATAAGCATTGAATTGCTATTATTCCCTATTTTTATGTACAACATGGAAATAACCGTTTGGGCATCGAGAGAAGTCGTGCTACCTTTTAGCAATTGTACGTCAATGGAGTCATTTTTAATAGAATGCGTTTCATCTAAGGCGTAAACTATGCGTGGGGGAAAACAAGATGATACCCCACACAGCAATAGCATTAAGATAAATAGTTTCTTCATCTTTACTTCATTTCTTGCACCATTTTTATGCAGTCACAGGCTATAGCTAATCTGCTCCTTTGGCGGTCAAAGACCAAGCAGATTCCGACAGTAAAGGAATGTTTTCGGCGAGGAGCTGACAGTATTTGTATTAGTTGTCCCTTAAAATCGTAATTTTTAATTAACTTATATATCTCTTCAAACGGAAAATCTTTTGGAGAAACTAACCAAACTGAGTCAACCTTACCACTTGCGTTCACTTTGAAATTCACGAAAACGCTATCTTTCATCCCGAGTACGGTTTCGATGCATTGTGTAGACAGGTAATTAAGAATGCTGTTGGTAAACAGTTTTCTCTTCCTCGCATATTCTTCTTCGTTGATTTCAGGATCTGTTTCAAATATTTCATTGTCCAAAGTATCCACAACCACCTCATTGGCATCTAATGGGGCAGCCCATACCATCGTGGTATGAGCTAACAGAAACAAAAAGAAAATCAAGCCTTTCATACACTTACTCTTTTGACAAGTTGATAACTACTGGCCTTTCATTCCAGTTCGCGTATTTCTTTTTCAAAGCCTTATACCCTTTCTTTTCTAATGATATTTTTATCCCAGGATATCCGAAGAAACCTCCTACTGCCATTTGACTTATGTTAAACCGACCCCAAGAGTCTGTATATATACAATTCTCTTTTTGATTGCCAATGTAAATGCGCACGCTATCCACAGGCGAGTTGTTAGCGGAATCAACAACCGTGCCTGATAAATATAGAAACGTATCACACGACGCACACAGTATGGATGCAAAAACTATAGCAATCAATTTCTTCATAACAAGTTACTTTGTATTATCGTTACCATCTTCTTGTGTAATCAAAGTATATACCTAATTTATTTATTTTACGATCAAAGATTAAGATAATCCGTACTGTAAAGGAATGTTTTTGGAAAGGTATTGACAGATACTCAACAAGTGACCCTTTAAAATCGTAATTCTTAATGAACTTATATATCTCTTCAAACGGAAAATCCTTGGGAGAAACCAACCAAACAGAATCTACTTTACCTCTTCCATTTACTATAAATTTCACGACAACGTTATCTTGTATCTTGAGTACAGTTTCGATGCATTGTGTAGCCAGATAATTAAGAAGACTATCGTTAAACAGCTTCCTTTTCCTCACGTATTTTTCTACGTTAGGTGTTGGATCCGTTTCTAATATTACTACATCCGAAGTATCAACAATTACATTCTTTGTCTCTACTGGACTTGCCCATATCATTGAGGCATGGGCTAACATAAATAAAAATAAAATAAAGCCTTTCATATTCGTATTATTTTATTCTTGTACCAGAAATCACAACGCCATCCAACATAATACCACCATCGACCACAACCGGATCTCCTTTCCTTATCCCGTCCCATCCTATGGCATAGGTCGGGATTACATTTTTCAAAGGGTCATCAGGTGACAATGGTGTAGATCTGGGATGCGTATGATACATTTCTCTTACGTCAAATTGCTGACCCAAGCCTAAATCCAAATAAGGTTTGCCATCTCTTCTTTGGCGAATACCGTATAATGTTCCCGCATCAAAGGCATTGTGCACATAATATATGTATTTCCCATCTGGACGCATTCCAACGAAGGTATGTCTCTCATCATTGGTTTCGTACGTATAGAACATATACCCTTCTGCTTGCTCAAAGTAATAGCCATAGTCAGTTTTGTACATGGCCATTTCAACATTGTTTTTCTTGGAGGTATATACCAACCACTTTGAAGCCTCATATTGAGTGCCATGGAAAAACCTGCTGTCATTTTCCTTAGGCTCTGAGGTATTTATATTTAGCGATATGTTTCCACCACCCCCGGCTTTTGTTGACCAATTGAAATTCCAATTATTCAAACTGCCTGCTCCTCCAATGGTTAGTCCAACACCAACCACTGAGTTATTGATTCCAAACGTATATCCTAATGTTCCAGGGTTTATTAGCCCATAAGCACACGAGTATCCCAAAATAGCGCCAACACCTAATCCTAAATAAGTTGTTGCTTGTTTCCAATTCCAAGTAAACGGATTGAGGTTTCCTTTGTTGGAAGCCACACCGCCAATATACGCACCAACAACAGCCGCGGCTATTAGCCAAAATAGCTTTCCGTCCTTGTCCACATACTTCAATGGATTATTCATGCAATAGCTGTACCTGTTGAAATTTTGGGAGAAATCGGGCATCTGCACATATGGATCTGGACTGAGGAACCTGCCCAAGGCGACATCGTACAACCTTGCGTTCATGTTGATTAATCCAAATTGCGTTAGGTGCTCGTGTCCCGTGTAGCCCCTTCCGAGGAACAGTTCTGGCTCGTTGCCTGGCTCAAACACCTGCAAGGTTGCAGGATCGCGCAAGCGCCCCCATGCGTCATAGCTTAGTTCTTGGACAAGACTATCGTCGGGAGCTATGATATGCGTAATACTACCGAGATTATCACGGAGAATATTATATACTTTTTCCACTCCATTCTCCTTGACAAGGACAGCTGGAGCACTGTAGTAGTCACCTCCCAAATAGAGTCTTTCCTTGTTACCAGTAGGAGTTGCTTCCAACTCATAGCAATTGCCCATGTAGTATCGTGTAATCACGTTGTTGTCATCATGCGAGATTGCCATTTTTGTCCTTTCATAGTCAGCGGAATAGGAAAAGTCTGCGACATATCCATTCTCAGAAATTGACTTAGGACGTGAAAAAGATGTATATTCCACCTCTTGGTCCCATATTGGTATATTCCCGGAATTAATGGTTACGCCAGAGACCGCGTAAGGCTTTTGCTGTATGTCGTAGTCAAATGAGCCAACGTCACTTTGTGACGTGATGTTGCCTTTACAGTCGTAGGTGGTGCTCTTGTCGCCAAATGACGTCAATCGGTTCAAATTGTCGTACCCAAATCTTTCCGACAGGTTTCTCAGGTTGTCCTTACGTGACATCATGTTTAATGTATGGGCATTAAACGTGTAGGAGATGTCTTGGTATTTCATGTTGTGGCTTGCGCCGCTTCTTCTGCTCAACAATCCAGCAGGAGTATAGCTATAATTGCGCGTAATGCTCCCAGACACGATGCTTGCTGCCGTGCCATGGGAACTCAATGTCTCCATGCTATAAACATTCGTAGTGCCATTTAGGTTCACTTCCTTGAGACTACCGTTAACATACACGTAATTTTCCTTGGCAATCAGTCCTGCCTGAGATGTGTATTCGATTGAAGAAACATTGCCTTCAGCATAGGCATAGTCCTTTTGCAGCCATTTTCCGTCTTGTATGGTTTGCTTCCATTGCTTAATTCTTCCGAAGTCATCATAGGAAATGGTATTGCCTGTGCCATTACTAGTAGTAACTTCAACAAGATCGCCTACAGTATTATATTTATACGATGTAGTGAACTCTTGGCACGTACTCTTAAGCAGCCTGTTGTATTGGTCGTATTCATACCGTTTAACGTTTCCGTTGGCATCGGTTTCCTTGCTCAAATTTCCACCGTTATCATACTCATACGTTGTGGCTCCCATGCTTGGATCTACCAAACGTATACGCCTCCTGTATTTGTCATATTCAAACGTAGTCTTAATATTTCCCGGTGCTGTTATGCACACGATATTGCCATCTGGCGCAATTTGGTAAGCAATAGTACCTGCAGAATCTGTAACAGAAATAAGATTTCCCAATACGTCATAAGTCCTGGTCTTGGTAATGCCCTTTGAAGTTGTCGTTACACTGTTTCCGTTGTATTCGTACTTAGTGATTGCCTTAGAGGATTCCGTACACGATATTACCCTGCCATAAATGTCATAGGCATAAGACCTCCCAAATGGAGGCACGCTTTTGTCGTAAGGGTTAGAGATGCCCGACAAGTGTCCATCGTCATCATACTGTTTTAACACCACTAGTTCTTTCCCGTTCAAAAGTCTCTCTGAAGTACACACATCACGATTCAAGGCATCAAAAACGATTGAGGATTTAGGCAACCCTATCGTTTCCTGTGTTCTTCTATAAATGCCATCGGAACCATCTGTTTCCCAGGAAAACGTAATGCTTTTGTGGGTATTATCTGGATAAGTGACAGAAATCTCGCGCCCGAAGTCATCATATGAATAACTCGTTACGTTTCCCCTAAAATCAGACATCGTTTTAACCCTACCGAAATCATCATAGCCGATTTTTGTGACAAGCCCCATTGGGCTTGTTGTCTTAGTTGGCCTACCATATGAATTATACTCATATTTTGTAATTTGACTGCTGGTGCTAGAGAAGTCTTCTACTGAGGAATTGATGATATCCCCATAGCTGTTGTAAGAAAACGTTTCTTTCTTTACCGCATTGTCATTTTTATATAGGATTCTCACGTTAGGCCGCCTATGAGAGTGTGCGGGAATGAACATTCTTTCGGTGTACGTCTCCCCTTTTCGTGTAATGGCAGAGGTTTGATTAACTGGGAATCCAAGATTGTAACCATCCCCAAACGTATTCTTTTGGGAATAGAGTGTGTTCTTCCTTATGACTGTGCCGTCTGAATAAGTAACACTTTCTTCTGTAGGGTATCCGTATGTGTCGTATGAATAGGATGTAGATACTTTTATATTATTAAGCAAGTTTGTTTCCGTTTTCTTGTTAAGCAGGATTTTCAACAAACGGTTTGCTTGTGTTGTAACAGAGTATTCGTATTCACCTTTGAATGTCGATTTACTCTTGGTTTTCATGATGCCACGCCTATAGGGATCGTACACGCAGACGCTGGCGCGTCCCCTGTTATCACAAGACGTGATTTCCTCAAAACCACAGAAGCCTAATCCTTGACGATGCACAACGGCGTTCTTATAGCGGTAAGTGTTTCCTTCTGTATTCTTTCCGTCAACATATGTCTCAGAGGAAGCTACAAGCGTCAGAGGCTCATGTATGTTTACATAAGGATATGTCGCACCGTACCCTTTATGGTATACGCCACTCGTTATGCCTTCCTCGTTGGCCCTGGAATAATAGTTCTTCTCTATGATACCGAGGCTATTTGCCACGCCTGTAAGCAATGATTCCTTGCCGTAGTCTGAAGAAAAAGAGTACTTGGTGGCCTTTCCCTCTTTAAGGCTGATTAATTGTGTGAAACTGTTTCTACTGTTGATGTTAGTCGGAACGAGTATAGACTTGGTGGAAGGGTAGTTGCAATAATCAGTACACACCTCTACATTATTGTTGTTTGCCAGATAGGTAAAGAAGCCTGATGCGCTATATTTAATCAAATCCGTTGTGCCGTCACTGTTGACATCCTGAATGACAAATCCGGCATTAGCACTGTTGTCATTATTTGCCCCACTGAATGTGGACTTGTCAAATTGGCCGTTACCCTTTGAGTTGTAGACCGTCCATTCGTTGTCTATTCCTTGAGAGGAAGGAGAAACCAGTAAGTCCATTAGGCCATCCCCGTTAAATTCACCCATGAGAAGCCTACGGTTTGCAAGGGCAGCCTTATTAAGCCCGGTATAGGATGCTATTTTCTTAGTTCCGACTATATTAGTGCCAGAAGTCTCAAACGTATATACATCAACACCATTCTTGTTAATGTGGCATATGTCTGTCTTTCCGTCTCCATCATAGTCCATGATCAACAGCTTGTCAGAGTTGTTGTTTGCGGCATCAGGGTCTGATTGCCGAACTCCCACAAAATCTATATTGAAAGAAAATACATAGTTCTGAAACAATATTTTGTCATTTACCAAGTCAAAGACATAACACTTTGATGGCTTACCAGTATCTCCGAAAGGCTGGTGTACTGATGTGGCAAGAACCTCCATCTTTCCGTCACCGTTGAAATCCCCCGTATAATAGTATTTCGGTTGGATGCTTTTTCCGTCGTCGGCATCAGTATAGACAGTCGGAAAGCTATAGTTTCTTGTATACAATCTTGCCAAGCCTGAATATAAGTTGGACCTGTATACATTGAAGGTTATTTGGTCGTTGTTATTGACCACCAGATTGTTGATTTTAATGACATACTCTTCCTGTTTACCTTCCAGATCACCACTAATGATATCAACAAATCCATTTCCCGTGAGCAGGTTTGGCATAGGAGAAGCAAAGTCATCCTTTAGACCTGCATACAAGAATATCTTTTCATCACCTGAATACAGGTTGTCGAAGCGGTTCTGCGAATGTCTGAATGCGGTGGAGTGTCGATAGTGCTTCCAGTAGGGATTCTTATTGGGAAGTACTATCAAGCCGTCAGCGTCACTGTCGTAATCGAACTTTCCTTTGACAACCTTTATCATGTTAGGGTCATCAGATTCGTACCATTCTAAAAGTTGGGTATCACTTTTTGTATAAGAAGTCGCTGTAAGACCTTCTCCATAATAAAAAGATATGGGGTTGAATGATTTACCGTTTGCGGAAAGGTCTACTCTTGTAAGGAGACTCTTTTTCTTATCCACAGAGTATGATAACGTATATGTACACAAAGCTTTCTCACCATACTTGGATGTGATGGCCTTCAGCAATTTAGGCTCATAGACTTTCTTTCCTCCGCCATAAGTAAGTATGGGATCCTCACGAGATTCCGCATATTGGAATTCCACGTAACAACCATTATATGAGATTCTGGAGATGTTATAATGGTTGTCTGAATAGGAGTATTCGTATCTGATGGTATTGCCGTATAAGTCTTCGAGAGAAAAAATGGGATAGAACAACATATTCAGGAAATTCAGCGTACTTCCAAAGATTCCCTTGTCTCCATTAGGAAAGAAAACCTCAAAATACGTCATCGTCGTTCCAGAGACGAATCCTTTAGCCTTGATGTTTCCTTGTTCAGACTCGTACAATATATAGTCACTCGTGGCATCGGTTTTTATGAGGCGTACACCGTTCAGCATAAAGGAGTCGTTGTTATCCATTTTTAAGCCTTCTGCTTTTCCGTCATGGTAAATTGTTTTTCCTCCACGAACAATCGTGGATATACCAGAGACAGACCATCCCATGCCTAAAGTGGAGTTTCCCTGCTGACTGTTATAGACAAGGGAGATGTTAGGGGTGAAATCGTTCATCCCAGGGTATAGTGTTATGGGAATTTCATATGTTTTTGCCCCTGAGGGTAACATCCCGGAATTAATGGAGATTTCTCCGACTTCCCTTGACTTGTCGATGTTGATGGTATTGGGTACATGGGGATTTTGTGCAAGTACAAGGCTACGCGTGACCGCATTATTGTGTGTGACAGAAGTAGACGGAATCTCTTCTGACTTACGGGCCACTACAGACGGATATAGCTTTGAAATAATGGAATCCTCATAGTGCTTGTATTGTTCTTCCGTCCAACCATCGAACATGTCCTTTGAAATGAAATCACCATTATTATTTTGTGGTGAAAAAGTATTAGCACTAATCTTTGAAGACTCTATAAGAAAAAAGCCTAAAATCATGAGAAACAGAATGTGGGGCGTTTTATTCATGCTGTTGCTTGTTTTAAGGTCGTGCGTGTGAATACGATTATGTCAAAGTCTGCTTTTGAGGACTTGGACGCAGGATATATCAAGTCATTTTTTGACAATTTTCCAGATGGTTGAATTGTTGTTGATGGTTATTCTTAGCAGATAGATGCCTATAGGCTGGTTACTGATATTGATTTCAAAGCCGTCCTTATTCACATTATCTGTTATAATTTGCGTTCCTTGTGTCGTGTAGAGACACATTGAGCATTTGTCTGTACTCTTTAGTCCGGAAATACTGACTTTTAGGAAGCCGTGTGTAGGATTGGGGTATATCTTGATATTATAGTCTTCAAGCTTGTGCCATCCCCGATGAAGCATAACCTCTATCGGTGGACGAGAAAAGGGGACCCTCGTTGCGCGATGGAATCCCGTAGGAGCGGACAGTCTTAGTGTCCGCCCATACGGGAGGCATTCTTTCCTCGCCATTGAAACAAGAGCGGGCTAATGGAACCACCAAGAGTGTTTCATATCAACACCATGTAGTCTCCGCTATTTGTATTTGCCATTCGTTATTTGCTCTATGCTCAACTTTGAGAACCTGATGTCATAATAATCGTCGGGCTCGGTCTCCGGATGACGGAAGGCGTTCTCCTCCAGCAGGAAGAAGATGCAGCCATCCTTGCCTTGCACCATCGTGGAATACGCCGACGTGGTGTCGCTCACCTTGTAACCGCCTTCCCAATCCTTGGCGATGGCCTCCGGCGTGGCATAATCTTCCGGCGACTCCAATGACTTGTAATAGATGCCCACATTGGTACGCTCCGGTCCCCAAGGCACGCTTTGCAGCAGCAGCTTCACCTTCTTGCCGTCCTTCTTGGCGTCCACCAAGAGCACCTCGCCATTGCAGGCGTTGTCCTTCGACACGACGCCATTGTTGGCAGCACCAGACATTGCCACCTTGCCCCAAGAGCCCGTGGCTGATTTCTTGTTGTCGTAGGAGAAGACATTGAAGAACCTTCCGCCCCTCACGCGGCTGCTGAGCAGCACGTTGCCGTTTGGCAACTCCTCAATCTTAGCCTCATCGCCACGTGGAGCCGCCTCGGCAACGTTCTCGCCCAGCACTGCCCACGTCTTGCCGAAGTCGTCGCTATACAATATCCTGTTACCCTGGCGAGTAGCCAACGCGGTGTATACACGATAATATTTGCCCACCTTGATCTTCTTGCTCTGGCATATCCTGCCCGAGGTGAAGAACGCCGACTCCACGTCGGGCATCAAGGCGTAGATCTCTTTGGTCACTTCCTCGCCCTTCCAAGTCTTGCCCTCGTCGTCGCTGTAGTACCTTCCCATCATGAGCGGGCTCTTGCGAGACGAGTCCCAATAGCTTATTCCGCCGGAGGCGCACATCAGCAGTATCCTGCCCGTCTTGCCGTCCACCACCGTGGCAGCGTCGCCATGGGCACAGCCGAAGCTCGTGGCAATGCCATTGCCGCCCTGCGCCACCATCTGCTCGGCGCCGGTCCACGTGGCGCCTTTGTCTGAGCTGGTCTTCATCACGATGTCCAAATGGCGGCCGCCACCAATGTCCCTGTTGTCGTAGCGGTGGTCGGTGAAGGCAATCAGCTTGCCCGACTTGCACTCCACGATTGCCGGAATGCGGTATTGCGCGTCACGGTTGGAGAAGACGGTAACGCCCTGGCCCTGAACGCTTGCCGCACGCGCCTCGACGGGCACCGCGGCAACTTCTGCCGACACTTGCGACGGCACGAGAAGCGCCACGCCCATGGCAGACAATATCAACGCCTTGCTGACGGTGGTTGGAAACTTGTTATTGTGATTGTTCATGATAAATTAAAATTTTAGGTGATTATTGCAAAGTTAGGAAAAAACAATGACGACAACGTGTTTTTTCCGGACAAATATCACGCAAGGCTATCATTCTCGCCATATG
>CAVHEN010000015.1:27156-31093 GCA_963635115.1 Oscillospiraceae bacterium | reverse complement strand
TCGGCGTCGAACGCCTCGACGCTGCTCTTGTCGATGAATATCATCAGGGTCTTGACGCGTCCGCGCGTGGGTGCCGTGGTCACGGCGGGGAAGTCGGTGCTGAACGCCGTCTCGCCGCTCTTGGTCCTGTCCATGGTGAATGTCTGCTTGGCGGCGTTGTAGGTCATCACCACCTGCTCGCCCTTGGCGTTGGAAAGCGTTATGGTGGTGTTGGATCGGAGCTGCACGTCAACCCTGCAAGCCGGAGTGAGCGCGCCGGCAGGCTTCTTGGCGAAGGCTGCCATCACCTCTGGCGAGGGCGTCACGCTGACATAGCCCGTGTCTTGATACTCAAAATATCCGAGCTCGCGCGGTATGCCGTTGGCTGAGCGATACTGCTTCGTGGGCACCTGGTTGGCATACTGCCAGTTGCTCATCCATGGCAACGCCACGTGGCGGCCGTCGGGGGCGTTGTTGAAGGTCACCGTGGCATAGTGGTCCTTGCCCCAGTCCATCCACTTGGTGACCGACGGGTCGGTGTCGCACGTGAACTTGTGGCCATCGAAGGTTCCGGTGAAATACTGTGTCGCCGAGCCGCCAAAGGGTCCGCCTGGGTTGATGTTGCACAGCAGCACCCAGTGGCCGTTGCCCATGTCGAGCAAGTCGGGACACTCCCACACGCCGTCGTGCGAGCCATAGCCTTCGCCAAAGTCGCTCTCAAACTTCCAGTCTTTCAAGTCCGTGGAAGAGAAGAGCTTCATGTGTTGCTTCTCCGAGACTATGAGAATCCACCTCCCCGTGGCGGCATGCCAGATGATGTGCGGGTCGCGGAAGTCGGGTATCTTCGACACGAGCACGGGGTTGTCGGCATGCTTCACGAAGGTCATGCCGTTGTCGGTGCTCACCGCCATGCTCTGCTTCTGCGCCCTTGCCGCCGACGTGTAGTAAGCCACCACGGCACCCTTGCCGAAGCCTGCGGTGTTGTCGTTGTCCACCACCGAGCAGCCGCTGAAGATGGTGCCAAGGGCGTCGGGCAGTATGGCGTCGCCCTGGAAAGTCCAGTTCACGAGGTCGGTTGAGGTGGAGTGGCCCCACGACATGTTCTCCCACTGCGAACCGAAGGGGTTGTGCTGGAAATAGAGATGCCAGACGCCGTCCTTGTAGAACATGCCATTGGGGTCGTTCATCCAGCCGTATGCCGGCGTGTGGTGGTAGAGCGGGCGCCATGTCTCGCGGTTGGTCATGTCGAAATTGTCGCTGAGCTTCATGAGCTTCCAGCAGGCGAAGTCGGCGGTCGCCGCCTTGCTGGCAGAAGCTGCCGCGCCGTCGCGGTTGAGATTGAAGTCGAGCAGCAGGTTCTTTGCGTCCTTTGCCTCGGCTATGTCGAGTGGCACGTAGTAGTCGGCCTTGTTCACGGCAAGCCTCACGTTGAACTCCCTCACCACGTTGTTGTTTGCTATCACGCGCACGTGATCCATGTTGGCGTTTTCCTCCACCGGAATGAGCAGGTATTTCTTTGCCGTGGGCACGCTCAGCAGCACCTGTGAGTCGCTGAGCACCTGTGGCTTCAATGTCTGGGCTGATACGCTGATGCCGACAAGCGCCACCAGGCAGGATAAAATAAGTTTATGCAGTATTGTCATTGTCTCGTGTTTTGTTTATTTTAGGTTTATGTGCCGTCATCATTTCTTGAATGTCTTCTTGCCCTTGCTCACGATCAGGCCCTTGGCATTGGCATTGACACGCTGTCCGGCAATGTTGTAGGTGGCATCGGGCTCTGCCGGCAGTGATTTCTGCAGCTCAATGCCTGTTGTGGTATTGCCGGAGAGGTAGTTTATCATGTTGGTCGTTAGCTTCACGAAGTTGGGAGAATACTCCCATTGCGTCCAGTCGTAGGCGGCGAGGCCGCACGCCAGCACCTTGCCGCTGAACTGCTCGTTGGGGTCGAACTCCACTATTCCGGCGCAACAGTAGTCGACGACGTGCTGCCACGTGCCGAGAACGGTGGCATTGTTCTTGTTCTCAAAGTCTTCCACCTTGTTTGGGTTGTCCGCCAAGGCATACTCTCCCAGGTTCAAGTCCCACATGCAGTTGTGGTCAAGCTTCTTTCCAGCCCCTATGAGGGCGTAAGTCTCGTGCCCGTACTTGTCGTTCTCCTCAAGTCCCTTGTAGATGGCGTGGCCTCGATTGTCGTAGGCGCCACGGTTGTAGGCATCCGACGTGATGTCGTCGTTGATGCGGCCTATCACCGCCTGTATGCCCCACTCGTCTTGGTTGTCGCCGCCCTCGCCGCTGCCAAAGAGCTTTGGCGCGTATGTGGTACGGCCTATTGAGTAGGCTATCTGTGTGGCATGGTTGGTGAGCAGCAGGTTGCCGCCCTCCTCCACATATTTCTTTATGTAGTCCTTAGCCAAGGCGTCGAGGTTGTCGGGAAGGTTCTCCGCGCCTACGCTGATGCCCACGCGGTCTACCATTACCCAGAGGCAAGAGTACTTGCTCGGGCTGAGGTCTGAGAGGTCGTCAAGGCCCATTACCTTGCCGTCGATGTTGTTGGCAAACCAATCGAGCGCGGTCTGCTCGGTCTGGCTTGGCGACGACAGTTTGAGCATTGCCGGCTTCTGCGCCATCATGGCGACGGAGAGCAAGGCCAGCAGGAGGGTGAATATGTGTTTTCTCATAGTGTTGTCTGTTGTTGTGTTCTTGTTGTTTATGTTTGTTGGTTGCTTGCGCGTCAGGCTAAGCGTTTCTATCTCGCGATGTGCTTGCGCCCATTGCGGATATAGACGCCTTGCCTCGGCTCCTCGTTGAGCCTCTGTCCGCCAAGTGTGTAGATTGTATTGGAGCGATTGTTGACGCTGTTTATAACACTGTTGATACCTGTAGTGTTGGCAGGATTGAGATTCCAAGCCTTCAATGAAGAGAAGGTGGTGGTGCCCGTGGAGAACGCCTCTACGCCGATGGCGTTGCTGTCTGTGGGGTAGACGCGGGTGGAGAAGGCGTAATGGTCGTTGACGAAGACGTCGAGGATGGAGCCGTCGAGGAAGACGTGGAGCTTGACCTTAGAGCCCGGGCGTATCCGCTCATTATAGAAGCCGCCCGTGTATTGCCCGTCGGTGTACACGCCGTTGTCGTTGACCACGCGGTTGAGGTTGCTGAGGTCCACTGTCACCGTGTTGGCAGAGAAGTAGACGCTGGCATAGCTGTCGCCGTCTTTCAGCAAGCGGAACCCGCTCTTGGCAGAGGTGTTGCTTTGCGTGATGTCTATCTCGGCGAGCAGTTCCACTTGCCTGCCGCTCACGTTTCCCAACGCCACGGAGGAGTTGTCCACGCTGACGTTGGCCCCTTCGTAAGCGCCATCAGCCACGCGCATGCCTTCCAGGCCCGAGTATGGCTTTTGCAGCAAGGTGGTGCCGTCGCTGCTGAGCGACACCTCGCGCGGCAGTGAGTAGTTGTGCGCCCAGCCCCAGCGGTATTGATAGTCGCCGCCCACCTTGTCGGGCACGATGCCCAGCATGATGGTCTTTCCGTCCTTCTGGCAGATCGACGGCGAGAGCAAACCATAGCCTTGCTTCGACGTGCCCGACATCTCAAGGTCCTGTGGATCGTCTTGCTGCGGGGTGAACTTCCCGTCGCTGTCGATGGTGCCAATCCAATAGATGCACTTCACGCCGGTGCCCATGCCCAGTGGCGTGACGGTGAAGAGCCACTTGCCATTGCCCATCGGCGTGACGTTTGGCATCTCCCACATCGTGCCGCACACGTTGGCGTTGGAGCCTTGGAAGAACACGTCGCCGTTGTTGGTCCACTTGCCATTGGCATATTTGTGGAGCGTGGCACAGCCGATGCCGTTCTTTGAGCAACCCACGATGACATACTTCTCGCCGTTGTTCTCGAAGAAATAACAGTCGCGGAAGTCGCTGCTGAAGCCCGATGGCACGTTGGCGATGAGAGGATTGTC
>CAVHEN010000015.1:0-26891 GCA_963635115.1 Oscillospiraceae bacterium | reverse complement strand
CATTGGTAGAAGACGTGCCACCGCCCATTGTAGTAGGTCAGGCCGTGAGTCTCGTTGGTCCACTTGCCGTCGGGTGTGCCGTGGAAATGCGGACGATACGCGTTGGAGGCATAACGGGTGGCAGCGTCGTAGGTCAGCACCGGCGCGTTGTCGGGCTTGTTGTCGTTGACTATGCTCGTCTGTACTCCGTTGTATATCTTGATGTCGTCGATGAGACCATCGAAGGCGTTAAGGAGAAAAACATCTGTCTTTATGTCGTTGGCCGACTTGCCGATGAGGAAGGTGCCACTGCCGACATTGAACGTCGACGGCACCACGGCAGACGCCATCAGCTCGCCATTGTTGTAGAGCGATACGGTGCGGTCTTGCCTGCTCGATGCCGAGCCGTGTATGATTCCGACAAGGTGGCTCCACTTATTGCAAGGCAATGTCGACGACGAGCATACCGCCTTATATTTTCCGTCCGGAGTCCAGCACTCGAAAGTGTAGTGGCCGCGGTTGGAAAGGAAGAACGCGAATCCTGTCTGCGTATTGTCGTCAAGATTGCCACAAAGGGTCGTCCAGTCCTCACTGTCCACATCCACGTTCATCAAGGGCCACATCAGCGGCGCCACCCACAAGGAGAAAGTGATGTCTTGCGAGGAAATGGCAGCCGCGTTGACCGTGACGTTGCTTACCGTCGTGCTGTAACCATCGAAACGCAAGCATTTTCCCCTTGCGCCGTCTACGAAATACGCTGGAAGTGCGCCATCCACGGCAAACGTCTTGCCCGCGACGGTCTCTTCTATTTCATTACCATCACCCTTAGGCTCCATGGGGAAATTGACCACAGGCGTCTGGCCATACGTTGAAACAGCGCAAAGCAGGCTTGCCAATACGAAAACAGAATTCTTCATGTTGTTTTGTCTAAAGACTAATTATGTATCATTCATTCAATCCTTTACCGCATGAGATACGCCAAGGCGTTCGCCGTGAGCTTCTCCAAGTTGGCTTGATAGGCGTTGCCAGGCTGGTGGAACTCGTAAGCCGAAGGGCCAATGGCTACGATGCGACCTGTATATGTGTCGGTGGGGTTGAAATCTACCACGGCTGCGCAGCAATAGTCCACGACGTGCTGCCACGTGCCAAGCACCGTGGAATTGGTGGCGTTCTCAAATGCCACCACGACGTTGGGGTTGCCCGCCAAGCCATAGGCATTGAGATCCCACATGCAGTTGTGGTCTTCCTTCAATCCGCTGGCGATAAGCGGGAAGATGTCGTGGCCGTAGTTGAACTGCCCGGTTTCCATGCCTGTATAGATGTCGGCCTTGGTGTGGTCGTAAACTTGACCGCTCACATTGCCAATGACGGCCTGCAAGCCCCACACGTCACCGTTCTGGTTGGCAGAGCCGCTGCCGAAGATGTTAGGGGCGAAACCGCTTGTGCGACCTATGGCCTCAACGAGCTGCGTGGCATGGTTTGTCAAGAGCAGCTTGCCATCACCCTGCACGTAGCTTTTCAGTTCGCCCACAATGTCCACAACCTCCTTGGGAAGGTTCTGCCAATCGCGAGCCAAACCCTCGCGATCGATGGTAATCATGAGGCATGGGAACTCATCGACATCTATGCTTGCCACGTCGGCTGGCTTTACGAAAGCCCCTGTGCCCTTTGCCACATAGTTGTCGTTGAACCATTGCGCGGCGGCAAGTTCATCGTCGTCGGCAAGCTTGGTATAGTCGTCAGCCAAGAGCAGGAAGCCTGCCTTCGTCACGACATCGTAGTTGATGTGCACTTCGGTAGAGACGCCCTCAGACACGAGACCGTCGTTATACTTCGCCTTCACCGTGTAAAGGTTGTCGGCGTTCACTTCTGCCCGCTTAATCGTATAGGTGTTGACGTTGCCTTCTACCTCTGCGAGCTTAACGTTGTCCTTGTATATTATCGCTCCCGTTGCGCCCGCGGGCATCGACCATGTGAGCGTGAGCTGGCGGCCATTGTTGGCCCATTTCAGGTCGGATGGCACCGGCGAGGTTATGGCATCTGGATATTGCACGTCGGAGCATGCGGCAAAAACGAGCAGCACGAGCGACATTATGGCGAAAATAGTTTTCTTCATAGTATTGGTGAAAGTTAGGGGTGGGGGTGATTGTTCTATATTAATGATGACTGTTGTATATTAATAATGAGACTGTTCTATATCAATAATGAGACTGTTCTATACTAATATTGTGTGTAAAGCCCGTGCGAATTGTCAACCTCTGAGTAGTATATCTTCAGGAAGAGGTCTTTGTCATCGATGGACGCGTCTTGGTAATAACTTTGGTACTTCTTTTCCTTTTCAAAATACTTTGTCATCACATCGACCGTGTTGCCCCAGCGCAACAAGTCGAACCAACGGTTGCCTTCCAAGGCAAGCTCCATACGTCGCTCCTCCCTCACGGCTTTGCGCGCGAAGTCTTGTGTCCATCCTTCGGCAGGATATTCGCCTACTTTGTAGTCGGCCATTGCGGTGGAGAGGTCTCGCGGTGTGTAGGTCAGGTCTATGCTGTTAGCCGCGCGCTTCCTGATCTTGTTGACCCAGGTGCGTGCCTCTTCGAGGCTGTTGGTCTCGACACACGCCTCGGCATAGAGCAACACGATGTCGGAATAGCGAATGAGGCAGAAGTTCAAGGGCGAGCCTCCCCAAGGCCATCCGCTTATCATGCGTGTGTCTGAGGGGTCGCAAACGCTCTTCTTGTTGGAATATTCGCCATAGATGTCGTAGGCGCGGCACCAGCCTTTGGTGTAGGTGTGGCCACGGAAGGGGAATCCGATTCTGCCGACGGTGAAGTCAAGGCGCGGGTCAACGTTGCCATAATAGTTGCCATTTGATACCACTTCGCCGTTGGGGTTCTTCTTGTCAATGTAAGGCAAGCCGTTCTCGTCTGTGGCGTAAGAGTCCACCAAGTCTTGCGAGCCATAGAAGAAGTCGTCGCCGGTGCCCCAGAGGTTGCCGTCAGAATAGGTGACATTCAGCAGGTTGCTCCAGTTGATGTGCGCGTTGTTGTTTGCCGTTGAGCACTGTATGGCAAGTATCGACTCGTAGAGGTTGTTGTTGTCTATTTTTGCCATGTCCTGGCATTTTGGATACAAGGAATAGAGTCCGCAATCGATGACGACCTTTGCCCATTGCTTCACCTTTTGCCAGTCGCAAGAGCCGCTCTCCGTGTCCTGGGCGTACACCTTGGCAAGGATTGCCGCCGCTGTGTACTTGCACACGCGTCCGGCTGAAGTGGGCTTCTCGGGCAAGACATTGTAGGCGTCCTCAAGGTCGGCGACAATCTTGCCGTAGATCTCGGCACGCGAGAACTCGGTGTTCGACTGCGAGCTTGCGTCTTCGGTGGCTTCCGTGAAATAAGGAATGCGCTTGAACACGCGTATGAGGTCGAAATAGTAGTACGCCCTGAGGCACTTCATCTCGCCCGTGAGCTGCTCGGGGTTGGCAATGTTGGTGGCAGCTGCGATGGCTGCGATGGCACGGTTAGCCCTGACAATGGCGTAGTAGTTGTTCTCCCACTTGTAGAGGCTCGACACGTTGTCGGAAGTGATGTTGGATATTTCCAGCTGGTGCAGGTTCTGCTCCATCGACGTTGAGCCTCCGCCTTTCAAGGCATCGTCTGAGCGAACATCGAAAATCCAGTTGGTAGACGGGCCGGAGAACGACTCATTGTTGCCAAAGAAGTGAGCCTCAAGGCCATTGTATGTGGCGGAGACAAGCCCCTCCACGGAACTGTCGTCGAGCTGACCTTCCGTAAACTGGCCCTGTGGCACAGTGTCGAGCATGTCGGAGCAAGAAGCCGTGAGCAAGCCGGCCGCAAGCATTAAACTATATATCTTGAATTTCATGAGTGTATGCTATTATAAGTAACTGAGGTATTGAATGTTTTATCTGTTGTGTTAGAACGTGACGTTGACTCCGAGGCTGAACGTCCTTGCCCTCGGGTAAGAGCCGTTGTCGACGCGGCTTCCGTATGTGCCCATTGGCACCTCAGGGTCAAGCCCCGAATATCCGGTTATGGTAAACACGTTCTCAACCTGCCCGAAGACGCTCAAGCTGCCAAGGCCCAACTTCTTTATCAGCTGCTGATCGAAGCTGTAAGCCAGCTTCAGGTACTTCATCTTCATGTAAGAGCCGTCCTCTATATAATATGTGGACATGCGCGTCTCGTTGTTGTTGTCGTTGAGCGACAGCGCCGGAATGGAAGAGCCCGTGTTGCTCTCTGTCCAGGCGTTGAGCACGTCGACGCTGCGGTTGGTGTACAGGTTGCCATAGCTCATGAGGTAAAGCTGCTTCTTCATGCTGTTGTAGATGTCGAAACCAAACTCACCGAAGAGGAACGTGCTGAGGGTGAAATTCTTGTAAGTGGCTGAGAGGTTGATGCCCATCGACCAATCGGGATTTGGGTCGCCAATGATGCAACGGTCGTTATCGTCGACGACGTTGTTGCCGTCAAGGTCACGGAAAATCATCCTTCCCACGCCCTTTCCGCTTTGCTCGGCATGGTTTGCCACGCTCACCTTATCCTTGAATATGCCATCGCACACCCAACCATAGTAGACACCCATCGGCTGGCCTTCCATTATGCGAATGTCATTGCCCTGCGAGCTCACCTTGTCGTTGAACGCCACAAGCTTGTTGCGATAAGCCGAGAGGTTGACGCTGCCGTCCCAGCTAAACTCCCCATACTTGGGAGAATGATAGCCGAGAGTCATCTCGAAACCCTTGTTGTCCATGGTGCCGGTGTTCATATACTTGGCGGCATTCTCACCGGCGACAGACAGCGTTGGGGGGATAGTGAGCATGTCGGTGGTCTTCTTCCAATAATAGTCGAGCGTCAGAGACACGGTGCTGTTGAACAACATGGCGTCGATGCCGATGTTGGTCTGCGTGGTGGTCTCCCACTTGAGGTTCTTGTTGCCCGAGGCTGTGACTATGACGCCGCTTACCTCGCTGTTGTTGGAGCCGTTGAGGTCGTAGGAGCCATTGCCTGAAGTGTAGGCGTAAGTGGAATAGCCGGCATAGAGGTTGCTGATGGCAGCGTTGCCGTTTTGTCCCCATCCCACGCGCAGCTTCAAGTCGTTGACAATGTTCTGCCTCTTGGGGAAGAACTTCTCCTCGCTGACACGCCAAGCTCCGCTGAAGGCAGGGAACACGCCCGAGCGGTTGCCCTTAGCCAGGCGCGAGGTCTCATCGCGACGCAGCGTGAAGGAAGCCAGGTAGCGGTTGGCGTAGTTGTAGTCGACCTTGCCGAAGAGCGAGAACAAAGCCCACTCCGACTTGCCGCCGCCGTTGGTCTGCACGCCCGTGCCGGAGCCAATCTGCATGTAGTCGGCATCCTCAAAGGCGTAAGTGTCGCGGTAAGCGCTGAGCCCCTCGAAGACGTACTTGATAGCCTCAACTCCGAAAAGGGCGTTGATGCCGTGCTGGCCCCATTGTCCGATATAGTTTGCCGTGTTGGTCCACGTGTAGGTGTCGCCCTGGCCATAGTCGCGGCTCACGCTGTTCTTGTCGGAGCTCTCAACCTTGCGACCGAGGTTCTTGTTGAAATACTGCACGTGCTCTATGCCGAAGTTGGTCTTGACGGTGAGTCCCTTCACGGGCATCAGCTCAGCATAGGCGTTGCCGAATATGCGCCATGAGTTGTTGTCGTTGTCCCTGCCGTTGTAGAGTGTTTGCATGGGGTTGGCAACGTCGGAGCCCAACAGCTGCATGGCGCTGCCGAAGACGCCATCCGCGGAATACACGGGCAAGGCAGGATGCTGGCGCATGGCGACATAGGGAATGCCGGAGTCGGAGCCCGTGCCGAAACCACGGTCGTGCCAGTTGGCTACCATGAGATTCTCGCCAACGTGGAAATACTTGTTCACATTATAAGAAGAGTTGACACGACCGGAGAAGCGGCGATAATAAGAATACTCCATCAAGCCTTTCTGGTCGATATAGTTGCCGGAGAAGAGGTAGGAACCCTTGTCGGAGGCGTTGCTCACGCTTGCTGAGACGTTTTGCGTCCAAGCCGCGCTGTAGACTTCTTTCTGCCAATCGGTGTTGGCTGTCTTGATGCCATTGTATGAATCCACGAGCTTTGGCGTTGCGCCTGTGCCATAAAGACGAGAGTCGGGCTTCGTGTTGTCGTTGGCGCACGCCTGCCAATAGGCCACGCCCCACTGGTCGGCGCTGAGCATGTCGTAGCTCTTGGCGATGGTGTTCACCGACGCCGTGTAGTCTATGTTGAACTTCGTCTTGCCGTTCTTGCCCTTCTTTGTGGTTATGACAATGACACCGTTTGCGGCACGCGAGCCATAGATGCTTGCCGAGGAAGCGTCTTTCAACACTTGTATCGACTCAATGTCGGCACCATTGAGCGAGTTGAGGTTCTCCGTGGTTGCCACTCCGTCGATGACATACAGTGGGTCGCTGTTGTTGACCGTGCTGATGCCTCGAACCCTGATCGTGGTGCTTCCGCCGCCCGGTGCGGCATCGGTGACGATGTTGACGCCCGAGAGCTTGCCCTGCATGGAGTTGAGCATGTTAGGGTCGGCTGCTCCGGCTGGGTTCTTCATGTCCATGACAGAGACCGCGCCCGTCAGGTCGGCCTTGCGCTGCACTTGGTAGCCTGTCACCACCACCTCGTCGAGTTCCTTGCCATCGGCAAGCTTGATCACCATCTTGTCGGCTGCCTTCACCTCCAATGTCTGGTAACCTATATAAGACACGCTGAGACTGGCGGAGGGTTTTGCCGACAAGGTGAAACGCCCGTCGATGTCGGTTATGGTTCCGCCGCTGGATCCCACCACCCTGACGGTAGCGCCAATCAGAGGCTCACCATCGGAGGCAGAAACAACTGTTCCCGTAATTGTTTTTTGTGCCATCGCGCCTATTGCACAGAGCAAGAGTGCGGTCAAGCAAACTAAAATCTTTGTTTTCATATTGGTGTATTATTAGTCTATATTTATTATTAGCCTTGTAAACGATGTTGGTCTAAAGCTCGGCAAAAACGCACAAAAGTAGACGTGCTTCGCAGCACTGGGTTCTCATTGCGGCAATGGAATGACACGATGCCATTTGCTTTTCACGAGTCAAAATTAGGGCAAATTGAAACACGCAAGTAAAAATTATGTTTCTTTGGGTTACAAATACGTTTCTTTTTCTCAAAAATAGCAGAATATGTAACCCGTTTACAAGACTAAGCCCGAATGGGGCCATGTTAATTCATTTTTGGTAAGGTTTTTCGAAATGGATTTCACGGAAACGCGACAGCGGCGCAACGCCATCGCGATAGCGGCGCTATCGCAATGCGATTGCGCCGCAAAGGCAACGCGATTGCGGCGCGAGGGCAAACGAGGGAAATTGGCACGAAAGACTCCTCAAACAATAATAGACATGAAGCCACCATGGGACAACTGAATGATGATGCAAGATCAACGCAGAAAGGTGACGACATAGCGCGGATGATACTTGTCGTTGGTGATAAGGGTCAAACGCCTCGACGCTGACGTTGTCTTCTTCAAGGATATGTCCTTGTTTCCGTCAATGGCGACAACGAGTGGCTTTTCGCCAAGAAGGTCCACCCCATCGTCGGTATAGGCACGGTAGACGAGCAATGGGGCGGAACCCTTGTTGCCAATGCGCAAACTTGGCCTGTCAGCCTCGACCCTACGCTGGCATGCTATCCTTGGACTGCTGGCGACATTCTCCAAGTCGGGCAACACCACTGCCGTCAAGACCACGCTGACACTGTCGTTGCCGCCGACGGGGACGCGAACTGTTTGGCAGACAAGCCCCCACCCTGCCTTGCCGTCAGCCCTGAACGTCACGGGCAGAGACAGGTGGTCGCCGGAACGCATGTCGCGAAGCACGCCCAGATGCATTGTCCTCGACGCGCCTCGCCTCACTTCTCCCATGCGCAAGGTGTCTGTCGTGAGCCAAAGCGAGCCCCTGCGCACCGGATACTGCCTGAGGAGCGTCTCCTCGCTTGTCTGCACTTCGCCCTCCACCGACAATGTCACAACCGAGGTGTCGGAAGCCGAAGCCACGACAATGGATGCCGTCTCATAGAACTCGCCTCCACGCCCCGCAGGGTTGAAGCTGACATCCACGGGCACGGAATCGCGAGGCGGCACGTGGCTCGTGTCGCATGATATGGTGGTGCAACCGCACGAGGGATAGGTCTGGCATATCCGCACCGGCACGTCGCTCTCGTTGCGCAGCACGAAACGATGCGACACCGCGCCGTTTTTCTCCTGGATGACGCCAAAGTTGATGGCTGCCATGGCAACGGTGATGACAAGTCCCATCCGCATCATGCTTCATCCTCCTCTTGCCGCTTTCTGAAATCGCTGGGCGTGATGTCGTATTTGTCGCGGAAGCATTTTGAGAAATAGCTGGGCGAGCCAAAGCCGGTCTCGTAGGCTATCTCGGCTATGGTCTTGTCGGTATGCAATATCATGGCGTAGGCCTGGCTCAACCTTATCTGCCTCAACATCTCGGCTGGCGACAATCCTGACAAGGCTTTCACCTTTCTGTAAAGTTGCACGCGGCTCAGTCCCAACTCGGCTCCAAGGTCGTCCATCTTCAGCTCGCTCTCGCTCAGGTGCTTCATCATCACCTCGCGCAACCTGTCCACGAACTTGCGGTCGGGCGTGCTAAGCGCCAGCTCGTCTGGTTTCTCCTCCGCCGCCTTGCCGTCGAAGAGGTGTCGCAGCTGGGCGCGGCTCTTGAGCAGGTTGTCGATGCGCGCCACGAGGAGGTTGGCGCTGAAAGGCTTCGTCATGTAGGCGTCGGCGCCACATCCCAAGCCTTCCACCTGCTGGGTCTCCGTGCTGCGCGCCGTGAGCAGTATCACGGGTATGTGAGACGTCATGGCGTCGTCTTTTATCTTGCGGCAAAACTGCAAGCCGTCCATCACCGGCATCATCACGTCGCTCACGATGATGTCGGGCACGGTCTCGTGGGCGACCTTCAAGCCGCTCTCGCCATCGGCAGCCTCCACCACGTAGTACTTGTCGGAGAGGAGCGTCCGGAGGTATGTGCGCATGTCGGTGTTGTCGTCCACGATGAGCACCGTCGGCAGGCTGGTGTCGTTGTCAACGCCCGCGCCGGTCATCTTCTCGTCTGCCATGGTCTCCGTCTCAAGCTTTTGCATCAAGGCGTTGGTGTCGGAAACCATGTCGCTCTTGCCTGCCTCCGTGTCGCCGCCCATAGGCTCGGCGGTGGCGTCGGGCTTGAAGTTGAGCACGTCGTAGACAATGTGGGCAAGCTGCTCCACGTTGCGTTTCATGATGTCTACCAAGGTGCGGTCGTCGGGTTGCAGCGAGGTGCTCTCGGCAAGCTTCTTTATAGGCCCGTCGATGAGTGTCAGCGGCGTGCGCAGTTGGTGGCGCGCGTTGTTGTAGAAAAGCGTCTGCTCGCGATACATTTTCTTCTCGCGCCGGTTTATGCGCCTGGTGATGACGACGATGCGCCAAATGAGCAAGATTATTATTATGAGCAAGGCTATTGCCGTGACGCTGACCAAGGTGATGGTGCGCTGCGTGTTGTAGAGGCCGAGATAGTTCTCAAGCTTGTCTTGCAAGACGAGCAGGTCGTGGCTCTGCCTAAGCATCTCCATGCTGGTCTGCTGTATTATGGGCGCGTTGTCGGGCGTGACGATGACACTCTTCATGATGTTCTCGCGCTTGAACTTCCTGCCCTGCAGGATGTCGAGCGCCAGCCTCACGATTTCCTCTCCATGTGTGGGATAAATGTAGGTGCCGGCAAACACGCCTTTCTCCACCGCCTCTATGCCCTCGCCCTTGCCAGGCAGGCCGTCGATGCCGAGAAACAATATCTTGCCTGCCACGCCCTTGTCGTTGGCAGCGGCATAAGCCGCGGTCGTGGCGAGGTCGCTGTGGCAGAACACGATGTCGGGCACGGGATTGTGGTCGAGCCTGTCGGTCATGGCCTTGTAAGTGGCCTCATTGGACCAATCGGTGTCTACAAACGTGTAGTCGATGCCTTTCTTGCCTTTCATCGCCGACGCGAAGCCCTTGTGGCGGTCTATGGCTGGCGAGGAGTTGGTGCCTCCGGTCAGCTCCAGCACGCGAGGCACATGGTCGAACGACCGCTCACGCAGCAACGACAAGGCATAGTGACCCATGGCGCGTCCGGCTTCCACGTTGTCGCCACCGATGTAGGCTGTGTAGTCGTCGCTACGCACCTTGCGGTCGAAGAACACCACGGGCACGCCTTTCTTCCTTGCCCTGGCAATGGCTGGGGCAATGGTCATGTCGTTTGGCGCCACCACAATGAGGTCAACGCCCGATGCCACGAATGAGTCTATCTGCGCCACTTGCAAGCGTGAGTCGTTGTTGGCGTTGGCGAGGCTCACCTTGACCTCGTTGCCGTAGAGGTGCTGTGCCGAGAGCATCTCGCCGTTGACCTTCTCCCTCCACTTGCCGCCAACACATTGCGACACTCCTATGACATACTTATGGGAGTGGCCGCCCGAACATGCCGAAAGCAACACCACGGCAACAAGGGCAAGAAGATATGTATGCGTGAAGCGTCGAAGCCAGGTGGGGTTAAATATAGTTGTCGCCATTCTTCAACTGCACCTCATTGACATACTTACGGACCAAGGCCGAGGAATCCTCCTTTTTGCAAATGAGCAACACGTTGTCTTTCTCAGCCACGATGAATCCTTCGAGACCGCTGATGATGCCCAATATGCCTTTTGGCAACTTGACAACGTTGTGGTGGCTGTTTTCCATGTAGACGTCGGAGTCGATGACCACATTGTCGTCGTTGTTCTTGGGCAAAGCCTCGTAGATGCCGTGCCATGTGCCCAAGTCGGCCCAACCGAAGTCGCAACTCATCACGCCCACATTGTCGAGCTTGTCGAGCACGCCAGCCTCTATCGAGATGTTGGGATACGAGGTGAAACTCTCCTGCATGTAGGCATCCTCTTGCTCAAACGTGGCTTCAGGGTTCTGCTTGTCGAAATCCAATAACACGGTGGGCAAGAACTTTGAGAACATCTCTCGTGTGGTCTTGGTGTTGGAGACGAAGATGCCCGTGTTCCACAGGAACTCGCCACTGTCCATGAACATTTGCGCGAACTCGCGGTTTGGCTTCTCGGTGAAGCTCCTCACGGTGAAGATGTTTTTCTTGATCGACTTGTCGGTCTGGATGTAGCCGTAGCCTGGCTCCGGCCGCGTGGGCTTGACACCCATAGACAAGAATGTGTCGTGGGAGGCGGCAAAGTCCATCGCCGTCTTGACATTCTTGTTGAAAGCGTCCTCGTTGAGTATGAGCTGGTCGCTGGGCACCACTATAAGCACCGCCTTCTTGTTGAGCTGGGCCACATGGTGGCACGCCCACGCCATGCTTGGCGCGGTGTTTCGCAATATCGGCTCCACGAGAATGTTCTCGCTTGGCAAGTCGGGCAGTTGCTGCCTCACGATGTCAAGATATTGCGCGTTGGTGCTGAGCAAGATATGGTCGGGTGAGATTATCTTCGCCATCCTGTCCCAGGTCTGTTGTACTTGGGTCCTGCCAGTGCCGAAGAAATCGAGAAACTGCTTCGGACGGTTCTCGCGACTGCATGGCCACAGGCGCTGGCCCCTGCCACCAGCAAGGATAAGGCAATATTTATTGTCAGAAAACGACATCATAAAGTAGAGATTTATGGTTTATTTTGTTCAAAGCTACATATAATAAACGACTCCGCAAAAAAATTGTTACACCTTTTCCCCTCTTTTAAGTTTTCTTTATTGTTTGATATAAAAGACGATTTTTCTGTTTTCACTTCTCAACATATCCTTTTTTTAGTAATTTTGCACCGTCAAAGCTTTATGACATCATTAAAAGCCCATTCCAATTCATGGCTAATAAAAAGATTCTTCTTATCAACGACATATGCGGTTATGGCAAGGTAGCGTCGGCCGCTATGCTTCCCATCCTATCATACATGGGGCACGTCACCTACAACTTGCCCACCGCATTGGTATCCAACACGCTCGACTACGGCAAGTTCAACCTGCTCGACACCACCGACTACATCACGGGAGTCTTCCCCGTGTGGAAAGAGCTCGGCTTCCGCTTCGATGCCATAGCCACCGGCTTCATCGCCTCTGAGCGCCAGGCGCAAATCATCTCCGCCTACTGTCAAGAGCAGGAGAAGTTGGGCACGCCCATCTTCGTGGACCCCATCATGGGCGACGAGGGCAAGCTCTACAACGGGGTGACACCGTCGACAATACAAAGTATGGAAGAGATGACCGCCATTGCCGACCTCATATACCCCAACTACACCGAGGCGTGCTACCTCACGGGAACACCGTACAACCCTGACGGGGTGGACAAGGCCACGGCCTTCCAACTTATCGATAAGCTCCATGCCAACGGTGCCAAGTCGGTGCTCATAACATCGGTCACCGTAGACGGTCAGCACAGCGTGGCTGGCTTCAACCATCTCACGGGCGAGCACTTCCTGCTGGAATACACCGAGATACCCGTCCATTTCCCGGGCACTGGCGATATTTTCTCCGCCGTGCTCATAGGCCATTTGCTCGATGGCATGGAGCTGAAACCATCTGTGAGAAAGGCTATGGACGCCGTTTATTCTCTCATTGACCACAACAAGGCCAATAAAGACAAGAACGCCGGAATACCGCTGGAGAACTATCTCAACATCTTGTAAAAGGCAATTTGAAAAGGCAATGAACTATTTCTCGTCCCTTTTTACCACCCATTCATCAATACAAACGGTGGTGGTGGTGTCGCTCATCATCACCGTCGGACTCGCGCTTGGCAAGATCAAGGTCAAAGGCATATCGCTCGGCATAGCCTGGGTGTTCTTCGCCGGCATCCTGGCAGGAGAACTGAAACTGTCGATAGACCGCAATATCCTCGACTACATTGAGACGTTCGGACTGTCGATGTTCGTCTATTGCCTCGGCTTGCACGTCGGTCCAAACTTCTTTGGGTCGCTTCGCTCGGAGGGCTTGTCGCTGAACTTGTGGAGCCTCGCCGTGATAGTGTTCGGCACACTGTTCGCGCTCGTGCTGATTCCGCTTACCCACATTAGCCTCCCCAACATGGTTGGCTTGCTCTGCGGTGCCACCACCAACACGCCAGCGCTCGGTGCCGCCACGCAAGCACTTTCCCACTTCGGACTGCCAAGCAACAGCGTGGCGCTCGCCACGGCCGTGACATATCCCCTCGGTGTGGTGGGTGTTATCATAGCCATGATCATAATAAGGAAGGTCTTCGTCAAGCCACAAGACATGGAGGCAAAGCCGCTGTCGGACGACGACCAGACATACATAGCGCAATTTCTCGCCATCAACCCCGCCATCGTGGGAAAGACCATCGCCAACCTGGCTCACACCTCGAAGCAGAAGTTCATTATCTCGCGCATTTGGCGAGGCAAGGAGGTCATCGTGCCAATGGCAAGCACCGTGATACATGTCAACGACTCCATGCTCGTGGTTACCAACAAGAACGACGAGGAGTCGCTTGAGCTGCTCTTCGGAAAGCGGGAAGACCACGACTGGAACAAGAGCAACGTCGACTGGAACGCCATCGACGCCAAGGTGGAGAGCCGCATATGCGTGGTGACGCGCTCAGGGCTCAACGGCAAGCGCCTGAGAGACATACACATGCGGGCAGGATATGGCGTGAACGTGAGCCGCGTGGTGCGTGGCGACATCAAGCTCCTTGCCAGCGACGACTTGCGCCTGCAATACGGCGACAGGGTGACCATCGTGGGCAAGCACGAGGACCTTGACAACGCCGAGCATTTCTTCGGCAACTCAGTGAAGACACTTGAGGAGCCCAACATAGGCAGCATATTCTTCGGCATCATTCTTGGCCTCGCGCTTGGCGCCATTCCAATAGCCATCCCCGGCATGGACAGCAGCCTGCGCCTCGGCATTGCCGGAGGACCAATAATAATGGGAATCATAGTGGGCGCGTTGGGCCCAAAGATCCATATCATATCCTACACCACGCGGTCGGCATCGCTCATGCTGCGCAAGCTCGGACTCGCACTCTACCTTGCCTGTCTCGGTCTCGACTCAGGCAAGGACTTCGTCACGACCATCTTGCGGCCGGAAGGCTTGGCATGGGTAGGCATAGGTTTCCTCATTACCGTGGTTCCCGTGCTCATCATCGGCATCATCGCCCTGCATACGCACAAATACGACTTCGGCACCATATGCGGCATTCTGTGCGGTTCGATGGCGAACCCAATGGCGTTGGGATATGCCAACGACAACTGCAAAGGCGACACGGCAAGCATATCCTACGCGTCGGTATACCCCATAGGAATGTTTGTCAGGGTCGTGATAGCGCAAATGCTCATCATCATCTTCACGTGAACATTCACGCCACATGAACAACCCTTTCTATTATTCTCCGTCACCGGAGTGCCTCACCGCAACCAAGGAACTGACGGCTTGGCTTGAGGGCAAGCCGTCGCCTTTCAGCGACACGCGCGTGGACGATGCCTTCAGGAAAGAGATAGACAAGGGAAAGATGTTCGGGGTGTTGGTCGTGGATGGAGACGACGGCTTGGCGAGAGGGGAAAAGGTTAAATATATCGCGGGCTATAGCGGCCAGATATGCGGTCGAGCCGACTGGGAAGGATTTGTGCCTGCCGTGTTCGACTACCTGCAACCCAACGGTTATTTCAAGCTGCACGAGGCAGAGATAACCCAACTGAACAAAGACATAAAAGCCCAATCGTTACACATTATTAATATAGACTCCACCAACCAACGCGAACGTGCGACGGACAAGCGACCCACTTTCGCGAAAGGCAAACGCGAGGGAGAAAGCGAGGGCGACTATGTGCGCAGGCGACAGTTTGAGAATGCCGAGCTGCACAGGTGGAAACTAAGGCAAAGGGAAGCCGAGAAAGGCTTATTGGAAGAAAATGCCCGCCTTGCAAGCCTGAAAACCCTGCGACGACAAAAGAGCGATAACCTGCAACGGTGGCTCTTCCGCCATTTCCGCATGCTCAACTCCCAAGGCGAGAGAAAGGACTTGATAGAGATACGTGGCGGCGACATACCGCCAGCAGGCAGCGGCGAATGCTGTGAGCCTAGGTTGCTGCAATACGCCTTTCAGCACGGCCTGCGCCCAAGGTCCATGGCGATGTTCTGGTGGGGCGAGAGCCCAAAGGGCGAAGTGCGGCACCATCTGCATTTCTATCCAGCTTGCAATGGCAAGTGCAAGCCAATACTCAAATGGATGCTTCAAGGCGTGGACGTTGACGCCAACCCATTGGAGAGCAAGAAAGAAGACGACGGCTTGATAGCTCAACTTAAAATAATCCATGAGGACAACGACATCTGCGTCGTGTGCAAACCTGCCGGACTGCTTTCGGTGCCAGGCAAGAGCGAACGCGTGAGCGTGCTCACTGCAATGAGACAGCGATTCGCCGACAGCCCGTCGCCGCTTATCGTGCACAGGCTCGACATGGCGACAAGCGGACTCATGATAATAGCCAAGACCATGCAAGCCTACCACGACCTGCAACGGCAGTTCGCAAACCACGAAGTAAGAAAACGCTACGTGGCGGTCTTGAGTCGCCCATTGCCCGACGACATGCCAAAGGAAGGCGTCGTCTCGCTGCCCATTCGCCCAGACCTCAACGACAGGCCACGACAGGTGATAGACAAGGAACACGGCCGCGAGGCAATCACCTATTATAAACAGGTGGACACTAACCGCCTTTGGCTTTGGCCGAGGACTGGACGCACGCACCAGCTCCGGCTGCATTGCGCCCACCAGCTTGGACTAAACGACCCCATAAAGGGCGACACGCTCTACGGCACCGATAGCGACCGACTCTACCTCCACGCCGAGAGCATCAGCTTTCGGCATCCAGCGACAGGCAAGGCCATGACATTCACCCAAAAAGCTCCTTTCTGAAAAATAATCAGCAAATTACCTCACAAAAGTTTGCCGATATCAACATAAAAGGCTAACTTTGCACAAAATAGGACAACAAGACACATGTAAGAGAAGGAATTCCGACATTCCAAGAAAGGATGTCGGAATTCTTTTTCGTATGTCTGTTTTCATAAGTAACAATAACCATTTAACTAATTATTTAATACTGTTTTTATTATGGCATACATGTCACAGGAAGGCTACGACAAGCTCGTGGCCGAAATACGCAGACTCGAGTCTGTGGAGCGCCCTAAGGCTTCTGCGGCCATTGCCGAGGCAGCCGACAAAGGAGATTTAAGCGAAAACTCAGAATATGACGCGGCAAAGGAGGCCCAGGCTCATCTCGAAGCGAAAATCAACGAGATGAAGCTCACCATAGCACAAGCCAAGATTGTGGATACAAGTCGCCTGAAAACCGACGAGGTGCAGATATTGTCGAAGGTGAAGATCACCAATATGCAAAACAACAAGGCCATGACCTACACCATCGTGTCGGAGAGCGAGGCCAACCTCAAGCAAGGCAAGATCTCCATCAAGACCCCTATCGCACAGGGCTTGCTCAACAAGAAGGTTGGCGACGTGGTTGAGATCAAGATACCGCGCGGCACCATAAAAGTGCGCATCGACGAGATCAGCATCGCCGAATAAGAGGCTTCACAACAATAGGACAAAAAAAGAGGATATTATATGGCTACTATTTTCAGTAAGATTGCAGCTGGCGAGATACCAAGCTACAAGTGCGCCGAGGATGAAAAGTTCTATGCGTTCCTCGACATCAACCCCGTGAAGAAGGCCCACACACTCGTGGTGCCACGTAAGGAGGTTGACTACATTTTCGACATGGACGACAACGACATCGCCGCTTTCGAGGTGTTCGCAAAGAAGGTGGCTATTGCCATCCGCAACGCATTCCCATGCACTAAGGTTGCACAGGTGGTGCTTGGCCTAGAAGTGAACCACGCCCACATACACCTCATTCCTATCGACTCAGAGGCAGACGTCGACTTCCACAAGCACGTAAAGCTCACCGAGGAGGAGATGAAGGACACTGCCGACAAGATACTGGCGGAGTTCAAGAAGCTCTGATCTCTTCGGGCATAAAGCCTACAGAAAAGACATTTGTTGTTCGGGTGATTATTTATCTGATACGTTTTCAGTGAATAATCACCCGATTTTTGTTTTCCTTTCCGCATGAAAACATCAAAAGAAATAAGCCATCTCCTTTGCCAATCAGAATTAAAATACTTATTTTTGCATACATTATTTATATGGCACAATTACTATAACGCAACTCTTAAAAGACAATAGATGAAACAAATCAGCATTCTACTGATCAGCCTGCTAATGTGCACGGCTGCCCAAGCACAAAACTATGCCAGCAAGCTAAAGAAGGCCAAAGCCATAGAAGTGACCTATCAGTCGGTATACAAGGGCAAGGTAAGCCCGGGGAGCACCGTCATGAAAGTGTATGGCGACCAAGTAAAGCTGGAAAACGTTTGGCCTGAAGACAAGAAAAAGGACAATGCAGACGCGCCAAAGGCGAAGCGCCTGCAACAGGAGAGCTACATCGACTACAGCCGCCAATGCAGCTATCGACGTGCCATAATGCCAAACGATGAGGTGGTTTACACCAACTCGCCGTTTGAATATGGCAAGGGATTCACCGAGGTGAAGCAGGAAAAATACCTTGGGCTCAACTGCAAGGTGGTGCGCACCATAGTGAACTCCAACACCATCGACGTGTGGTATACCAACGACCTGGCCTTCCGTGGCACTCCTCAGACATGGGCGGGCGTGCCCGACGGCCTCGTGCTGCGCGTCGTGCGAAACGGCGACTCGGTGCAGGAAGCCACTGGCATAAAGGCCGTAAAGAAGCCTGTCGACCTGTTGCCAGCCGATTGGGGACATTATCTTGAATGGAGCAACTACTCATACGCCATCAACCAAAGCGGAGTGATTGTCGTGCCTGTATTCGACCAGCAAACCATATGTTTCAACAATGCCAAACTGCCCAGCGGGGAACTTGAGGCAGGTAAAACCTATGCGGCAGCAGGTGGCACAGTGATCCTCAAAAAGGTGACACTGCCCGACAGCGTAAGCGACCGCCAGGTGTTCGTGGAGGCGGTACAGTATTCCGATGGCGACGCCTACGACCGCACCGGCTCCATATTCATGATACCCACAGGCAAGGCACAGTCGTTTATCGACGCTCTGCGCGACCTCAACAGCGTGCCGGCGTTCCGCAGCGGCGACACCGATTACCACGGCTTGACATCAACGGCACAGTATGACGTGCCACTGGAGCTGATGCGATTCTTCACGGGATTTGGCGTGCGGAAATACAACCACAGCAAGGTGCCCGGGCAGACATGGGTAGACTCAGTGCTCTACAAGGCTGAGGTGACATCGGTTGCCGAGCAGCTCAAGGGCGAGGTGTGGATAGGAGCCTACATTGGCAACTGGGACGCAAAGGGCCACAGGCTGAGCGTGAAGCTGAAATACTATCCCGACGGCGACCACAACGTGCAGAAGACATTGCCACTGTTCAACACCGTCAACTACATGGAGCAGGCAGGACAGCCCTACCCCATCTTCATGCTCAACGACTCGCTGACAACAACCTTCGAGCTGAAGGGCGACGTGAAGGACGCCCGCCTCTTCTACCTCACTACCGGACATGGCGGCTGGGGCGGCGGCGACGAGTTCAACCAAAAGCCAAACACCATATACGTGGACGGACAGAAAGTAATAACGTTCATCCCGTGGCGCGACGACTGCGGAACCTACCGCAACAACAACCCTTGCTCGGGTAACTTCTCCAACGGGCTCAGCTCGTCTGACCTGAGCCGCTCCAACTGGTGCCCGGGGACGATGACCAATCCGGAATACATCTACGTCGGCGACCTGAAAGCGGGAAAGCACACCCTCAGCGTGAAGATTCCACAAGGCGCGCCCGAAGGCGGCAGCAACAGCTACTGGTGCATTTCCGGTACATTAATCTATTAATAATGGGAAACAGTGCTCACCACAAGGCCTTTGCGATTGCGGCGTAAGGGCATCGCGATCGCGCCGTGAAGGCATCGCGATTGCGGCGCAACGCCACTGCGGTTGCGGCGTGAAACCAACGAAGAAGTTTCAGGAAGCAAAATCGTAACCAACAAAATGCGGCAATGATAACCGGAAAGACAACCGGATATCATTGCCGCATTTCGTTGTTGCAATGTCGTTGTTGTGCTATATTATTGCTGCATGTCGTGAAGCTTATGGTAATAGCCGTCCTTCGACAAGAGTTCCTCGTGGGTGCCTCGCTCCACTATCCTGCCCTCGTGGATGACGCAAATCTCGTCGCTGTTCTTGATGGTCGACAGACGGTGAGCCACGGCCACGGTGGTGCGCGTCTTCATCAGGCGGTAGAGCGCGTCCTGCACCAGTCGCTCGCTCTCGGTGTCGAGGGCGGATGTTGCCTCGTCGAGGATGAGTATCGGAGGGTTCTTCAGTATGGCACGGGCAATGCTGATGCGCTGGCGTTGTCCGCCAGAGAGACGTCCGCCACGGTCGCCGATGTTGGTGTCGAAACCGTTTTCCGTCTCCATTATGAAGTCGTAGGCGTTGGCTATCTTGGCGGCGCGGCATATCTCCTCGTCGGTGGCGTCTTCCTTTCCGAACTTGATGTTGTTCTTTATGGTGTCGTTGAAGAGTATGGCCTCTTGGTTGACGTTGCCTATCAGGGAGCGCAGGTCGTGTATGCCAAGGTCTTTCACGTTGACCCCGTCGATGAGCACCTCGCCTTCCTGCACGTCGTAGTAACGCGGTATGAGGTCGAGCAAGGTCGACTTTCCACTGCCGCTCTGCCCCACAAGCGCCACTGTCTTGCCCTTTGGTATGACGAGGTTGATGTCTTTCAACACATATTGCAGCTCGTCGGTATGGGTGTCGGTGTAGGCGAAAGAGACGTGCCTGAACTCTATTTGGTGGTCAAAAGAGCTTATGTGCACAGGGTTCTCCTTGTCCTTTATGTCTATCTCCGCCTTCAATATCTTGTCTATGCGCTCCATCGAGGCGAGACCCTTCGGTATGTTGTAGCTTGCCTTGGAGAAGTCTTTCAACGGATTGATGATGCTATAGAGCATGACAAGGTAATAGATGAACGTCGGCCCGTCGAGCAACGACTGGTTGAGCACGAGTATGCCACCTACCCACAGCACCACTATTATCATCACCGTGCCAAGGAATTCCGACATTGGGTGGGCAAGTTGCTGTCTGATGGTGACTTTCAGCAACTGCGTGCGATAAGATGAGTTCACCTTGTCGAACCTGTCGTTCATCTTCTCCTCGGCGTTGAACGCCTTTATGATCCTGAGTCCGCCCAGCGTCTCTTCCACTTGGCTCATGGTGTCGCTCCACAGGCTTTGGGCAACAACGCTCTTGGCCTTGAGCTTCCTTCCCACGAAGCCCATGAACCAGATGAAGATGGGCGCGAAGATGATGGTGAAGATGGTGAGCTGCCAGGATATGACTATCAGCGTGACCAAGTAAGCCACTATCAGGATAGGGTTCTTGAAAAGCATGTCGAGCGACGACATGATGCTGTTTTCCACCTCCTGCACGTCGCCGCTCATCCTGGCGATGATGTCTCCCTTGCGCTCCTCGCTGAAGAAGGACAACGAGAGCGACGTGATCTTGTTGTAGAGCATGTTCCTGATGTCTCTCACCACGCCCGTGCGTATCGGCATGACCGTGGCCGACGACAGGAAATAGGCCATGGTCTTGAGAAAGGTGGTGAAGGCGAGAAAGACTCCTATTATCAACAATGTCGTGGTGGCGGAGGTGCTTATGATCATCTCCTGCACATAATACGAAAGGTTGTTTTGCAGCACCTCCTTGTCGAGCGCCCACGGCATGAGCTCGTTGGCGCGCAAGCCGCCGTCTACCTGGAAGAGGATTTGCAGTATGGGTATGAGCGCCGCGAACGAGAAGATGTTCAGCAATGCCGAAAGCACATTGAAGAACACCGAGAAGAACAGGTATTTCTTGTATGGCGGCAGGAATCGCCGCAACACTATCAGGAACTCTTTCATAAATATGCCCTTAATGGATGATTAAGCCAGCAGCTCGCCTATCAGCGTAGCCGACGAGCTGCCCGTGATTCTCACTCTTACCGTCTCGCCTATGTGGTGGTTTCCCTTCGGTATCACCACGGCCTTGTTTTGCGGCGTGCGGCCCATGAGCTGGTCATGGCTGCGCTTTGCGAATCGCTCAATGAGGATGTCAAACTCCTTGCCCTCGTCTTCCTTGTTACGCTCGGCCGAGATCTCGGTCTGCAGGCGGATGAGCTCGTTGAGACGGCGTATCTTCTCCTCCTCGCTGACGTTGTCGGGCAAGTGCTTGGCGGCATAGGTGCCAGGACGCTCAGAATACTTGAACATGAAGGCGGAGTCGAAGCGCACGGTCTTCACGAGCGACAGAGTCTGCTGGAAGTCTTCCTCGGTCTCGTCGTGATAACCCACGAATATGTCGGTGGTGAGTCCGCAATCGGGTATTATCCTGCGTATGGCGTCAACCTTCTCAAGGTATTCCTCGCGCGTGTACTTGCGGTTCATGTCGCGAAGCACCTTTGAGCTTCCGCTCTGTGCCGGGAAATGTATGTGGCTGCAAAGGTTTGGCTCATCGGCTATGGCATGCAGTATATCCTCGGTCATGTCCTCGGGGTTGCTCGTGGTGAAGCGCACTCGCATGTCGGGCACCGCCTCGGCAACCTTGCGCAGCAGTTCGGCAAAAGAGCACACATACAGCTCCTTGCCACCCTCTTCGGCTATCATGATGCCGTTCTCGGGCCGCTTGCCGTTTGGCAAGAGTCCATAGCTGTTGACGTTCTGCCCGAGCAGGGTCACCTCCTTGAAGCCACGGTCGTGCAAGTCGCGCACCTCGGCGAGGATGCTCTCCACGTCGCGTGAGCGCTCCCTGCCCCTGGTGTAGGGCACTATGCAATAGTGGCAGAAGTTGTTGCAGCCACGCATTATGCTCACAAAGCCGCTCACGTGGTTTCCGCCGATGCGAGTTGGCAGCACGTCGCGATAAGTCTCCGTGGTTGAGAGCTTCACGTCGACGGCGGGCAGTCCTTGCTCAGCCGCCGCCATCATCTCGGGCAAGCTCAGGTAGGCGTCGGGTCCGCAAACGATGTTGGCGTGATGGTTCTCCACAAGGTCATCCCTCACGCGCTCGGCCATGCAGCCAAGCACGCCAAGCACAGTCTTCAAGCCTTTCTTCTTCTTGTCGGCGAAAAGCTGGTCGAGGCGCTGGTATATCTTGTTCTCGGCGTTTTCCCTCACCGAGCATGTGTTGAGGAATATCGCGTCGGCTTCTGCCTCGTTTTCGGCAGGCTCATATCCCGCCATCTTCATTACTGATGCCACCACCTCAGAGTCGGCGACATTCATCTGGCAGCCATAAGTCTCTATGTATAGTTTCTTCATGAGTCGTTTGTTGATGTGAATAAGAAAAGGTTTCAGGCCGTGGGCTAAATGGCCTTCCATTTGGCGACGCTTGCCCAAAGCGCGTAGAACAGGGTCCCCGTTATCAGACCGGTGAAAGCGTCGACGGCATAGTGAGCGCGAATGTAGACCGTGGCGAAGAATATGCCAACGCATAAAGGCAGGAGCGTCAGCACGAGTGCCTTGTTGCGCGTGCGCATGGCAAGGATGAAACACACCACGGCTATGCCTATGTGTGAGCTTGGGAAAGCTCCCGTGGGGCGCTCGTTCGCGTGCACGTCAACGATTAATTGATAGAACAAGCCGTTGGACCACCCTGGGGCTTTCATTATATGCCAGTTGACAGCCATATTGTCGCCGAGCGCGGGGAACACTCCCTTGACTATGTTCTCCATGCCTATGGCAGGATAATAATACATGGGACCAGCCACGGGGATAAAGTCGAAAATGATGAAATAGGAGAAGAATGTCGCCACGACAATGAAGCTACACTTCTCAAACTCCTTGTTTCTCGCAAGGAAATAGAACACGCACACCAATATGATAATGGGGTAGAATGCCACGTATGAGAACTCAAGAAACTCGCTCAACACCGGTTGCGTGAATCTCTGCGCGAAGACGAGGGCGGGCTGGAGGCCGAAGATGGCCTGGTCCCACGCCGCGAACACATGGTCGAGGTTGGGGAAAAGCGAGTTGATGTCGCTCGTGTCTTGATACCACCATGCCAACAATGACATCTGGATGGTGACACGAAGAAACTCCGTCATCTTGCACGGCATGAACCTGTACACTGCCCATAACCCCACGGTGATGGCGGCGACGCGCACACGTCCCCATAGCATGGCCTGGGGACTGTCTATCTTAGTGAAACAAAACAACACTACCAAAAGCGTGATAGCCGCGTAAGCAAGTATCACCCATTCGAGTGCAAAAAGACCTTTGCGAGGCCTTTCCTCTATCGTGAATAAATCTTTTAACTTCAAGGTTGACAATCTATAAAATGCCTAAAGCCAATTGTTCTCCTTATACCACTTGATGGCTCGCCTCACACCCTCGCGAAGCTTGAAGTGCGGGGTGAACCCCAGCTCGTCGCACGCAGGGTCGATGTTGCACCGCCAGTTGCGCTGCCGGAGAATGTTGAACTTGTCGTTGTTGAGCACTATAAGCTTTCCCGTCGCCCTGCCCACATACTCTCCTACGAGCGTGACGAGCCTCAACACCCATACGGGTGCGGTTATCCTTATCCACCAAGGCTTGCCCAGTTCCTCGTGTATGTAGTCGCTGAAGGTGGAGCTTTGGTACACGTCGCCATCGGAAAGGAAATACTTCCTTCCCGACATTCCGTGGTCAAGCGCGAGGAACACCGCCTGCACAACATCCTCCACGTAAATGAAGGTGATGTCTTGACGGCGGTAACCCACCGCGAAATCAACGTGATCGCGTATGCTTTTCGCCATAACGAAATAGTCTTTCTCACGTGGTCCATAGACGCCCGTGGGGCGAAGCACTATGTAATTGAAGTCGTTGCCAATGGAGTCGAGAAACTGCTCCGCCATGAGTTTGCTCTTTCCGTAAGCCGTGTTTGGGCGAGGCGTGTCATTCTCCTCTATCTCCTGATATGGCTGCTCCTCCTTGATGGCGCCGAAGACGCTGAGACTGCTCATGTAGACAAAGCGCTTCACGGGAATGTGGAGCTTCAAAATGGCATTGACAAAGTTCTTAGTGCCATCATAGTTTACCTTGATGAAATCGTCCAGGTGGAGACACTTAGTGACACCCGCCGCATGCACCACGTAGTCGAAGTCGTGACCACGCAGCGCGTCGATGAGCGCGCTCTCTGAAGAAAAGTCAAGGTCTATGAAATGAATACGCTCGTCTTGCAGATACCGGCGAGAGCTGGTGCTCCTCACACCCGCCCACGTCTCAAAGCCGCGTCGCAACGCTTCTTCTACAATAAAACTGCCAATAAAGCCGCTGGCACCGGTTATTAATATCTTCATAATCAATCAGGTTACAAAGTTAATACATAAATCAGAATATTTTGCAAAATAATGTAATTTAATTAGGATTGTTGAAAAGTTTTTCGTTAATTTGCAGAGAAATATAATCAAACCTTTTTATACTATGGGAAAGAAGGACCATCAATCAAAGAAAGAGCGTCGAGGCGGCAAGCGCATGACAAAGAAACAGCTTGCCAAGGTTCTTGAGGCATTTTTCAGTTCACAACCAGACAAGACCCTGACCCTGAAAGAAATATTCCACTCGCTTCGCCTTAACACGCATCCATTGAAGATGCTCGCCATGGACATCATGGACGAGATGACGTGGGATGACGCCATAACCAAGGTCAGCGACAACTCTTATAAGCTAAATACCAACGGGCAAGTGCAAGAGGGACGCTTCGTGAGAAAGTCGAACGGCAAGAACTCGTTTATCCCCGACGGGAGCGACAAGCCCATCTTCGTGTCGGAGCGCAACTCAATGTCGGCACTCACGGGCGACCGCGTGAAGGTGTCGATGATGGCTCGCCGCCGCAACCACATCAAGGAGGCGCAAGTGATAGAAATCCTGCAAAGGGCAAAAGACCAGTTCGTTGGAAGGCTGAGGGTCGACAAGGACATCGCTTTCCTCGTGACGTCGGAGAACACATTGGCGCAAAATATCCTTATACCAAAAAACAAGCTCAAGGGCGGCAAGACCGACGACAAGGCTGTGGTTAGAGTCACGGCATGGCCCGACAGCGAACACAAAAGCATCATCGGCGAGGTGGTCGACGTGCTCGGGAAGACCGGCGACAACGACGTGGAGATGAACACCATACTCGCGCAATACGGCCTGCCTTATAAATACCCGAAGAACGTGGAGGCGGCAGCCGAGAAAATCACTGGTGAAATCACAGAGCAAGACGTGGCTGAGCGCGAGGACTTCCGCGACACGTGGACCTGCACCATCGACCCGAAGGACGCCAAGGACTTCGACGACGCCCTGTCAATAAAGAAGCTCGACAACGGGCTTTACCAGGTCGGCGTGCACATAGCCGACGTGAGCCACTACGTCACCGAAGGCTCCATCATCGACCGCGAGGCTGTGAAGCGCGCCACGTCTGTCTACCTTGTTGACCGTACCATACCAATGTTGCCCGAGCATCTCTGCAACTTCGTGTGCTCGCTCCGCCCCAACGAGGACAAACTATGCTACAGCGTCATCTTCGATCTCGACGAAAACGCCGACATAAGGGCATCGCGAATCGTGCACACCATCATACGATCCAAGCGCCGCTACGCCTACGAGGAGGCACAGCAAGTGCTGGAAGACAACGGCGTGGTAGACGGCACCGGAGAGCCAGCCCCCAACCCTGGCAAGGGCGGATTCAAGGATGAGTATGGCTGGGAGATTTGCACGCTCGACAGGCTTGCCAAACTTCTGCGCAAGAAGAGGTTCAAGGATGGCTCGGTAAGGTTCGACACCGAGGAGCTCCACTTCGACATCGACGATAAAGGCCACCCAATTAGGTGCTATTTCAAGCGCTCGAAGGATGCCAACAAGCTCATAGAGGAATTCATGCTCCTTGCCAACCGCACCGTGGCGGAGAGCGTTGGGCGTGTGCCTAAAGGCAAGAAAGCCAAGGTGTTGCCTTATCGTGTCCACGACAATCCCGACCCAGAGAAGATGGAGACTCTCAGGAAGTTCATAGCGCCGTTTGGCTTGAAGGTGAAGACCGACGGCACGCGCAAGGCCATGATAAAGAGCATCAACAAGCTCATGAGCGACGTGGAAGAGCAACGCGAGGCCAAAGTGGTGCAGAGCGTCACGCTGAGGGCGATGATGAAGGCGAAGTATACCACCCACAACATTGGCCACTTCGGGCTCGGATTCGACTATTACACGCACTTCACCTCGCCCATACGCCGCTATCCCGACACCATGGTCCACCGCCTGCTCACCAAGTATCAAAGTGGCGGACGCTCAGCCAACGAGAAGCACTATGAGGATTTGTGCGAGCACTGCTGCGACATGGAGCAACTGGCACAAAACGCCGAGAGGGACTCAATAAAGTTCAAGATGGTGGAGTTCATGGGCGACAAGATCGGCAACGAGTACGATGCCCACATCTCCGGCATCACATCTTACGGCATCTACGCCGAGATTGACGAGAACCACTGCGAGGGCATGGTGCCAATGCGCGACCTCGACGACGACTACTACGAGTTCGACGAGAAGAACTTCCTGTTGCGCGGCCGTCGCCATCACCACAAGTACCAGCTTGGCGACCCCATTCGCATAAAGGTGGCAAAGGCAAACGTGGAGAAGAGACAACTCGACTTCACGCTTGCCGATGACAACAAAAAAGAGCCTAAAGACAGGCACGCTGGCGATAAGAGACAATAAAACTGAAAGGCCAGTGGCGTCAATCATTATTGTCGACGCCACTGGCCTTTATA
>CAVHEN010000014.1:0-64261 GCA_963635115.1 Oscillospiraceae bacterium | reverse complement strand
CGCGGTTGCGGCGGGAAGGCGATGCGATCGCGGCACAAAGGCAATGCGGTTGCGGCGGGGAGGCGAGATGGGACAAAAAGGCAACATGATCCTTACGAGCAGATGGACATATATGTTGTTAATTTGGCGCCACGACAATCCTTTCACAGGAAAAAGCATTAACTTTGCAAACAACATCCCATGAGGCAACCAAATACAATTCCATGCGGTAGCCGAACAAGAACAACTTGATGCTGTAGCCAAACAATAACATCCCATGAGGCAACCAAACACAACTCCATGTGGCAGCCAAACAATAAAAAAACCATGAGGCACAGAACAACAACTCCATGCGGAAGCCAAACAATAAAAATCCCATGAGGTTGCCAAACAACAATTCCATGAGGCAGCTAAACAATAACAACGTCATGCTGCAGCCAAACAATAACAACCATACGATGGAAAACATCTTTAAGATAAGGCGCGAGGAGCGTTGGCCATCTTGCTTAGCCCTCTTGTATGTGGTTCTTTGGAACTCACTGGTCGTCTACAAGTATGCGGATAAGTTTTTCGCCTTGAACGACAACTACCACAAGCTGTTCCTGCAGTTCCACATATCTGGCTTCGACCCGATATCCTACATGGTCATCTCCTATTGGGACACCAGTTACAACATATACAGGCACCCGCTGCTTGCCTTCTTCATGTTCATTCCCAACCAACTGAACCAGGTGCTCATGGAGCTGACGGGGACCAATTGGGCGACTGTCATCATGGCGCTAATCCTGACGTTCTGCGCCTTCTACAGTTTTGTCTTCCTCGTAAGAATCTTTCACGACATCATAGGCACAAGCCGCACCGACGCATGGCTCCTTGGGACGTTGACCTTCTCCTTCGGCTTCGTCATCGTCGGCATCAGCGTGCCCGACCACTTCTGCCTGTCGATGTTCATGCTCATACTGACGCTCTACCTCTCTGGCAGGCTGCTAAGCAGCGGACGCGCGCTCACTACATGGCAGACGATCGTGCTTTTCTTTCTCACCGCCGGCATCTCGCTAAACAATGGCGTGAAGGTGTTTCTCGCCAACTTCTTCGTAAACGGCAAGCGCTTTTGGCGACCCGCCAACCTGATTCTCGCCATCATAGTTCCTTCCGCGCTGATATGGCTTGGCGCAAGGCTCGAATGGCAACACTTCGAGAAGCCTAAATACCAGGCGAGGGTGGAGAAGCGCGCCAAGATAGCAGAGAAACGACACGAGAAGGTTGCCGCGGCCGTGAGGGACACCACGCACCTGCGCGACACTGCAGCCATAAACGCTTGCGTGAGGAAGGCCATTGCCATGAGCGACGCGGCAAAGACGAGACGGCAACAAAAGAAAGCCGTGTATGCACATAAGGGCAAACCAATAAACAAGACGGAGTTCGGGCAATGGACCGACATATCCACGCCACGTTGGGAATCGATGGTGGAGAACATTTTCGGCGAGCCAATACAGCTTCACGACGACTATCTCTTGGGCGACGTGTTGAGAAACCGCCCCGTGATTGTCAAATACAATCACATATACAATTATCTCGTGGAGGGCGTGATAGCATTGCTGTTCGTCGCCGGCATCTGGTTTGGGCGAAAGTCGCGCTTCCTCTGGCTCGCCCTCTCCTTCCTTGGCTTCGACCTGGTGATACACTTCGTGTTGGGCTTCGGCCTCAACGAGGCTTACATCATGTCGCCCCACTGGCTGTTCATCCTCACCATCGCGATGGCATACCTGCTGCTCCACAACCCACAACGGTGGTTGCGTGGCATAGTGGCCGTCACGACCCTATACCTTATTATATATAACGGCTGGCTATATATCACTTACCTGACTTAGCAAGCGACAACGGAAAGACTATTTGGACAAGACATGAAAGAAAACAAGACATACAACACCGGCGAGACCGAAGAAGACCTCCGCCGGAAATACAACCCCGACGGCTCGGCACGACGACGCGCCCAACTTCGCCTGCTCGACATGGCCGTCTACCTGCAAGCCACCGCCCGCGAGATTGGCGTGGCTTGCCGCCTGGACGGTGGCAACATTCTCGGGGCATTGCGCCATGGCGGGTTCATACCATGGGACGACGACATCGACTTCGTAGTGGACCGCAAGGATTACAAGCGCCTGTGCGACCATCTCAAGACACACCCTCATCCCCAATACGTGCTTCAAGACAACGACACCGACAAGGGCTTCTACAAGGAATGGGCCGTGCTGCGCGACCTCAAGAGCCGCGAGGTGAGCCACGACGACGCGACGAGCAAGGACCGCCGCACGGCAGAGGCGCTGACATTCCAGGGACTGCACATCGACATCTTTCCCTACGAGGGACACATGATTCCGTGGCTTCAGCGCTTGGCGGCTAAGCTTTCGGTGAACGTCAACCTGAGGTTTGCCGGCGTGCATCCACGAATGGCACAAGCCGGCTACGACATATTGCATTATATGGTGTTCCCGGTGTTTCGCGCCATAGGCCGCGCCTTTGGCAACAAGCGTTGCTACATGCACAGCTACGGGGCTTGGTTCTACGAGCATTTCGACAAGGACGTGCTCGTCCCGCACCGCGACATCGTGTTCGAGGGGAAGACATTTGAAGGGCCTGCCAAGCCCGAGGAGCTCTGCTCCATAATATATGGCAACTACATGGACTTGCCTCCTGTGGACAAGCGAGACCGCCACAAGGTGGAGACCGTGGTGGAAGACTGAACGCCCCTAAATCGCGGACTGGCGCGATGCCTCTTCTATCGTCGCCCGCATCTTGTCCGCCATCGTGCCGCTGACACTCCAGCCAAGGCCACGCAAACGAGACGTGTCGAACACCGCCTTGGTGATGGGCGTGCCTCCCGTCGCTGCCGCGTCGGGCGGAAGCTCCATGCGCACCTGACGGCCACCAATGGCGGCAATCATGAGGGCCAACTTGCGTATAGTCTTGTTGGACGACTCGTCGGCAATGTTATATGCCTTGCCCGACTCGCCCTTGAGAAGAATATATAGCAAGGCTGAGACGCAATCGGCAACATAGCACCACGACCGGAACTTCATGCCGTCGCTCTTCATCACGATGTCCTCGCCTCTAAGGACATTGCGTATGAACTCGGCATAGACGCGCTTGTCGCCCTCCGTGAAACAAGGTCCATAGACGTGGGAAGGGCGCGCCACGCTCACGTCCATGCCATACTCGTGGGCGTAAGCCACGCAAAGCGTCTCCGCCGCGCGCTTTGACGACGGATAACACGACCGCACACTCATGGGATCAACATAGCCACTGTAATCCTCGGCGAACGCCCTGCCATCGCCCTCGCCATAGACCTCGCCAGAAGAGACATACACAAACTTCTCCATGCCGTGCCGCCTGCCATAATCGAGAAGCCGGTCCACGCCGAGGATGTTGGCGCGGACGATGCCGACGGGGTCTGAAAGATAGAGCTGGGGTGAGGCGCCACTGGCAGCGTCGATGACGAAATGGAAGTCCGCGGTTTCTTCCCAAGGCAATGTGACGTCGTGCTTCATGAAATGGAAGCGAGGGTTCGACCACCAACCAGAGAAGCGCCGACGCGCCCGCTCCTCATTGCGACCACAGGCGTAGACGTCGAAGTCTAATGGCGCGCGGCGCATGAGCACGTCTACCACGGCGCCTCCTATCAGCCCTGTCGCGCCGAGCACCAAGACATTCTTGCCCGTCAGCCTTTGCCAAGGAAGAGGAGATGCCGACACCTCCAACAAGTCTTCTTGATATTTGTTCATCTCTGCCAACCCATAGTCTTGTTTAACCTTTGCCACGTCAAGCTCACCTTTTTATCCACGACTCCGCCTCGGTATGAATCAAGGCCTTGAAGAGCTCAATGTCTTCCGTCTGCGTCAGTTTAAGCCCATTTCTCTCGGAGCCCAACACCAGACGCTGGTCATCCACGCCAAGTGCGGACATCAGCGTGCACGAAGCCACCGTGTTCTCCACGTGTTTGTCCTCTGCCTCGTGGTGAGCCTTCAGCAAGTCGCCAAGACGATAGGTGTGGGGAGTTTGCGTGCGGATTAGGCGCTCGCGTGGGATGGTGATGTTTCTCACGCAGTCGTCCACCTTCTCCATGATGGCCTCCTTGCAGACAAGCCCAGTGACGGCATAACCGTACTTGCGGCATTTCTCGATGTTCTCGGTTATGATGCGCTCGCTCACCAAGGGGCGCACGCCGTCGTGCACGAGTATTATGTCGTCGTCGTGGCAGCCTGCGCCGCGCAGTCCCTCTAGGCCATTGCGTATGGAATGCTGGTTGCTGTCGCCGCCCTCGAAGATCCACTTCAGCTTGGTGATGTTGAACTGGTTGGCGTAAGCCTGGAGAACCACCTCCCACCCTTTCAGGCAGACCACGGAGATGGCGTCCACCAACGGATGCCGCTGAAACGCCTGCATGGTGTAAATGATCACGGGGACATTGTCGATGGTCATAAACTGTTTAGGGATATCCTGCCCCATCCTGTTGCCGACGCCGCCGGCGGTAAGCAATGCTATGTTCATTGGTCTTGGTAAAATTTCTTGTTGTTGTAAGCGAATATCAAGGGGTAGAAGAAGCCACGAACTTTGCCCATGATTCCATGGGCGCCACCATTCCAATAGATCGTGGCACGATGGCGGCAACACAAACGGCACAGCCGCAACAAAGCACCGATGCCTGGCTTCAACATGAAGCCGCTCATGCGATGAGCTAATGGCTGGAACTTGTTTGACGTGCGATTAAAAACCAGGGAGTAGAACTGTCGCCACTCTGGGAGCGACTGCATCCGCCGATACTCACGCAGCCCTTGAGTATAAGGCACGTAAGCCGGCACTCGACTGCCTTGCCTCAACTCCTTGGCAATGGCCGACTCGGGGTTGCAACGGTGGAGGTTCAACGCCTCATCAAGGCGGACGATGCCACGATCCAACTGCGCAAACACGGCGAGGCTCCAATCGTAGTGCATGAATGGCACCTGGCTTGCCAACGCCCAATGCTCATGCTTGCGTGCAAACTCACCACGCAGCAACATGGTATGGCCCGCGAATCCGGCAAAGAGAAGTGCTTCGAGGCGATATTGCTGACAGACGAAGGTCGCGTGGTCTCTGTCAGCTCCACGGTCATAACAAGAGAAGCAGATGTCGCTATCGCCTATTGCCGCCATCTGCCTGCTGATTTTCTCAGGATACCACACGTCATCCTGATCGGAGAAAGCCACGAAATCGCCCGAGGACCGCATCGTGGCAGCCTCGAAGTTGGCGTCCAGCCCAAGGTTGCGGTCATTGACAACAACCTGTATGAAGGGGTAACGATACGCGTATTCCCTGCATATCTCCACAGTGCGGTCGGTGGAGCCATCGTCTTGGATGATAAGCTCATGTATGGGACATGTCTGGGCGACAATAGAGTCCAATTGCTCCCTGACATACCGCTCACCGTTGAAGGTGCACATCACTACCGACACCGTCTTATTGGGAATCATCTGTATTTCTTTTGTCCGCAAAGATACAAGAAAAAGCGCAATGGCACAAGCTTTCGGCAAGGAATAGGGAAAAAAATAGTAATTTTGCACGCCGTACACATATATATATTATATAGTTTCAATCATGAAGAGAATGAGAAACCCTTTCCATATCTTCGCCATTCGCAAGGACGAGCGCTGGATGGCGATAGTCTCAGTGTGCATATTGGCACTGCTGAACTCCATGCTGATTTACAACCACTGGCCTAAGTTCCTCTTGGCAAAATGTGGGAGAATTGGCGGCTGGAGCCTGTTCAACAACCAGCTCCATTTCTCCGGCTATGACCCTTACGCGTACATGACGTTGACAAAGTTCAACGTTTACTATAACCTTGAGCGACATCCGGTGCTGACCCTGTTTCTGTACCCATTCTCCGTGCTCAACCGTTGGATCATGCAGACGTGGGATGTAAACGCGTCAATGTTCATCATGGCGACACTCGTCGTCATTGCGTCTCTCTATGCCATAATATTCATGTACCGGACGCAACATGAACTTATGGGCATGAGGAGGAGCGACAGCATTTGGCTCACGGCATTACTGTTCTCTTTCGCCTCCATCATGACCTCGGCAATGTCGCCAGACCATTTCATCTTCTCGTTCTCCATCCTCGTGTTCACGCTCTACGTCTTCGGTAGATACATTCGCCAAGGCAAGGCCATAGCATGGTACAAGCCAGCCTTGCTGTATTACATCACCACCGGCATCACGCTGACCAACGGCGTAAAGACCCTGCTCGGGGCGTTGTTCGTCGACAAGCGAAAAGCCTTCTCATGGAAAAACATGCTTTTGGGATTCCTCCTTCCCTCTGCCTTGCTTTTGGGAACCTATTGGGCTCAAGACCAAACCATCGTTGCACAAAGGGACAACAATGCCGAGGTGATGAAGCAGAAGTTGGCAATAAAAGATCCAGCGAAATTCAAGCAAGACTCTATACGCAGCGTCAAGAACTCTATCGCGATGACGAAAATCAACGGCAAGTCGATCAGCGACAAGCCTTTCTTGCGTTGGATCAACGCCGACGCCTCACGCGTGAACGGTATCGTGGACGGGCTCTTCGGCGAGTCGATACAACTCCACCGCGAGTATCTCCTTGGCGACGTCTTCTTGGGGCGTCCCACCGAAGTGACTTACTCGTCGTGGGTCAACTACGCGATAGAGGCCGTCATCGTGGCCTTGTTCTTCGGGGGCATCTTCTGCGGTTATAAGGATCGCATATTGCAGATGTTGCTGTCGTGGTTTGCCATAGACCTGACAATCCACGTAGTGCTTGGCTTCGGACTGAACGAAGTGGCAATAAACGGCGGCCACTGGATGTTCATCATTCCCGTGGCACTGGCTTGCCTGCTAAGAAAACTGCATGGGCGGCAAGCCGAATGCACACGATACCTCATCAGGATTCTCACCGTATATTTCTGGGGATACAATGCGTACTTGATTGCGTGGTACATGCTGTGAACGAGTCACGTGTCACGTTATCGTCCCCTACTCCACATGCTTCTTCAACATTCCGCCTTGCCTGAGGATAGCGCCTTGGGCACGACAGCGGCCAAGCATGCGGCCATACTCCTCGTCGGAGATGGCGGATATGTGGTTGGGCAACTCCTTCAGACCCGACACGGCGATGCCCAAGCCCTCGCGCGTGACAAACTCAGCCTCGGCACTCTCTTTCCATACGATGACAGGGATGCCCATGGCGAGATACAACGACAACTTGTGCGAAGCTATGAGGCGAAGGTAATCGCCAAGCTCGCCCTCACAGGTGTCGATTGACGTGCCGTCCCACACAAGCCCCCAGCCGCCCTCGACAGCCGCAGTGTGGTTGCTCTCGAAGACGCCAAGGTAACGCACATTTCCCGACACGTGGAAGTTGCCGTCAGTCTTGCCATAAAGGTTGAAAGTCAAATCCTTGAAGTCGCAAGCCGACAATGGGGTGAAGAAAGACGACTTACGGAGATAGCCAGCGAAGGCTATCTCTTTTTTTTGCCTTAGCAATTGCTCCTTCGGACGGAAGTCATCGCCCGTGTAATAATCAAAAAGCTGTATCGACTCTGTCGGTGTAGCCACTCCATGGTCGTGAATCCAGCGGCTCATGGCTTCCGTGTGGGTCAAAACCTTGCTTGCCAACCTGAACACACGGAGGTCCGGCGTGAGGTCGCGACCGTTGCGCACGGTCTGGATGTCGTGAACCAGAATGGTCACCTTGTTGCCAAGAAGACGCTGCAACCGTAACACCCAAGGAAATATGACCTTGCTCGACACGGGATACTGCACGACATACTCTGAGCCTAACGGGTGACGGAGAATCATGGCAACGTTTTTCAGCAAGCCCATAAGGTTGGAAAGAAACGGCACGGGATAGCGCTTGCAGAGGATTATCTCCACGTCATAGCCACAATCCGACAACGTGCGGTTCACGTCATCGCGCGCCTTGCCCAATGCACACACCTTGGAATAGGACTTAAACTGTATTGTCTGGTTGACAACGACTTTTTTAGCTTTCATCTTGCAAATATACAACTATATTTTGTTCCTTCAAAGGAAATATCGTACTTTTGCAATGATTTCATAGTGTAGCAATGAGCATTTGGCAAACCATCAGCACGACCCTTATCCACATCAACCGCAAAGAGAACCTGACCCGTTGGGAGCACCCATACACGGGCAGCTTGCCAATATATGGTGTCTACCACGTGTTTTGCGCTGAGGGATGGGAAAGGCTTGTGCCATTGCAGATAGGGCGACTGAAGAAGAGCGGACTTGCCGCGCGAACCAAGACCCTGTTGGTGAGCTGCATTTATCGGCATGCGGAAGACATAAAGAAGATGAAGATTATGCTCGAAGGCATAAGCTATGAGATAGTGTCTTGCACCTCCGATGCCCACCAATTTGAATATCCCGCCTTGGACGCGGCGTATGGGAAAGCGCAAGAGGAAGACTGCCTCATCTATTATTTCCATACCAAGGGCGTTTCTTATCACGGACCGCAAAAGAGCGACCGCCACTGGCTCTATTTCAAGAAGAAGGTGGAAGCATGGCGAGAGGTGATGGAATATTTCAACATCGACAAATGGAACGTCGCCGCCAACGTGTTGTCCTCCGGCTATGACACTTACGGTTGCCTGCGCTATCCTCCCAAGCCTGCCGTCTTTACCATGTATGCCGGCAACTTCTGGTGGGCAAGCGCGGCCTACCTACGCACGCTAAGGCCATTGACTCCCGAAGAGCGCGAAGACCGCATGCTGGCGGAGACCTGGATATTCACGGGCAAGCACCACGACTTCAGCGCCTTCGACACCCTTGCCATGCTCTATCGCACATACCTACCGCCAGGGATTTATGAGGAGGACAAGAAACTGACGCCGTGGCAACGGCTGGCTTTCGTTTGGGAGTTCAACTTCTCCAAGCTCCGCAAGAAAGTGTTCCACTACAACTTCATTAAACGCAACAACGCAATTTACCAAAGGTTTTCATGAGCTCACTGAAAGAAAAGACTGCCTCAGGGCTCTTCTGGGCAGCCATGAACAATGGCAGCATGCAAATTCTGAATGCCATAATCGGCATTTTCCTGGCCCGTCTGCTCAGCCCTGCCGACTATGGGCTGGTGGGCATGGTGGCCATCTTCACCGCCATTGCCAGTTGCTTACAGGACAGCGGGTTCACGTCAGCCCTCATCAACCTCAAGGCTCCAAGGCATAAAGACTACAACTCCGTGTTCTGGTTTTCCACGATCATGGGAACGAGCCTTTACATCATATTGTTTTTCTGCGCACCGCTGATAGCTCGATTCTATCACCAAGAGAATCTGACGTTGCTGTGTCGCGTCATCTTCATCTGCATTCCCCTGTCCGCCTTGGGCATAGTGCCGCAGGCATACCTGACCAAGAACCTCATCGTCAAGCCCATAGCTTTGCAGCGCATCGTCGTGCTCACCATAAGCGGAATAGTGGGCATAACATTGGCATTCAAGGGAATGGGCTATTGGGCACTAGTTGCGCAGCAACTGATTTACACTGGCATGCAAAACATCGGCAAGTATTTTCTCATGCCCTTCCGACCCAGCCTCGACATCGACTTCACGCCCGTCAAGCGCATGTTCGGCTTCAGCAGCAAGATACTTGTCACCAACATCATATCACAGTTGAGCCAAAACATCCTCACCGTTATCTTTGGAAGGATATTCCCCGTGAAGACCGTCGGCAACTTCACGCAAGGCTGGAAATGGAACAACATGGCGTCGGGATTGGTCTCCGGCATGCTGGCGCAAGTGGCACAACCGGTGTTCGCCTCCACGCAGACTGAAGAAAACCGCCAACTGCACATCCTCCGCAAGATGATACGGTTCACGGCGTTCCTCGTCTTTCCAGCGATGTTTGGCTTGGCTATCATAGCTCACGAGTTCATCGTGCTTCTTATTTCCGACAAATGGATCGACAGCGTAACGATCCTTCAAATCCTATGCATTAGTGGTGCTTTCATTCCGGTGTATCTCCCCATGCAGCAGCTTATCGTCAGCAAGGGGCGTTCTGACATTTTCATGTGGGTGAACATCGCGCAGATTGTCTTACAGATAGCGGTTATTCTCGTCTTCGCCCACCAAGGCATCATAGCCATGGTCACGGCATATTCCGTTTTCATTGCCTTGTGGACGATAGCGTGGCAGTATTTCACGCGGAAGATAGTAGACTACGGGTTCCTTCATCTGGTCAAGGACCTGCTGCCGTTCATGCTTGCGGCATTGGCGTCTTGTGGCATAGCCTATGCCGTGGCGTCGCTCTTTCATGGCTTGCTGCTCCGCATGCTCATAAAGATCATTATCGCCACCCTGCTCTATGTCGCCGCCATGAAGGTTTCCGGCGCACAAGTGATGAAGGAATGCGTCAGCTATCTGACGCACAAGAAAGGCTGAAACAATACAAGCCTTCAGGACTTTTTCTTTCATTTTTGCCCCTAAAAAGAGGAATTATTCCGGCATTACAAGGGGTTTTTTGAGGAATTATTCCGGCAAAACGACTGTCAAAAAGAGGAATTATTCTTCCAAAGGATACGGATATATGATTGAGAAGCCTCGACTGCAAGTACAGGAAGGCAAGTTGGTAATTCCGAAAACATACAGTCTCCTTGCTTTTACTCTAAATTTCCAATTTTAAACAAGCTTTAAGCTTTCAAAATACAAAGCGTACGACACTTAACACGTTTTAACGAGAAAAAGTTTGGAAAAACAAATGCTTATTCAAGAAAGCTTCCTAATTTTGGGCACTTACTAATAAATATTAAGCCATGAAAAACATTACTAACTTGTTCATTAAAAAATCATTGGCTGCCTTACTGACACTAATGACCATTGCATCAGCCTTCTCATGCCAAGACAACAGCATTGACGAAGTTGCCAAAGACAATGGCAATGCCAAAGAAGTTGCCCTATCACAAAGTATGAAAATCGATGGACTGGCAGACAACATGTGCAGCCAAGACGCTTACAAAGTTGCCAACATCTTCCTTTCAAGCAAAGGCACACGTGCCTTCCCTAAAAAAGTCAGCAAGATAACTCCATATAACGACGAGCAAGGCAATGCCTTGTTTTTTGCTGTTGACCTTGCTGACAATCAAGGCTACCTGCTGGTCAGTGCGACCAAGAAGTTATCACACAACATATAGCAGCAATGTCAAATTCATTTATAAAAACTAATTAGGCATGAAAAAGAAACTATTATTTATCTTGATTCTCCTTTGCGCAGGCCATGCCATCGCGTTTTCTCAAGAGAAGAATGGCATTTTCGTAGAGTTCTCCGCAGGCTTCTCCAACGAGAGAGATATAAAATATTATCACCACCCTGCCATTTTAACGCCAGGCATAGGCTATAAGATCAACGACAAATGGGTAGTGGGAATGCGCGCGTCATTTGAATTAGGAAAAGAACTTGGAAAGGAAGGGGATGATAGCAAAGAGGTCTATAACGAAAAGAATCGCTACTACTTCTTTACACCATACGCAAGGTTTTCGTTCGCAAAGGTTGGTCCCGTGAGATTTTTCACGGAAGGTGCAGTAAGTTGGGTGAAGCACTCGTATGAAGCGCTTTGGCAACCTAACGTCCCATCCTGGTACGACAGAAGCGGCAATGGTTTTGAAGCTGGCTTGAACATAGGAGTCAGCTGCGAGATATTCAAGCACTTGGATGTCTTCGCACGAGGTTTCTTCGTAGGCTACAGCAAAACGGGCGTAACCCACGAAGGAGCCGTGGTGGGCAATGGCCGCTTTATCCTGGACGCCAACTGGCGCAGGGCGGCCATCGGACTACGTTTCGTTATTTAGCGATTCCTTTTACGCCCTCAGCGTCCGCATGGCGTTGAGCACGCACAGCACCATGACGCCAACATCGCCAAAGACCGCCAGAGGCATGGCAAGACTGCCGAGTGCGCCCGTGGCGACAAGGATGAGGATGACCACTTTCACCGCTATGGCGAACGTGGAATTCTGGCGAGCGTTGGCAATGGTGCGGCGCGCTATGCCGACCGCCGTGGCTATCTTAGACGGCTTGTCGTCCATCAACACCACGTCGGCAGCCTCGATGGCAGCGTCGGCACCGAGCGCGCCCATAGCGATGCCCACGTCGGCACGGGCGAGCACGGGGGCGTCATTGATGCCATCGCCCACGAAGGCGAGCGTGGAGCCGTCGGGCTTGTCCTTGATGAGGCGCTCGACCCACTCCACCTTGTCTTGCGGCAAGAGCGAGGCGTGATACTCGTCCAAGCCGAGGTCGTTTGCCACACGCTCAGCCACACGCTCGTGGTCGCCCGTGAGCATCACTGTCTTTCGAATGCCAAGTTTCTTCAAGCCGGCAATCGCCTCGCGACTGTCGGCTTTCTCCTTGTCGGCGATGACGATGTGGCCAGCATACACGCCGTCCAGCGCCACGTGGATAATCGTGCCCACGGCGTTCTTGCATTTCCCGCACTCGGCGACCTTGGCGCCCGAAGCCTCCATCAACTTCACGTTGCCCACGCTCACGGCATGCCCATTTACGGTAGCACGAATGCCCTGGCCGGCTATTTCCTCCACATTTTCCAACTTGCAACCATCGGCGAGCAACTCTCCGACGTTCTTCACACCCACATTGCCCAACTCTGCGTCCTTGAACGTGGCATTATCGAAAGCCGCACGCAGGGCGGAGGCTATGGGATGGGTGCTGTATTCCTCTGCGTGAGCGGTGAGGTGCAGTAGGTCGTTGGCGTCTATCGCCTCAGGATGTATGGCATCTACGGCAAAGACGCCTTGTGTCAGCGTGCCGGTCTTGTCGAACACCACGGTGGAAAGCCTCGCGAGCGCGTCCATATAGTTGCCGCCCTTGATGAGGATTCCCTTGCGCGACGCGCCGCCTATGCCGCCGAAGAAGCTCAACGGGACGGAGATGACGAGAGCACACGGACAGCTCACCACGAGGAAGCTCAAGGCACGATAGACCCACGTGGCGAGTCCCTGGGCATAGCTCTCGCAGAACAACGGGGGCAAGAATGCCACGGCTATGGCGAGGAACACCACTATCGGGGTGTAGACGCGAGCGAAGCGGCGGATGAAGGTCTCGCTATGCGACTTGTTCTCTGCCGACTCCTCCACGAGCCTGATTATCTTGGATGCGGTGGAGTCGCCAAACGTCTTCGCCACCTTGACGCGCAACACGCCCGACACGTTGACGCAGCCGCTCAGTGCGTCGTCGCCCACGCCCACGGCGCGCGGCACGCTCTCGCCCGTCAGAGCCACGGTGTTCAGGCTCGACATGCCGTCCACGATCGTGCCGTCCATGGGCACCTTCTCGCCAGGGCGCACCACCACGGTCTCGCCCACGGCCACCGTCTTTGGGTCCACTGCCATGACCTCGCCGCCACGCTCCACGTTTGCCACGTCGGGGCGGATGTCCATCAAGTCGTTTATCGACCGCTTGCTCCTGTCCTCGGCATAATCCTCGAAGAGCTCACCGACCTGGAAGAAAAGCATCACGAACACCGCCTCGGGAAACTGTGGGTCAGCGCCAGGAAGGAAACCTATGAGCATGGCACCGACAGTGGCAATGCACATCAGGAAGTCCTCGTTGAAAGGATTGCGCTCGCCGATGCCCTCCTCGATGGCCTCGCCAAAGATATCATAAGATATAATAAGGTAAGGCACGAGGTAGACTAGGAGCTGCCCCCAAATCGGCATGGCTACCTGCTTGGTAACGATCCAAGCCACAAAAAGCAACACGGCGCTAACCGCGATACGGCATAACAGTTTTTTGTCCATATCTTGTTCTGTTTATCTTTCCTACATTTAGCTATCTTGATTTCAAGCGCAAAGTTATAAAGGGAAAAGCGCAACCAAGTTGCAAAGTATCGGCAACGCTCCCTGAATCATGTACATCGACTGCCGCCATCGTTTCATCTCCGCGATGCGGTTGCGCCGCAAAGCCATCGCGATTGCGGCGCAGAGGCAGTGCGATTGCGGCGCGAAGGCAACGCGATTGTGCCGCAAAGGCAAACCGAGGCAACCGGCACCACGATTTCCGCCAAACGAAAAGGCATAGTGCGCCCAAAAAGAGGCATCCTTGATTTTTTCTAAACAAAACCACGCTATAAGGCTTTCGATTTAGTTAAATAATGCAAATCCAAAGAAAATAATCGCGTTTTAGTTTCGGAATATAAACAGTATTACCTAATTTTGCTTTCGTAACAAAAGAATAATACCTATATATAAAAACCACAATGATTAACAAGACCTTTAAAGAAGAATACGACGTGATTATTGTCGGCGGTGGCATCACCGGTGCCGGCACTGCACGTGACTGCGCTCGCCGCGGAATGAAAGTCCTTCTTGTCGAGAAGAACGACTTCACCAACGGAGCTACAGGTCGTAACCACGGCTTGTTGCATAGTGGCGCCCGCTACGCCGTCACCGACCAGGAGTCGGCACGTGAGTGCATAGAAGAGAACATGACCCTGCGCCGAGTGGCACGCCATTGCGTAGAGGAGACCGACGGCCTCTTCATCACGCTCCCCGAAGACAGTCTCGACTATCAGAAGACATTTGTCGAGGCTTGCACGAGAGCCGGCATCAGGGCAGACATCATATCACCCGAAGAGGCTCGCCGCATAGAGCCCGCCGTCAACCCAACGCTCATCGGAGCCGTGCGCGTGCCCGATGCCTCCATAGACCCATTCCGCCTCACCACCGCCAACATCATCGACGCCAAGCGTCATGGCGCCGAGGTGCGCACCTACGTGGAGGTCGTGGGGTTCATCATTGAGAATGGCGTGATGAAAGGCGTGAAGCTGCGCGACAACCGCACGGGCGAACAGAGCGAGGCCCACTGCCGCCTCGTGATAAACGCCGCAGGCATCTGGGGACAGCCCGTCGCCCAACTGGCTGGCGTGCAGATAAACATGTTCCCTGCCAAAGGCACGTTGCTCATCTTCGGTCACCGCGTCAACCACATGGTGATAAACCGTTGCCGCAAGCCCGCCAATGGCGACATCCTCGTGCCCGACGACGCCGTATGCGTGATAGGCACGACGAGCACGCGCGTGCCTTTCGACCAGATCGACGACATGCGCGCAACACCCGAGGAGGTGGAGCTGATGATTCGCGAGGGCATGCACCTCGCGCCGAGCCTCGCCACCACACGCATCATCCGAGCCTACGCCGGAGTGAGGCCGCTCGTGGCTTCCGACGACGACCCGTCGGGCAGAAGCATCAGCCGTGGCATTGTGCTCCTCGACCACGAGAAACGCGACGGACTGAAAGGCTTCGCCACGATAACGGGCGGAAAGATGATGACCTACCGCCTCATGGCAGAGAAGGCCGCCGACCTCGCCTGCGAGAAGCTGGGCATCGACAAGAAGTGCGACACAGCCGTGGTGCCTCTGCCAGGCTCTGAGGAGACCGACAACGAGATAAAGGCGAAGTTGCACGACGACATCTACAGCGACATCACGGCATCGACAAGCCGCATAGCCGAGATTGGCCGCCACGGCACGTTCACCAAGGACATCCCACACGAGACGATAGAAGACCGCGCCCTCGTTTGCGAGTGCGAGGAGGTGAGCGCCGGCGAGGTGAAGTTCGCCGTGGACAAGCTCCACGTCCACAACCTCATAAACCTGCGCCGCCGCACGCGCATCGGCATGGGAACGTGCCAAGCCGAGCTCTGCGCATGCCGCGCCTCGTGCGTGCTGTGTCAAGTGGGCAACAACAAGCCCGAGGAGGAGCTCGCCGACCTCGCCTCGTTCATGCAAGAGCGCTGGAAAGGCATGCAGCCCGTGGCTTGGGGCGACACGCTGAAAGAGAATCAGCTGACGCTGAAGATTTACCAGGAACTTTGTGGACTTAACGCTTGACAACAATGAAATTCGATACTATAATAATAGGTGGCGGACTGAGCGGACTGACGTGCGCCATCGCCCTCGCCAAGAAAGGCAAAAAAGCCGCCGTGGTAAGCGGCGGACAAAGCAGCCTGCACTTCAACTCTGGCTCGTTCGACCTCATCGGCTACAACGATGGCAAGGAAGTGGACGACCCTACAAAGGCCGCGGGCCAACTGCCCACAAGCCACCCCTACGGCAAGGTGAAAGACCTGGAGGCCCTCGCCACTGAGGCCAAGGCTCTGCTCGAAGAGGCTGGCATCGGCACGCAAGGCGACTGCCACAAGAACCACTACCGCCTGTCGCCCATCGGCAAGCTCATACCGACATGGCTGACCATGGACGGACTCTTCACCGTTGGCAGCGCCGAGGAGCTCAAGGGCAAGAAGGTTTGCCTCGCCAACATCACGGGGTTCCTCGATTTCCCCGTGCCTTACATCGCCAACGGCTTGCGTGGCTATGGCGCTGAGGTGAGCCTCTGCACCGTGACGACGCCTCTCCTTGAGCACGCAAGGCAGAGCCCAACGGAGATGCGCGCCACAAACATCGCCAGCTACCTCGCCAACGACAACAACGTGAAGGACGTGGCAGAGAAGCTGAAAGCCGCCGTGCCGGCTGGCATTGACCTCCTGCTCCTGCCTGCCGTGCTGGGAGTGGCAAACGAACACGCCGCGAAGCTTTTGCAAGACAGCATGCCCGTGGCCACACGCTTCATCGCCACGATGCCGCCGTCGGTGCCTGGCATTCGCGTGCAGACGCTCCTGCGCCAGTATTTCCAGAAGCTGGGCGGCACACTGATTCCCAACAACACCATCGTGAAAGGCGAGCTGGACGGACTGCATCTGAAGAAGGTTCATGCCGACAAGTTGGGCGAGACGGCTCTCGAAGCCGACAACTTCGTGTTCGCGTCAGGCTCGTTCCTTGGCGGCGGCATGAAGTCCGACTATGAGGGCGTGCGCGAGCCGATACTGGACCTCGACGTGGAAGCCGACGACGACCGCACGAAGTGGACCTCGTATAACCTCTACGACAAGCAGCCTTACCAATCGTTTGGCGTGAAGACAGGCGACGGCCTGCAAGCGACAAAGAACGGTCAGACATTAGATAATGTGTATGCCATCGGTTCCATCCTCAGCGGCAACGACCCACGCATGGCGACATCAACGGGTATCGACTTGCTGACGGCTCTTGCCGTGGCTTCAACCCTAACATCATCCGATAAAAGATAAAAGCTATGCAAGAGAAGATACAAATAAGAAACCTCAGCGAACACGACTACGAGCAATGCCTCAAGTGCGGCATCTGCACAGCGTATTGCCCAGTGTCTTCCGTGGAGCCTAAGTATCCTGGCCCCAAGCATGCCGGTCCTGACTTGCTGCGCTATCGCCTGAAGGACCCCGACTTCTTCAACGAGACCCTGAAGCTATGCCTCAACTGCAAGCGATGCGAGGTGGCTTGCCCCAACGGCGTCAAGGTGGGCGACATCATACAAGCCGCACGAATGGAGTTCAGCACGCACGCGCCAAGCTTGCGCGACAAGATGCTTGCCAGCACCGACTTCGTCGGCTCAATGGCAACGCTCGTGGCGCCGCTGACCAACTTCTTCCTCGGACTGAAGCCAGCCAAGGTCGTCCTCGACAAGGTGATGAAGATTGACCAGCACCGCCAGTTCCCCGCATACGCCGGCAAGAAGTTTGAGACCTGGTTCCACCAGGAGGCTGAGCCTGAGCAGCAGGAACACAAGCACTTCGTCAGCTATTTCCACGGCTGCTACGTCAACTACAATTTCCCGCAACTTGGCAAGGACTTCGTGAAGGTCATGAACGCGTGCGGCTATGGCGTTCGCCTCTTGGAGAAAGAGAAATGCTGCGGCGTGGCGCTCATCGCCAACGGACTCCCACAACAAGCGAAGAAGCAAGGCGAGGTCAACATAACCTCAATGGAGAAAGCGGTCAACGGCGGCAACGAGGCGGTGCTCACCACAAGCTCAACCTGCACGTTCACCATGCGCGACGAATACAAGGACTTGCTCGACATCGACAACAGCAAGGTGCGCGACAGCCTGATGATTGCCACTCGATTCCTCTGCCAGAAGATCGACGAGGGCAAGATAAAGCTCGCCTTCCGCAAAGACTTCCACAAGAAGGCAGCATACCACACTGCTTGTCACATGGAGCGAATGGGCTGGAGCGTGTATTCAATCCAACTGTTGAAGATGATCCCGGGGCTCGACCTTACCATCCTCGAAAGTCGTTGCTGCGGCATCTCCGGAACCTACGGATTCAAGAAGGAGAACTACGAGCGCTCACAGAAGATCGGCGCGCCGCTCTTCGACCAGATTCGCGAGGTGAATCCCGACTGCGTGACCACCGACTGCGAGACCTGCAAATGGCAGATTGAGATGTCGACAGGCGTCACCGTGGAGAACCCAATCTCGCTCCTTGCCCAGGCCATAGACGTGGAAGCCACAAGGAAGTTGAACCAGTAAACCCTATTCCCACCCTGCCAATTGAGGAGTCAATTGCATGCGACAGGGTGGGAACAAGGCCCAAACCTTCGAGGCATAAAGCTGTGACAGCCATAGCCTTGAATGCGCAACAAAGAACCTTAAAAAGGAAATAAAACCACAAAAAAGAAGCCAAAACATTTGGAGTCTATTGCTTTTTTACCTATTTTTGCCACATGGGAATAGCAAAGTTGCTCTTTATGTTTATAGCTATTACACAGCAAAATAAGAACCAGAGCAATCGTCAGACGGCGGCTGTTCTAAAACATATCACAAACTTAAAAACTCAATTACTATGCAAAAGTACATCTTAGCTCTTGACCAGGGAACTACCAGCTCCCGCGCGATCGTTTTTGACCATAGCGGAAAGATTTGCAGTGTTGCACAAAAAGAGTTTACACAGCACTTCCCGAAACCAGGATGGGTAGAGCATGACCCCAACGAGATTTGGTCATCTGAGGCTTCCGTCATAGCAGAGGCCATCTCAGCCATCGACATCAACGGCCTCGACATCGCCGCCATAGGCATCACCAACCAGCGCGAGACGACCATAGTGTGGGACGTCGACACCGAGGAGCCAATCTACAACGCCATAGTTTGGCAGGACCGCCGCACGGCAGAGTTCTGCGACAAGCTGAAAGCGCAGGGCCTCGTAGACAAGGTTCGCGAGAAGACCGGCCTCATCATCGACGCCTATTTCAGCGGCACGAAGATCAAATGGATACTTGACAACGTTCCGGGCGCACGCGAGCGCGCCGAGAAGGGCAAGCTGCGTTTCGGTAACGTAGACTCTTGGCTCGTTTGGCGCCTGACGCGCGGCGAGGTTCACTGCACCGACGTCACCAATGCCAGCCGCACGATGTTGTTCAACATCAACACCTTGCAGTGGGACGAGGACTTGCTGAAGCTCCTCGACATTCCTCGCAGCATGATGCCAGAGGTGAAGTCTTCCTCTGAGGTCTACGGCCACACGAAGACCACGATCTTTGCCCACGAGGTGCCTATCGCAGGTATCGCCGGCGACCAGCAGAGCGCCCTCTTCGGCCAGATGTGCCTTGAGCCAGGCTCTATCAAGAACACTTACGGCACCGGTTGCTTCGTGATGCTGAACATTGGCGACAAGCCTTTGCTCTCCAAGAACAACCTCCTCACAACCGTGGCATGGAAGATTGGCGACAAGGTGAAATACGCACTTGAAGGCTCTATCTATGTTGGCGGCAGCGTGGTCCAGTGGCTTCGCGACGGCCTCGGCTTCATCAAGAGCAGCGGCGAGGTTGAAGAGCTTGCATCATCAGTGACTGACAGTGGCGGCGTTTACTTCGTGCCTGCCCTTACAGGTCTTGCCGCTCCTTATTGGGATCAGTACGCACGCGGCACCATCGTAGGCATCACGCGCGGCACGACTCGCGCACACATCGCACGCGCCGCCCTCGACGGCATCGCGTTCCAGACCTACGACATCGCACAGGCCATGGCAAAAGACCTCGGCGCTCCTCTCACGGAGTTGAAGGTCGACGGTGGAGCTTCACGCAACAACCTGCTCATGCAGTTCCAGTCTAATCTCCTTGGCGTTCCTGTGGTACGCCCGAAGATCACGGAGACAACGGCCCTCGGCGCAGCTTATCTCGCTGGTCTCGCAGTCGGCTTCTGGAAAGACATCGACGAGATCAAGAGCCAGTGGCAAGTTGAGCGCACGTTCAACCCAGTTCCTGAGAACGAGGAGATCAAGAACGCCAAGGAAGGTTGGAAGGACGCCATTCAGCGCACATTGACACACAAGTAAACCATCACGTCCTCGCCTTTCCCCTTTGCCAAAACAAGGGAAAGGCGGGACGCTAACCCGGGAGGGGAAACATAAACACTTTTATAAACCAAAACTAAATCACTATGGAGTATACTATGACTACACAGTTCCTTATGGAATTGATCGGCACATTGGTGCTTGTGTTATTCGGAGACGGCGTTTGCTGTGCTGTCAGTCTGAACAAGAGTAAAGCCCAAGGAGCAGGCTGGGTCGTCATCACCCTCGGCTGGGGTCTCGCCGTCTGCATGGGCGTGCTCATCGCTGGCCCTTACACGGGTGCTCACCTTAATCCTGCCGTCTCTGTAGGTCTTGCCATTGCCGGCAAGTTCTCATGGGCTGCCGTTCCCGCATACGTAGCTGGCCAGATGATTGGCGGCGTTCTTGGCGGCATCGTTGTGTGGTTGTTCTACAAAGATCACTTCGACGCAACAGAGGACAAGGACACCAAACTTGGCGTGTTCTGCACGGCTCCTGCCATCCGCAACTATTCCAGCAACGTCATCAGCGAGTTCATCGCCACCTTCATGCTGGTGTTCCTCATCATCGCCTTCGGCACAAAGGGCAACACATACTGCCCAGAGAGCAACACGTTCGGCCTCTCAGCCCTTGGTCCTGTGCCAATCACTTATGTCATCGTAGCCCTTGGCATGTCGCTTGGCGGCACCACAGGATACGCCATGAATCCTGCCCGTGACCTTGCTCCACGTATCGCATACGCCATTTGCCCGATTAAGGACAAGCGCGATCCCGACTGGGCATACTCTTGGGTTCCCGTCGTGGGTCCAGTGCTCGGCGGCGCCGTTGCAGGTCTCTGCGGCATTTGGCTCATGAGCCTCTAAACGCGGAACAAAACGCGAACTATCAAGAAGTGATAAACACAAAACCATTTTAAGAAAACTCCTATGAGAAATATTGGCAAAATCTTATGCCTGGCGGCGATATCTCTTCTTCCATTGAGCACACAGGCACAGAAGCTACACGAGTCTGCCAGCTTGGAGACATCACACCTCTGGCGTGGTCTTGAGGTTGGAAACGGACTGATTTTCAACAACGACGTGTCCCTCAGCGACAACAACAACCACTTCAAGATTGGCTTGTGGGGCGGAATGTCGACCGACGGCGACTACAAGGAGGCTGACGTCTACCTCAACTTCAACCACAGCGGCTTCAACATCGCCGTTTGGGACTTGTGGAACTTCTCAGCTGGCATCCCGGGCAACGGAAAGTACTTCTATTGGAACGCCCACAACACATCACACCTCCTCGACGCTGCCATCAGCTACGACTTTAGCGCGAAAGCCGGCTTCCCACTCACCCTCTCGTGGGCGACGCTCCTCGTGGGTCGTGACCGTGGCAATGCCAACGAGCAGAACGTCTACTCCACCTTCGTGCAGGCGAGCTATCGCATCTACGACAGCAAGGACTGGGCTGTGGACGCTTCCGTGGGCGGCGTGTTCGCTCTCAACCCATACGACAAGAAGAAGTATCCAGGGGAGAACAACAACCTCTACGGAAAGTCAGCAGGCATCAACGACATCCGTCTCGGCGCCACTTACAAGCTGAAGATCGGCAAGTTCGACTTCCCAGTGTCTGGCCAGATGATGTGGAACCCGGAGGCAAACAAGGCCTACTTCAGGGCAAGCGTAACGCTCATCAACCTGTAGACACACTCTGAAACACTAATAGGAAGAGCCTCAGCTTTCACGAGCTGGGGCTTTTTCGTATAATATTAATATCAGCAAGAAGGCATTCAACGCGACATTCCATCCGCAGGATTCAACATGAAAGCTTGTTAGATAACCCATTAAGACACGATACCGCGTCGCGGAAACATGAAATGAAAGTTAATCAAGGCAACAAAAGGTGTTGAATATTTTCAAATAAAAGCATTTTGATGTAACTTTGTGGCACAAACGAAACTGAGCGCGCAAACGCGGAACCACAAGACAACCAATCAACTAAACCAAACCCTACAATAACATGTGGAAATTTTTAACGCCGCCAGCCTTCAAAGCTGAGCAGACTGGCCCCGAGGCCGACGCACGCTACCGCAAACTGCGATGGCAAGTATTTTTTGGCATCTTCATTGGCTATGCCGGATTCTATATCGTCCGCAAAAACTTCTCAATGGCCATTCCAATGCTCGCTCCCTTCGGCTTCGAGAAAGACGAGCTTGGCATCGTGCTGTCGATGAACGCCATCGCCTACGGTTTCTCCAAGTTTATCATGGCAAGCGTCTCCGACCGCAGCAACGCGCGTCGCTTCCTCCCCTTGGGCCTTATCCTCGCCGCCCTATCAATGATGTTCATGATCGTGCCCGTGCAATGCATTGGCCCCGAGCACAAGGCATGGGCAATAGCCTTGATGGCAGCGCTCAACTTCCTCGTGGGTTGGTTCAACGGCATGGGTTGGCCTCCCTGCGGCAGAGTGATGACCCACTGGTTCTCCATCAAGGAGCGAGGCACATGGATGTCGGTATGGAACTGCGCCCACAACGTCGGCGGAGCCTTGGTCGGCCCTATGGCAGTGTATGGCGCCATGTGGTTCGGGTCATGGTTCTACGGTGCCGACGCGCAGCGCTATTTTCTCATTGGCACATACCTCTTCCCCGCTTGCGTGGCAATACTCGTGGCAATCGTAGCCTACAGCCTCATACGCGACACCCCGCAATCGTGCGGTCTGCCCTCCATCGAGAAGTGGCGCGGCGAGTATTCCGACACTTACTCAGCCAAGGCAGAGGAAGTGTTGTCGACAAAAGAGATTTTCCGCACGGTGCTCTCCAACCGTTTCCTTTGGTATATCGCCTTCGCCAACGCCTTCGTCTACATGGTGCGCTACGGTTGCCTCGACTGGGCGCCGACCATCCTCACCGAGAAAGGCATCAACATCAAGGAAGCCGGATGGGCATATTTCGCCTACGAGATAGCCGCGATCCCGGGCACCATCATCTGCGGTTGGCTCTCCGACCACGTGTTCAAGGGTCGCCGTGCCATCCCCACCATGCTGTTCATGGCAGTGGTGGCAGTGTTCATCTTCATCTATTGGCAGAACCTCGACAACATCAATGTGGTCATAGCCTGCCTCATCGGCATCGGTTTCTTCATCTACGGCCCTGTGATGCTCATCGGCGTGCAAGCCTTGGACCTCGCACCTAAGAACGCGGCAGGCACGGCAGCCGGCCTCACCGGATTCATGGGCTACGTGTTGGGCACCGCCCTTCTCGCCAATGTCGTCATCGGCTTCGTGTCTGAGCACGCCGGCTGGGGCTGGACATTCATCCTCCTCATGGCAGCCTGCGCCATGGCGATAGTCTTCATGCTGCTCACTTACAGCAAGGAGCAATACTTGGTAAAGAACAAGGAATAGCCTCGTCGGCATCTAAGCCACGAGCCAACAACCCCATAAACAAAAGCAGGGGGAAAGGTCATCAAGATCTTTCCCCCTGCTTTCGTTTCGGGTGTTCAATGTCAGCCTCACGTGCCCTGCAGCGTGCCGCTTTCCCTTCGCGGCGCAGAGGCGTTGCCTTTCCATCGTAATCGCGTTGCCTTCGCGGCGTAAAGGCAACGCGATTTCAGCGCAACGCCGCAGCCCTTTCAGCGCAATGTCGAATACGGCTTTATCACATCTTCTCGTCGTCTTCCTCGCCAAGCAATTCCGTCACCTTGTCGGCGAACGACTTGGCGTATTCGTTGCCAGCCAATGTCGGCGAGAGGGCGTTCATAAGACGCTGGTCGTAAGCCTTGTCGAGAATGGGCAGGAAGTCGCGCTCCAAGAGGTATGGAGCCACGGGAGAGTCGTTGTGGTCGAGTACGAACCTCAGGCGCGCTTCCAGCTTGGCTATCTCTTGCAAGTCGCCTCGCTTGGCTATCGCCTCATATTCGTCATACAGTTGCTTATCCTTCGCCGTGGCAGCCTTGAACGGCTCCATTGTCTCGGTCGCGGCCTGAGCCTCAGCCTTCTTCGCCTGGGCCTTGAAAGGCTTGCTCAAGATATCTTTCACCGTGCTGACGAGCTCCTCGCCACGCAAGTTGAACTTCACCACATTGCCGGCAGGGTCGATAAGCACCGTGTGAGGCACGCCGCGCACATTGTAAAGGCGTATGATGTCCGAAGACCATGCTTTAAGCGTGGACACGTGAATCCAATTGCCGTCGGTCATCTGCTGCTTGTCGATGCAGTTGACCCAGTCAGCCCTCTTGCTGTCTATGGAATAGCTCAGAACCTTGAAATTGTCCTTGCCCTTTGCCTCAGCCAACGCCTGCTTGACGAAAGGAATCTCGCGGCGGCAAGGCGCGCACCACGAGGCCCAAATGTCGAGAAACACGTATTTGCCACGCAACTGCGACAGCGACAACGACTTGCCATCCGTGGTCAGGGCGGTGAAGTCGGGCGCAGGGCTTCCCTCCGCCATGTTGCTTGAGAGCAGGTGGTTCTCAAGCTCCTTATACAAAGGGTGCTTGCGCATGCTCTCTGGCACCGCCGCCATGAATACGTCGTGAAGGTATTGCGGCTTGAACATATAGTAAAGGTCATACTTCAAGATGAACAGGCTTGCCGCGCAATCCACGTTCTTCAAGAAATAATCCATCACGTCGGCCTTGTAGTACACACCGTTGGCATTGAACATCGCACCGTGGTAAGGCAGGTATTTGCGGTCGTCGCTGGTAATGCTGTCGGGCAGCGACGCTCTCAGCTTCTCTATGTTCTTCTTTGAATCCTCGGCGTTCTTGTCGTAGAGCTTGGCATATCCAGCGAAGACATCGTTGTTCTTTGTGCCATAAGCCTTTGCGGCTACGGGGAAGTGGCCGTCAAATGGCTTGAACTTTATGTTGCCTGGCTCAAGGAGAAACTGTGCCGCGCCATTGTCGAAGCCGGTGATCATTGCCGCCTCTACATATTCGGGCGCGATGCCCTCAAAATGGAAACGGCGGTTGGTGACAACGGCAGAGTCGGCAAGTATCTCCTCTCCATTGACCACACGCTTGAGGTAGACCTTCTTTATGGCCTGCGGCGTGTTGCGCAAACTGTCGCGGGTCAGCTCTCCGTCGATGATATAACGGCGCGACGACTGTGCCACGCACGCTGCCGCGCACAGGCACGCCAAGGTCGCCACTACTATTCTTCTGTTCATATCTGTTTTCGTTCTGTTTTATGGGTTTTCCTGTTGTTTATTGACCCAGCCTCTCCTTCAAGAAGTTGGCAAGCGCCTCGCCGCGTATGTTCGTGGCTATGATGTTGTCTTCGGCATCGAGGATGAAGATGGCAGGCACGGCCTTAACGTCGTAGGTGCGCGCCACGTCGCATTTCCAGCCCTGCAGCGAACTGACGTTTATCCACGGCAGGCCGTCGTCGCTCACCGCCTTCGCCCAGCGTGCCTTCACGTTGTCCAGCGAGACGCTCACTATCTCAAGCCCCTTGTCGTGGTATTGGGTGTAGAGCTTCTTCAGCGAGGGGTTGTTGAGGCGGCATGGGCCGCACCACGATGCCCAAAAGTCCACAATCTTGACCTTTGCCTTCACCTTGCTCAGGGTCGTCTGGTTGCCTTTAAGGTCGGGCAGCGTGAAGTCGGGCGCTTTCCTTCCCTGCGACACTTTCTCCATGCGCTGAATCCGCTGGAGCATAATGCGGCCGCTCGGCGTGTTTTTCGCGCCATCGCCCATCTGGTCGTAGAGGCGGCGCGTGTCGGCGAGGTTCAGCTCAGCCCTGAGCGCGTTGTCGTTGTAGACTGAAGCCGCTATCACGTCGTCGTGGCGGCTCATGAAGTCGCGTGTCTCAGTGCTGATGCGCTCCTCAAGGTTTCGCAAGGAGTCGTTTACCGCACTGGCGCTGCGAAACTTGTTGGCGGCACGCATCGCCTCATAACGCTGCTTCATCGCTGTAGCCTCAGCGTGCAGCTCCGCGGAACGCTTCGAGAAAGCCACCCACTCGTCGTGCAGCTTGCCGCCTTTTATGTAAGCGCCGTCACCATCGCGAAGCAAGGCCTCGTAGCTGGCGCCTGGCTCGGCTATCATGTTGAAGCCGCCTCCGTAGCCTTTCACCACCATCTGCGCCATAATCGGCTCAGCCACCTGTGCCTTGAGCTCAAAGCGGGGCGACTTGAAGTCGGCTGCGCCAAGCGTGTCGACCTTGTCCTCGCCCACCTGCGCCACCAGCACGAGCCTGCCGGCAGATACGCCTTCAATCTTGCCCGATATGGTGACGGGAGACTGCGCCTGGGCGTTGAGCGCACAGCCCGCCAAGGCGAGCAGTGCAATGGATATGAAACGTAGCCTCATGACTATTGTCCGTCCTTGCTGAATGAATAGACATGGGCAAACTGCAAGTCGATGATGCGCCCGAAGGCGTTGCCGTCGCCATCCTTGTCGCAGAAGAGGCTGAACGAGTCGTCGACGTCGGCGGCCTGCGTCAGCTTTATCTCCGCCACGGCGCCGTTGCCGTCCTTGTTCATGCCAATGCTAAGGTAGAGTCCGAGGTCGCCAAAGTTCGACGACATGGAGCTGTTACTTGCCGCGTTCTCCGTGCGGAACTTTATCACGCTCACCGTGTAGCCCACGGGGGCAGTGTAAACCACCTGCTCATCACCGTTGGAAAGGTTGTGGCGTATCACGCAATCGTCCTTGGCGTAGAATATGTAGTTGGTCGAGAACCAGGGGTTATACGTGATGCTTGCCAAGTTGGAGCCAGGATGGAAGTCGGTGAGACGCTTTGCCGTGATGGTGAAGGCGCTCTCCGAGGAGTCGTCGCCACCCTTGCCGTCCTTGTCTTTCGCTCCTTTGCCACTCGTGGTGGGCGTAAGCTCGTAGAGGTAGAAGTTGTCGTCGGCGTCCTTGAAGATGAACTGGGGCTTGGCATCGGGGAAGAACTCAGAGTGGGATGAGATGAAGGCGTAGACGGCCGTCTTACCCACGGGCGACAAGGTGCCAAGGGCACTGAAGTCGACCTTTGCGTCGTTCACGGCATTGTAGCTGTGAGGAGGATACTGCGTATATTCGCTAAGCTGGTACGGGAACCAGTCGCTGTTCGACTGATAGAGGAAGCGGTTGCCCTTGGCATCCCACAACACGTAGTAGTCGCTTGACACCGTGGCAGCCGTCACGCGATAGTCGCCAGGCATGAGAGACCCGTCGGCGTACTCGCCAGGGACGGCGAAATAAGGCGCCCACTTGCCAATATAGAACTGTCCGTCGCGCGAGAGCACGCACTTGAACTCATTGAATGTCTCGATGTTACCGACCGTGAACACCTTGCTCGCCACAAACGACGAGGAGCCAGCCGGCACAAGAGGCACGTCGTAGGTTTCCAAGGCCTTGAACACGTTGTATGTCGTTCCCCTGCCATTTGCCTTGAACACCATGAGCCCGTTGACCTCCGGCGAATAGCAAGTGGTGTAGCCAAGCTTCACGGCATTGGAGAAAGGATTGTCTGTCGCCGTCGGCTTCGCGGTCTTGTAGGCGTTGCCGCGGCTCTCAAGCATGGTGCCTATCTTCTCCACGTTGCCCAGGAACGTCTCGTCGCCCTTTTGGTGCAAGAAGAAGAGGCTGTTCTTGAAGAGCAAGCGCGTCTTGACATTGAGTTTGGCGTAATAGTCGAGGTCGGTGGTCTTGTCCTTCACCGCCATTATGACGCTGTAGTCGCGGTCGGTGTTTGCGGGGAAGCTCAAGTCAAGGTAGCCCTTGGTGTGCAGGGTGTCGCGCACGGTGGTCTTCACGTTCTTGCCCGTCTTCGGGTCGCGCTCCGTCTTGCTGAATGACGTGAACCACGAGAAGTCGAGGTTGTCGTAGTTGCTTGCCAAGGTCTGGTCCAGCTTAGCCTCAACCCTCTGCACCAAGTCGTCGGTCATGGGCATCTGCACCTCTATCACCTTGCCCGATAGGCCGTCGTAGGCCGTCGGCGTATATGTCACATTCTCGATGTCGACATTGTTCAAGCTGTCGAAATGGTAATCGTAGTTGCCCTTGTCCTCATAGCAAGATGTGAGCAACAGGGCACTCAATACCACATATATTGTCTTTTTCATAATTGTCGTTTAATTAGAACATCATTTTCCTCTCGTTGACATGGCTTTAGCCTTCGCCAGCGCCTTGACCTTCGCCTGTGCGTTGACAGCTGGCTTCGCGGCGTTGTCAGGGAACAAGCTTGGCTCCTCCTGCTTGAACATCTTGTAGAACTGGTAAATCACCTCCTCGCCAAAATACATCCAGTCGATGTTAGCGTCCGTGTCCCACATGGGCACGTTCTCCATGGAAGCGTCGTCCCACTGCAGCTTTACGGGGAACATCAAGAACGGCTTGAAGCCACTTCCCATCTCGCGGCTTGCAATCTTCAGCATCTTTTTGTACTTTTGCTCCGAGTAAGCGCCATAATACTTCTCCACCAATGGCTGTGTCAGGCTGTTGGTCCAGAAAGCTGGAGCAACAACGTCGTAGTCGATATCGTCGATCATCGGGACACTGAACGCCGAATTCAATCCCCAATAGCTGTAGCCTTGCTCAAACTTGTTGTTGTAGTTCTCAAGCATCAGGCGCACGGCGCCTTTGTTCGAATCCCTGAGCAACGCTTCGTCGGTAGAGCCAAACACCTGCTCCTCGTTCTGCGTAGTCACACCAAGGCTAGAAGCCAAGGTGCCGAAACCATAACCGTCGTAGCCGCCGAAGTACTTGTCTTGCAAGTCACCCCAGTACTCTGGCTGGTCGTAAGCGTCATAGAACAATGTGCCGTCAAGGAAAGGAATGTCGTAAGCAATAGCCTCACCAGGGTGAGCCTTGTGCCACTCGCGAACAGCGTATATCAACGTGGGGTTGTACATGTTGGTCTGCGTGTAGCTGTCATCACCACAGAAGCCGGTCTTCCCCAAAGTCTTGCAGATAAACTTGTACTTGTCGACAGTCCAAGTGCCATAATAGCTATCGTTCCAGTTTGATGGCCTCTCATACGACTCTTTGGCATAGATGGTGAAACCGTCGAAATCCTTCATGCTCTTGTCGCCCTGTTCAAAGGAAATCTTCACGGCGTATGTAGTGTCCGCCTGGTCGGGGCACTCAACCACTACATTGGCTATCGTCTCATACTCACCAGCCTTGACCACCACGTCGGGCAAGGTCACCTTCGCCTCCTTATAGCCTTCCACAGGCTCTGCCTTGAGCTTGATGGTCGTGGCCTGGTCGGACAAGTGGCCCAGCAACTTGATCTTAATTGGCACATAGCCTTGCTTCGCCTCAGTAAGGATGGAGTCGGCAAAATTGATGGTGGAGGTCAACGACTCCTTAGAGTCATAGCCAAAGTAGAAACCGTCTGACTCTTTCTCAAACAAGGTAGGGTCCTCATGACTGCAAGCGGAGAAGATTCCGCACAAAGCCACCAAGAGTAATAATGTGTATGTCTTATTGATACGTAATTTCATGATTATTGGTTTGAAGTGTTGTTTGATTCCTCATCAGTCCAGCCATATTCCTTTTCCCTGTCGGGCAAGGGGAACACGTAACGCTTTTCGTTCATCTTCACCGCAGCATCATTAGCGTCAAGAGAATATTCGAGGTAATAGGTAGCGTAACGCTTCAGGAAGTAGAAGTATTGCCCCTCAGCATAAAACTCCTTGCGGTACTCCTTGCTCAAGGCATAGACGCGGTCACCGTCGGACAGGAAAGCGCCATACGCGTTCGAGTTGGAGATGCCACGGCGGTTGCGCACCGTGTTGATGTATTGTGGAGCGGCATCGAGTGATGACATCTCGCAGAGGATATAATACATCTCCGGAAGACGAATCAGCGGAATAACGGCATTGTCGTTCTTGATATACTTGCGGCTGATGACGCGGCTCACACCATCGTAGACCAGGAAGCCGGCACCACGGCGGGCGCGGAAGTCGGCATCGCGCTCGTTGCCTTCAGCCTCGAATATGCGCTTATAGTTGGCAAGGCCCAGCCAATACTGCGTGGTGAAGTCGGGGCCCTCTGCGAAATAAGAAGAGAATGAGTCGCTCATCTTATACTTGTTCACACCAAAGAGCGTCTCGTTGAATTGGGCAGGGTCGTTGGAATTGGAGGTTTGAAGCGTAAGCCCGCAGTGATTTATCACCTCCTCCGCCGCGCTGATGGCGGCTTGCGCATTGTCGGCGTAGCAGTTGACGCGCGCCTCAAGAGCTTTCACGGCATAATAATTCATGCGGAAGCGGCGGTCGCTGCCAGAAAGGCTCGCCGTCTTCTCCTGGGCGAGGTATGTCTCGGCCTGCTTGAGGTCTGCAAGAATCTTTTCCACGACGGCCTCAGCCGAAAGGCGCGGCTGCTTGCTGTTGTCAGCCACCACGCGGTACGGGATGCTCAGGCTTGACTTATCCGTCAGATAGATCATAGGGCCCCATCCACGCAAGAGGTCGAAATGGAGATAAGCGCGCAAGGCGTAAGCCTCACCATAATAACGGTTGCGTGTCTGCTCGTCTTTCAGCACGCTCTGCCCGTTGCTGTCAAGCCACTTCAGGAGATTGTTGGTATTGGCAATCAAGTTGTAAGACTTCAGCCAAATGGCAGCAAGTCTCGACTTTGTGGCATAGCCGGCAGACTCCTGCTCATACTGGTATATCGCCTCACGGTCTGTGGTGCCGTCGGGCACGCGGTCGTAGAGCTGGGCAAGCTGGTCTATAAGTCCGAACGACAGGTCGTGACCATAGCTGTCGTCGTCGGTCATGGATATGTATATGCCGGCGAGAGCGCTCTCGAAGCCTTCTGGGGTCTCGAACAGTTCCTTCGCCTTGACATCAGTCTTGGCACTCACGTCAAACCAGTCGGAGCATGAGCTCATGCCAACAAGCAACAAGACGACGGCGCCAAAGTATATTGATTTTAATTTCATGGTGTTACCTCGTTATAAGAACTTTTTATTTAAAGATTAGCGACATGGAGAGGGTGTAGGAACGGGCGAATGGGTAGTCGAGTCCGCGTTCCATCTTCACGCGCGACACGCGGAAGAGGTCGTTCGTGGTGAAGTTGAGCGACAACACGTCGATGTTCAACCTCCTGAGGAAGCTGAACTTCTCGTAGCGCATACGGTAGCCTACGCTCATGGTAGACATCTTGAGCTCGTCGTCGTCCATGATGAAACGCGTGCTTTGCTCCGTCTGGCTTGCCGTGGCATCGAGCGAGAACTTCTTGAAATAAGTCACGTCGCCAGGCTTCATCCATCGGCTTGTCATGGCGCGTCGGTCAAGGTTATAGGCTATGTTGCGATTCTCAATCTTGTCTACCAGCGTGGAGTTGTACACTATGCCGCCCCACTTGTAGGTGAAGCCCACATTGAAGCTGAACTCCTTATAGTTGAGCGAGCTGCTGAACGTTCCGCTCACCTTCGGGTTTGTATCGCCCACTGGCACCTTGTCGTTGCTGTTCCACACAAACGTCTTCTGCCCGTCACGCGTAAGGAACACCTCGTTGCCCGTAACAGGGTCGATGCCCAACGATCGCACGGTGAACAGCGTCGTGGTGGAGTATCCCTCCTGCAACACCGGCAGAGGCGCATTCTTTGACGCGAGCTGCTTCTCATTGATTTTGCGCAAGTAGGCCGAGAGCTTGCGTATCTTGTTCTTGTTGTGGTTGGCGTTGGCGTTGATAGTCCAATAAAGTTGCTTGCGCACGTTTTGGTAAGCAATCACGTTGAGCGTAACGTCAAAGCCTTGGTTCTGCAACTCACCAGCATTTATGTTTTGTGAACTGAATCCCGTCGATGGTGCCAAGTCGTATTGCGTCATCATCTGACGGGTGATGTTGTTATAATAGTTGAACGTAGCGTTGATGCGGTTCTTCCAGAAGCCCACGTCCACGCCAAGGCTGAGTTGGTCGGTCTTAGCCCACTTGAGGTTAGGGTTGTTCAATCCTTGCAACACGGCGCCCAGCGAACTGAATGACGTGTAAGGCTTCATGGTGTTGGTGAAGGTGTAGAACTCCATGGTCTCGTAGGGATTGGAGCTTTGCTCACCCGTGACACCGTATGTGGCACGGAACACGAGATTGGAGATTCTGCCCTCAAGCCACTTCTCGCGGTAGGCGTTCCAGCGAACACCCGTAGACCAGAACGGCGTGAAGCTGTTGTTGGCATAGCGCGATGAGTTTTCCTCGCTCAGGTTGAAGTCGAACGAATAGCGGTTGTCGTAGCTATAAGACACCTGCCCAATGAAGCTCATGGCACGTGAGAGAGCCTCCGAGCCGCTGGGGTTGGTTGTCATCTTGTTGCCGAAGATGAAGTCATCCATGTGGCGGTCAGGATAACCCGTTGCGAAAAGGTTGACATAGTTGTTGCGATCCTCGCTCACCGTCCAGTTGGCAAACATGCTTATGAGGTGCTTGTCGATGGGCAGGTTGTAGTTGATGCCGAGGTTGCTCGACCATGATGTCGACTCACCCGTGTTCTTTGAGTAGCTGCCCTTGAGCGTCTTGTCGGTCTCGTTGGCAAAGCTCGTGTGGTCGGCAGGCAGGAACTTCTCCGTGCGTGCCGTGCCACGCGTGTACTGCAACGCCTCGGTAAGGCGCAGGTTATCAAGAATCATGTACTCGAAGTTGAGACTGCTCGCTATGGTCAGGCTCCTTGTCAAGTCCTTAATGCCAATGTTGGAATCGTACAGCGGATTGGTAACCGTCGTGCTGCCAGCAGCCGTGAAGTTGTCGAGTATCTGGTCGTAGGTCCCGTTATCGTTCTTAATGCGATAGTAAGGGTTGGCCTGGCTATACGAAGAGAAAGATCCATAAGGCGAATTGTTGCCAGATGTCTCCGAGAGGTTGATATTGGCGCCCACCGTCACGCGACGCTTGCGGTAGGTCATGCTGAAGTCAACGCCTTTGGTATTGTTCGACGAGCCTTTCATCACGCCTGGCATGAACGAGGCGTTGACACCGAGGCTGTACCTGAACACGTCGGTACCGCCAGCCGCCGTCAGCGAGTGGCGCGTTTGCACGGCTGTGCGCAATGGTTGAGAGAGCCAGTAAGAGTCCACGCCTGCCAACACGTTGCGGCGCAAGGTGTTATAGCGGTTCATGCTGGTCACGTTGCTTGGGTCGTAGACGCCTGCCATCCACTCGGTCTGCAGTTTCTCCGAGGCGTTCATCATGTTGTAGTCGCTCAAGTCGGGTGTCTCAACGGTCATTGTTCCGTTGTAGTTCACCGACAGCGCTCCGTCGGGAGCCACCTTGGTGGAGATCACCACCACGCCGTTGCTCGCCTTCGAGCCATATATCGCCGTGGCGGCGGCATCCTTGAGGATGGTCACCTCGTCGATGCGCTCAGGGTCGAGCGAGAGGATGCGCGTCATTGGCACGATGAAGCCGTCGAGCACGAAGAGAGGAGTATTGGGGCGGCTCGACACGTTGTCGAGAAGCAAGTCCATGGAGTTCATGCTCGTGGTGGAGCCCAAAGACTGGTCGCCACGCATCTGGAACTCTGGCTGCGCGTTAGGGTCAGAACCATTGGAGTTGTTTTCCTTGACCTTGAAGCTCGGGTCGTAGAACTGCAGGCTCTTCAAGAAGTTGTTGGGGTTTATCCTGCGCAAGTCCTCGCCCTTCACCGAGACGTAGTTACCCGTGAAGCTCTTCTTGTTGCGGCGGCTGATACCCGTCACCACAACCTCGTCGGTGCTCGTGGCGTTTGGCGTCAGGCTAATGCTCATGTTGAGATTCGGACGGGTTATCTGTATCGACTTCGTGTCGTATCCGAGATATGAAATGCTTATCGACGCCTTGCGATTGACGCGCAGGCTGAACTTTCCGTTCTCATCGGTGATGCATCCCATGTTTCCCTTGCGGTTCGTGCCGTTGGTCACCGACACCGTTGCGCCCACGAGGGGCTTGCCGTCGTCGGCACCAACCACGGCGCCGCCAACCACAAAGGTCTGAGCGTTGTCGACCTGCTTCTCATACGACGATATGATTATGGCGCGGTGGCCACCTTGATAGTCGATGCGCACGTTTTGGTTGCCGATAAGCCCGCCAATCACCTTGTCGAGCGGCTTGTCCTTGACGTTGAGCGTGGTCAGCTCGTTGATTCCCACCAGTGTCACCCCTTGGAATACGAGGTCGGCACCCACTGTCTTCGCCACTTTAGTGAGAACGTTTCCCAACGTCTCATTGCTGATACGCAAGGTGACAGGCGTGTTTTTCCATCCGTCTTCCGCCGGACGCGGGGTCTGCGCCAAAGCCGTGGCCTGGCGGAGGACCGGAAGTGGCGTCCCACAGAAAAGCATGGCGCAACAGCCAAGCTTCAGTAAATACTCTCTCTTGTTCATTTTATGGTATTTGGATTCTTGTGTTTTACTACTGCATCAGCGAGTCGATGATCTTGGCATGCTCGCTGTCCACGCAATACTTTTCCTTGTATTGGCTTACCAACGGCTCCACCCGCTCTATGTCCTTGCCTCCTTGTATATAGTTGGATATTATAGAATAAAGTGTCGCGTCGCGGTGCTTGCCATCATAGAAAGCGGCAAGCTCGGCAAACATGTCCTCCAGCTTGTCGGGACGTTGGTATTCCGTGCCTTTCTCATGCGCCTGGCGGCTTTTCGCGTATGCCATGTTCAAAAGCAGGAACGAGCAATAGTCTGGACAACTCAATGACGCCACGTCGTCGCGCAACTTGCAGTCTTTCAGCAGGCTCCAATAGTCGCCAATGCCTTGCTCGGCTATTGGCTTCTTGCGTGTCTCCTCATACATCATCGGGTATTCTATAAAAGATGTGTAGGCGAGCCCCTCGCTCTCTGCCATCACATAGTTGGCAACGTCGGCATCCACCTTGCCCTTGGCTTGCCCTACCAGCTGGCGCGTCTGGTCAAGGAGCCGGCGCGAGTCGTTTATGCGGTCGGCAGGCTTCACGTCCACCACCGCGCAAGCCAGGAGCTGGGTCTTGTATCGCATGTCGCGCTTGAATGCCCCGACTGCTGCGTACAGCTCATTGCCGGCAACGGCACGATCACTGCCCGAGAACCTCACGTCCTTCACCTTCTTGCCCTGGTATTGCAAGTCCACGTGCAGACTGTCGCCAGGCATCAGCAGCACGGTTGTGCGACCATTGATTATCATCGACACCAAGCGATCGGTGCTGAACGAATACACGTGCTCCTCGCCAGGGTTGGCATGAAACTCCTGGCGGATAAACGGAGTCTGCACGCAGTCGAAATAAACCATGTCTCGCTGGTAACCATCTATCGTCGCACTCAAGACGGTACGCTTGCCTTGCGCAAAGGACACGCATGCAAAGCACAACAATCCCAACGCGGCAATCATTCTCTTTCTCATTGTCGGCCTATATTATTTGTTTGGGTTTTTTAAAACTAAAGAAGTCTTTATAACAAATCGGCTGCAAAGGTACAATTAAATTTGAATTATAATGCTATTTTTAACCATAATCGCCGCTTTCGTTACGAAAGAGTTTTGGCAATACCGCCTTTTTGACTGTTAATAATACCTATAAAAGCTCTGGCAAAGGGACTGGATTAGAATAAAAAGATTATCTTTGTAAAAAATAACGGGGCGATGTTGATTCGCGTGGGTTAAGTCATCAAAGCTGATTTCACCACGACGCGAGCGCGGCGCAATGGCAATGCGATTGCGCCGTAAGGGCGATGCGGTCGCGGCGCGAAGGCAATGCGATTGCGGCGCGAAGGCAAATGGGTGAACACGGCACGATGGTTTCTCCCGTATGAATCGACATGGAACCAAAATAACAAAGACGACCATGACCAAAGAAGAACGTCATAGCGAAATCATGGACAACCTGCTCAAGCAAGGCTCCATACAGGTTACCGAACTGGCCAACTATCTGCAAGTTTCGTCTGTCACCATCCGCAAGGACCTTACCAACTTGGAGAAGGAGGGCAAGCTATACCGCAGTCACGGCAGGGCAATCCTCATAAACCCCTTCACCAACAACCGCACGGTCACGGAGAAGGAGAAGCTCAACATGGACGAGAAACAGCAAATAGGAGCCGAGGCAGCCAAGCTGATTGAGCCCAACGACTCCATCGTCTTGGCTTCGGGCACCACCATCCACTCGCTTGCGAGAAGCATCCATCCGGAGAGCCGCCTCACCGTTGTCACCGCCTCGCTGCAGGTGGCTGAGGTCTTGGCGCCACTCGATACCGTGGAGCTCATCCAGCTCGGCGGCATAGTGCGCCACACCAGCCTCTCGGTGGTGGGCAAGTATGCCGAGATGATCCTCGCAGGATTCTCGTTCAGCAAGCTATACCTCGGCGTGGACGGCATAGACCTTGAGTTTGGCATCTCCACCACCGACATGCGCGAGGCCGAGATCAACCGCGCCATGATGCAGACCGCACAGAAGACCATCGTGCTGGCAGACAGCACGAAGTTCGGAAGGCGTGGATTCGCGAAGATATGCAATATCGAGGATGTCGACATGATCATCACCGACAATCGCCTGCCCGAGCAAATACGCCAACAGGTAGAGGCGATGGGCATCGACCTCGTGATAGCAGACGAATAAACAGCAAGAATCACCCAACACCATAAATCTTTATCCGTATGAAAGTACCCTCTGAATTTGATCCCATAAGGCCTTATGAGCCTGAAGAGCTCGCGGCCGTGTACGACAAGCTGCTTGCCGACAAGCTGTTCCATCAAGTCGTGGCATACGTCTACCCCAACGTGCCCATGGAAATCGTGGCAAAGAAGATGCACGAGTGCAAGACCAATTTCGACTTCCAGCGCAACTTCTGCTATGCCATATTGCAGAAGCTCATCGCCGAGCAGAGCAACGGCATCGACATGGACTTCTACAACGTTGACATTCGCAAGCGCTACACCTTCGTGAGCAATCACCGCGATATAGTGCTCGACTCCGCCTTCCTCGACAAGCTCTTGATAGACACCGGCTTCGGCACCACGTGCGAGATTGCCATTGGCGACAACCTGCTCCAGCTCGACTGGGTGCGCGCCTTGGCTCGTATCAACAAGACCTTCACGGTGGAGCGCGCGCTGAAATCGAGCGAGATGCTCCGCGCAAGCAAGCGCATGTCGGAATACATGCACTTCGTCATCGCCCAAAAGAACGACAACATCTGGATAGCCCAGCGAGAGGGACGCGCCAAGAACTCAAACGACCTCACGCAACCCGCCATTCTCAAGATGATGGCTATGGGTGGCGAGGGATCCATCATCGACCGCCTCACCCAGCTCCACATCGCGCCTGTAGCCATAAGCTACCAGTATGACCCATGCGACTATCTCAAGGCGCGCGAATACCAGTTGCGCCGCGACCTGCCCTACTGGAAGAAGGCGCCTGGCGACGACCTGGAAAGCATGAGCGTGGGCATCAAGGGATTCAAGGGCCACATCCACTACTGCTGCGCACCGTGCATCGACGAGTGGCTGCAGACCGTGAACCAGGAACAGCCGCGCAACAAGATGTTTGAGCAGATCGCTGAGCATATAGACCACGAGATCCACCGCAACTACTTGCTCTATCCTCAAAACTACGTCGCACTCGACATGATTCAGAACACGAAGATGTATGCCGACAATTACACGCAGGCCGACTACGACAACTTCGAGGAATACATTGCCAGCCGACTTGCCCTTATCGACATTGAGAACAAGGACGAGACCTACTTGCGTCGCTGTCTCCTCACGCAATATGCCTACCCCACCCGCAACTACCTCACGGCAACGGAGTCTACTGGCAGGCTGAAGCAGTTCTTCAGCAAGTTCAACTTCACCAAATAAGACGGGCGATCCCGTCCTCTTGCCCCCTCCCCCACCCAGGGGAAGGGGCAATTTTGATACGTCTCAGCCTTGGCACGCCACCATCTTGGCATGGCTCCAACACGACAAGGTGGGCAACACCAAGGAAACAAACAAAGATGCGCAAACTAACAAATCATCTCGAAAACAAGCTTTCTGCCTTATCCCATAGACTGAAAGCCGTCTTCCGCACATCAGGAACATCGCGCGGTATTGCCCCCTCGCGCCCATCAGGGAGGGCGGGAGAGCGGCGTCTGCCCTATTTGGCATTGCAGTGGCTCCCGCTTTATGTGGCGGGACTTCTGCTTCTTTTCCCGTCTTGCTCCAGTTCATCCTACGAGGAAGGCGACTCAAAATACAGCTATCTGCGCACCGACTTCGTTGACGCCGTTACCGACAACCAGGCAAGGCTCGCCGCGGCAACCACCGACGACAACCTCAGCCTGACCTTCACTGAGCCCCTGCAAACAAGTTGGAAAAGCACGCCCGACAGCCTCTGCCGCGTCCTTCTCAATTATAATATGTACGCCAACGGCACCGACTCCAACGTCGTTGAGCCCTTGGCTGCGAAGATGGTCTACACGCTGAAGCCTGCGGATCCATCCAAGCAGACCATGACGGCTACCGACCCCGTGAGCCTTGTCAGCGCATGGAAGAGCAAGAACGGCAACTACATCAACTTCCGCCTGGGCATGAAGACGGGCAAGGCGAGCGGCGAAGACCAAAGGCAAAGCATAGGGCTTGCGCTCGACAGCACCGTGGTCGTCGGCGGCACGACCACCTACTGCTTCAGGTTCTTGCACGACCAAGGCGGCGTGCCCGAGTATTATACCACCGACGTTTATATCAGCATTCCTATAAAACAAATGACAACCGGCACCAAGGCGCGGTTGTCATTGAATACTTACAACGGTTGGGTCGTGCGTGAGTTCACGAAGTGAACGCTACCATCAAAGGCTCTCAAGCACACGCTTCAGCACCACCTCGGCTGAGATCTCGCGGTTGGCAGCCTCTGGTATCACCAGGCTGTGGTCGCTCTCTATCACGTCGTCGGTCACGATGAGTCCACGGCGCACGGGTAGGCAATGCATGAAATAGCCATTGTTTGTCCACGACATGTGCTCCTCGTCGATCGTCCATCCCATGTCCTTGCTCAATATCTGCCCATATTGAGCTGGGTCCTTCACGCCAGGGCAGCTCCAGTTTTTCGCATACACGAAGTCGGCTCCCTCAAGCGCCTTCTTCTGGTCATACTCCACCTTGGCATCGCCCACAAACTTCGGGTCAAGCTCGTAGCCCTCGGGCTGCGTCACCACGAAGTCGACATCCGCCTTGTTCATCCACTGTGCGAACGAGTTTGGCACGGCCTGAGGCAAGGCGCGGCAATGGGGCGCCCACGTCAGCACCACCTTCGGGCGGTCATGGTCGCGCTTGGTGGCAGGGTTGGCTTGCAGCTCAGCCCACTTCTCGCTTATCGTTATCAAGTCGGCAAAAGCCTGCAAGGGGTGCACCGTGGCGGTCTCCATGGCTACCACTGGCTTGCCCGAATACTTCACAAACTGGTTCACGATGGTCTCGGCATAGTCGTAATCGCGGTCTTTCAGTCCGGCAAACGAGCGCACGGCGATGATGTCGCAATAGCTGCTCATCACCGGTATCGCCTCCAGCAAGTGCTCGCTCTTGTCGCCATCCATGATGACGCCACGCTCCGTCTCCAGCTTCCATGCTCCGGCGTTCACGTCGAGCACGATGACGTTCATGCCCAGGTTCATTGCCGCCTTTTGGGTGCTCAGTCGGGTGCGCAGACTGTTGTTGAAGAATATCATCAACAGGGTCTTGTTCTTGCCCAGCTCCTGACAACCGAAACGGTTTGCCTTCACCTCTTGTGCCTCGGCGAGAGCGGCTTTCAAGTCGCCGAGGTCTTCCACATTAAAGAATGTCTTCATTGTTGTTATTTTGTTTTTGCGTTATGATTCTGCTTCAGTGGCAGCCCGCGGCGTGGCTTGCCCACGGCGTTTGGCATTGCGGCGTAAACGCGGCGCGATTGCGGCGCGAAGCCACTGCGGTTGCGGCGCGAGGAAGGCGCGATTGCGGCGCAAAGGCAACGGGGCGTCCGCCGCGACGGTTTTCCACGTGAATCGACACGGTGGCGCATTCCTTTCGTGCCTCCTCGCCCTGCAGCCTTCACCCTTTGTTCTTCACGCCCTTACCTGCCCGTGTCCCGTAATGAGCCACTTGTAAGTCGTGATTTCCTCCAATGCCATTGGCCCACGCGCTCCAAGTTTCTGCGTGCTGATGCCAATCTCGGCTCCCAGCCCAAACTGCGCGCCATCGGTGAAGCTTGTCGGCGCGTTGACGTAGACGCAAGCGGCATCCACCATCGCCTGGAACTTCGCCTGTGCTTGCTGGTCGTCGGAGACTATGCTCTCGCTGTGTCCGCTTCCGTAGGCGGCTATGTGGTCGAGAGCCTCATCCTCCGATGCCACGGTCTTGATGCCCATCTGCATGCTGAGCCATTCGGTGCCCCAAATGCTCTTGGTGTCGGGATTGGCAGTCATCATCTTCCGTTCGCTTTCCTCTGCCATATATAATAATGTGTCAGGGTAGCGACCCTTCAATGCCTCGTAAGCCTTGGCGTCGGCGTGAAGCTTGGTCTCGTGCTTCGCGAGGTCCTCGCAGAGCGTTGCCAGGTCGCCCAAGCGGCTCTCGTGTATCAGCAGGCAGTCGAGCGCGTTGCACACGCTCACCCTGCGGCACTTGGCGTTGGTCACGATGCGGCATCCCATCTCCACGTCGCCATCCTTGTCGAAGTAGCAATGCACCACGCCAGCGCCCGTCTCTATGACAGGCACCTTGGCCGTGTCGCGCACAAAGCTGATGAGCCGCTTGCCGCCACGCGGTATGCAGAGGTCGATATAGCCCACGGCGCTAAGCATCGCGGCTGTCGCATCATGGGTTGCGGGGAGCAGTGTCACCACGTCGGGGTTCACGCCAAACGCCTTCAGCACCTTGTGGATCAGCGCCACGGCAGCCGTGTTGGAGGCGTCGGCGTCTTTTCCGCCTTTCAGCACGCACGCGTTGCCACTCTTGAAACAGAGCGCGAACACGTCGAAGGTGACGTTGGGTCGCGCCTCGTAGATCATGCCAATGACCCCAAACGGCACGCTCACCCTTTGCAGGCGAAGGCCGTTGTCGAGCGTCTTGTCCTTGAGAATCCTGCCCAAGGGCGATGGCAAGGTGGCGACATGCCGCATGTCCGACGCTATGTCGCGCAACCGTTGCTCGGTGAGCTGCAACCGGTCGCGCATCGGGTTCGCCGCGTCCATCTTAGCCAAGTCGTTGGCGTTGGCGTCGAGCAACGCGGGCGTCTCGGCAACGATGGCATCAGCCACCGCACTGAGTATCTCGTTGCGCCTGTCGTCGGTCAGCAAGCCTAACGCCTTGCTTGCCGCCTTCACCTTTTGGAAAGTCTCTTTCAGTTCCATCCGCTATCGCTTTTGAGTTCTATTTAAAGATTCTTCTCGGAGGGCATTCGGGCTCTTCGTTAAGAATGGCAAAGATAGGCATAATTATTGGCAAACTCAAACTTTATGCAAGAAAAGGCTCGCCTTTTCAATGCAATCGGATAATTATGCAGCAGAAACCCTTCTTTCATACGGACAGTCCCCTCGATTCATGCCTACCGTTGGAGATGTTTGCTCCGCCGGCCTTCAGCCCCTTCTCAGCCACAAGTCCATGAACCTGTCGTAGACCACGTAGCCCTCAGTCTTTCGGTATACCAGTTCCTTCTCTTCCAGGACCTTCAGCGCCGCCTTCACGCTGCTGGCTCCGCTCAGCTTGTGATCCTTGATGAACTTTCCGGCGGTGGGTTGCGCCACGATGCCTTCCTTGGCAATGGCCTTGAGGAGGGCGAACTGGTTTTCGGTGAAAAACTGCGTCATGCTCTCAAACTGCGGCGCCCTGCCCTCAAGGATGGAGAGCATGGCGGCGTTGACCTGCCCGACGCTATCCACCTGCGTCTCAGTCTCATACAGGCGATTCATGATGCACTGCACATACCACGTGTGACCATCGAAACACTGGTAGACGTGCTCGAAGATGTCGCTCGACAGGTCGCCACCCTTCTGCTTGAAGAAGCGTTGGCAGAAGTCGTAATAGACGTCGCTGTCGAGAGGCTTCAAGCCCATCATCTCAGCGCTTTGGTAGAAAGGATGCTTCGGCGAGCCGAATATCTCCGCCATCAAGTGGTGTTTGCTGCCTGAGAATATGAAGTGGACGTGCTGGGCAAACTGGATATACGACCGCAACAGCGCCTCGGTGCCTTTCTCCGGATATTCCGCTATCTGCTGAAACTCATCAATGGCTACATAGACCTCCTTGCCGCTCTCGTTGAGATAGTTGAAGATGCTGCGTATGGTAAACTCCTCTTGCGTCGGCTCCACCGTGATAGACACGCTTGGCTCGCCTGTCAACGGATCCATGCTGAACACGGGGCGCAAGGCACTGAAGAACGCGATGACCCTCTCCATGAACGACGCGTTTTTGCGCACGATGTCGTTGATGACCATCACGCCAAGCTGCTCCACGAAGTCGTGCAGGTTCTTGGTGGCGAAGATGTCGAGATAGAGGCACACCACGTCTTCTTCCTCCTCCTTCAGGCGGAAGAACGTGTTCTTTATGAGTCCGGTCTTACCTATCCTTCGAGGGGAGATGAGGGTGACGTTCCTCCCGTTCCGCAGATGCGACAGCAGGGTCTGCGTTTCCGTCTGCCTGTCGCAGAAATAGGCGGGGCTTTCGTATCCCTGATAGATGAAGGGGTTGGCTAATTTCTTATTACTTAATCTCATAGCGCCATTACACATTTTGTGTTACAACATTTTTGTAATGGCAAAAATACGACAAAGATTTGAAACCGACAAAGGAAAAGGGCGGAAAGTTGACACAAGTATCAACTTTCCGCCCCATATGTTGTCTGTCTGTCATGCTGCCACGGCGCCGCTTGGTTGCTTACAGCCACCGTTTCGCGTTGCCGCCGCAAAGGCGGCGCGATTGCGGCGCTGAGCCGATGCGGTTGCGGCGCAAGGGCAACGCGATTGCGGCGTGAAGCCGAAAGAGCCATAACGCGAAGCCGAAAGGGTTGTGGCTCAACGTTTTATGCTGCGCTCCATTAATGGCGGATGAGCTTGTCGATGTCTATAGACAAGCCTGCCATGAGGCTCACGCCATCGGTGAGCGGCGCGTTGAGGTAATAGTAGCGCGGCTTGTAGTTCAGCAGGTTGTCGATGGTGAGGTTCAGCTTCACGGCCTTGCCTATGCGGTTGCATATCATCAGCTTCAACATCGTGTAGGCGGGATAGTTGACGTTTGCCACGCCCTGGGAGATGTCGTAATAGTTGACATATTCCACGTTTTCCACGCCCGACATCACCTTTCCGTCCACGATGATGTCCATGGCATAGGCCTTGCAGAAGCGGTGCTCCCAGTCGGCATGCACGGTGAGCGAGTGCTTTCGCGCCGGAATGTACTGGTTGTTTGCCGTGTTGCCGTCCTTGTCCTTCGGCATCTTCTCGTTGGTGAAGGCGTATGCCACGCTTGCCGAGAGCCCGTTGCTCCAATGTCCCTTTGCCGACGCCTCCAGTCCGCTCACCGAGTAGGTGTCGAGGTTCACGTAGGGCAGCGTCGGCGTGAGATCCGTCTTGTTGGCATAGTAAGGCACGCCGGAGGCTATCTTGTCTTTCACGTGGTTGTGGTATCCGTCGAGCAGGAACTCATAGTTTCGCCAGTGGTATTCGAGCGAGAGGTTGAAGTTGTCGCTATACTCTGGCTTCAGGCTCGGGTTGCCTTGTATTATCCATATTCCGGCGGCGTCGTATTGGTAGTACTTCTCCTTCAGCGAAGGCGCCCTGAAACCCATGCCATATCCGAAGCGCACGTTGAGGCCCTTCATCGGCGTGTGGCGTATGCTCAGCTTCGGCGTGAGGCGCTGCAGCGACGAGCCGTCGGAGAAATAGTCGTAGCGCAATGCTGCCACCACCTCCCAGATGTCGTTCAGCTCGCCATCGTATTGCGCGAAGGCGTCGAAGCAGTCTTGGTGGTGCGTGCCTGAGGCAAGGCGGTTGTTTCGCAGGAAGTCGTGCATGTAGTCGGAGCCCACGGTGAGGATGTGGGCCTTGTTGAACGAGTGGTTGTAGAGCATCCTGAAGGCGTTTTGCACGTTTGAGTAGTAGCGGATGTCGAGCTTGTTGGCGCTTTGGAAGTTCGACTTGTCGTATTGGTCGAATGCGTAGCTGCCGTAGATGTGGTCGGCGGCGGTTATGCGCCAGTCGGCCTTCACGCCTCCATTGTAGTCGCGGTATCGCTCGGGCGTGTCGACAGAGCGCTTCGTCTGCCTGAAGAAGTAGCCGGCATGCGCCTTTATGTTTATGTCGCTCGTTGGGCGGAAGGCTATTTGATCCTTGAAGTTGTAGGTGTTGTCGCCATAGATGGTCGAGAAGACACGCGTGGCGGGGTCGGCGGCGCTGTGCACGTCGTAGTTGCTGCTGCTGTTGCGGGTCACGTCGAAGGTGTTGGCCCACTTGCCGAAAGCCTGCTCCCACGCCAACCCGTATCTCTGGCTGTTGTGCTTTCCCAGGCGCGCGTTGACGTTGAGCTTGAACGGCTTGTCGTTGTCCTTCGTTATGATGTTTATCACGCCCCCGTTGGCGTTGCTGCCGTAAAGGGCAGACACGGGACCCTTCACGATCTCGATGTGGTCCACGTTGCTGAGGGTGAGGCGGTCGAAGTCGACATCGTCCATCGTCTCGCCCGCGAGCCGTTCGCCGTCCACGAGTATGAGCATGCTTTGCCCGCCAAAGCCGGAGAAGTTCATGTGGCGTTGCTGGTTCATGGAGTAGGAGAACTCCACCCCAGGGATATTCTGTTTCAATATATCTTGCAGCGTGGTGGCGTCAGCCTTCTCTATCTCCGCGTGGCTGATGACCCTTGTCATGACGGGCGTCTTGAGCAGGCTCTTTGGCGTGCGCGTTCCCGTGACGACCACTTGGCTGAGGTCGTCGGCAATGAGCAGCGAGTCGGTCTGCGCGGCAAGGGCAAGGGGTGCCATTGCCGAGAGCAAGAAGGTTGCGAAGTGTCTTTTCATCATTTCCTTTCCGGCGGTTAGTAGGGGTATTTATAGTTTATGGTGAGTATGCCCTTGGTGCCTTTGGCGTTCATGTAGCTTTGCAATTGCACGGCGGCATAGCGCCCTGTCTTCAGCTTGATGATGAAGACGTGGGAGTCGAGCGTGAACGTTGGCGGCAGGCTCTTCAGCTCCACGTCCAGCCACGACGACAGCACCTTGTTGATCTTTATGCCTTGGCATCCGAGGAGCTTGTTCAGCTGCTCGGTCTGGTCTGCCCACACGTCTTTCTCCGACCACTCGTCGGGCGTGAACTCCGTGCCGGCGAAGTCGGCAGATGAAGCCGGCAGGTCGTCGATGCTCGTGTAGCTTGTCTTGAGCACCGCGCCGCCGTTGGTGCGCGCGTCGGCATAGTGGATGGCGAGGTCCCAATGGTCGGGCTCCTGCTGCGGCGCCGTGGGCGTGAAGGCGCGGAACTCGTTCTTAGACAGTCCCTCGCCGAAGATGTCGTACCAATAGGTGTATAGCCCCGTGGTGCCCTGTGCGGGACGCGTGGTGGTCTTGTCGCCAGTGGGTGTCGTGGGTATTGGGTAGGGCGTGAAGTGGCTTTGGGCGTACTTGAGCTTTGCCATGTCGCCCTGCTGGCGCAGCGCCTCCAGGGAGTCGAAAGATATGTAGTACCAGTTTTGCCAGCTTGACGCGTCCATGCTTATCTGCGAGTCAGAGGCCTCTGTCTTGCCAGCGTCGTCGGCATCATCGTAGACCGATGAGAACATACCGTTGCATGATGCCGCAATCAAGAGAAAGCAGGCGGAAAGGCACAAGCGAAACAGTTTCGCGACAATGCCCCGTGGGGATAATTTCATGGTGAAGAGGTTATTTTATTGAAAATACGCTGCAAAGTTACGGCTATTTTATTTAATTTTGTCTTTAATATAAACATTCATAGCATTTTATGTTGAAAAGATCGCTTTTGTGCCTCGTGGCATTAGTGGCATTGTTTGCCTCCACGCCTTCCTACGGGCGCAAGACCACGGTGCTCGTCTCCTTCGACGGTTTCCGCTGGGATTACCCGCAATATTACGACACGCCATTCCTCGACCGCATGGCAGCCAACGGCGTGGAGGGTTCGCTCATACCTTCTTTTCCCTCAAAGACATTCCCAAACCACTACACCCTCGCCACGGGCTTGCGCCCCGAGCACCACGGCATAATAGCCAATACTTTCCGTGACCGCGCCACGGGCGCACGCTTCTCGCTGGGAAATCCCAAGACGAAGTTTGACCCGCGCTTCTACCACGGCGAGCCGTTGTGGCTCACTGCCCAGCGCCAAGGCTTGCGCACCGCCGTGTTCTACTGGCCTGGCTCCGACGTGGCAATCAACGGGAAGCGTCCCGATGTGTGGCACAACTACGACGAGAAGCCGCACATGACCTTCGACCAGCGTGCCGACAGCATCATGGCATACCTCGGGAAGAAAGACGCGCCCGACTTGATAATGTCTTACTTTGAGGAGCCTGACGCCAGCGGCCACTCCTTCGGACCGCAGGCGAAAGAGACGCGCAGGGCGGTGGAGGCAATGGACTCGCTGCTCGCCTCGCTGTGGGCGCGCATAGAGAAAGCGGGCATGACGGACAGGGTGAACCTCGTGGTGGTGTCCGATCACGGCATGACGTGGTTCACGACCTCAAGGAAAATCAAGCCTTCAGACTACCTGCGCAAGGAGTGGTACGACGCGCTGGAGGGAGAGTTGCCCTGCAACGTGTATGCGCCAGAGCGGTGGCAACAAGACAGCATCGTGAAGGCCCTTGCCAACGTGCCGCACCTGAGGGCGTGGCGTAAGGCTGAAATCCCGCAATATCTTCATTATCAAGCCGTCGCCAATATTGGCGACGTGGTAGTGCTGCCCGACGAAGGCTACATATTCTATGAGAACGACACCCACGACGGCGGCATCCATGGCTTCGACCCTTATTACAGCGACATGCAAGCCGTGCTAAGGGCATGGGGGCCCGACATGAGGCAGGGCGTGAGCCTCGGCAAGGTGAGCAACACGGCGGTTTATCCCCTCGTCTGCCACCTTTTGGGCATAAAGCCGGCGCCAAACGATGGCGAGGAAGCCTTTGTAGAAATAAAAGGCAAGGCCCTCGCCGAGTGAGAACCTTGCCGAACAAAACCTTTTTACCTATGCAAAACCTGACTATCGCGAATTGGGCAGAGGAAGATCGCCCGCGTGAACGACTGGAGCGGCTTGGCGCCGCCGCCCTCTCCAATGCCGAGTTGCTGGCCATTCTCATTGGCTCCGGCACGCCAAAGGTGAGCGCCGTGGAACTGATGAAGACGGTGATGGCGGCGTGCAACAACAACCTCAACACCCTTGGCAAGATGTCGATAGCCGACCTCGAAGGCTTCAAGGGCATTGGACCGGCGAAGGCGATCACCATTCTCGCGGCGTGCGAGTTGGGCAGACGGCGCGCCAGGGAGAAAGCCGAGGAGCGCGCCGACTTGGGCTCCGCCACGGCGATATACAACTATATGCACCCCACAATGCAAGACCTGGACGTGGAGGAGTTCCACGTGTTGCTGATGAACCAGCGGTTCCGGCTCATAAAGGCGATTCGCCTGAGCCACGGAGGCATCACGGAGACGGCGGTGGACGTGCGCTTGATCATGAAAGAGGCCATACTAAACAACGCGACGGTGCTGGTGGCGTGCCACAATCACCCAAGCGGCAACGTCCGCCCTTCGAAAGAAGACGACAGGATTACCGACCGCATAAGCAAGGCCTGCGAGACGTTAAGGGTCTACTTCCTCGACCATGTGATCATAACCGACGGAGCTTATTACAGCTATCGCGAGGAGGGGAGGATATAAGTTACATGCCCAAGACCCATTTCCAAACGGGCTTCAACTCTATTTCCAACCCTTTATACACCAGCATTCCCTCATCCTCATACGTTATGATGATGGCTTTGCTGATAGGCTTGAACGAATGTAGGGCATGCAAAGCCTTCATCTCTCGGGTCAAGGTTGCTTCGTCACTCATCCTGAAACTTGCTTGTATCGCCAAGCCCTCCTCGGGAATATAGAAGTCAACCTCCACCCCTTTATTATAATAGTACAAACCACTGCCATACTTCTTATACAACGTTATGGCGCAAAGATTCTCCAGCAACAATGGGTAGGGATTGTTGACAAACAAATGCAATAAGCCATTGTCCACGAAATAATGCTTCTTTACGGTTTCCTTTTCAACAAACTTGGACGCATAATTGTCCAAGGAAATCAACAGGCAGGACTCTTGCAAATAACGCACGTATTCCATGATGGTAGACGGGCTGCAGGTTGTGCCCGTGGACTTGACAAGATTGCAAAGCCGGTTGAGTGAGCAAGGTTGCATGACGCTTTCTGCCAACCTGCGCACGCAAAGGCGCAAGGCATCCTCGTTCTTTATTTTATGACGCACAACCAAGTCGTTGAAGAATATGCGATTGTATAAGCTGTTAAGCCATATCCTTTTCTCAAGGAAATTGACCGATTCAGGAAAGCCACCCCACTCGAAATAAGTGCGGAAATGACGTTGTAGCTCGTTTGCCTTGCGACCGTATTGCCATCCTTTTGACAAGGCTACACCGTTGGCTTTCAGATATTCCATAAAATTATATGGAAACACTTTTACGTCCAAATATCTGCCACCAAGCACAGTCTCTATGTCACGGCTCAACATCTTGGCATTGCTCCCCGTGATATAGACTTGGTATTTTCTGTTGGCAAGCCTGCGGGCAAAATTGGCCCATCCGGCAACATTCTGGATTTCGTCAAAGAAGAACACCGGCCTCCCGTCAAACATGCTGAAGTACGCTTGCAGGATAAGGTCGAAATCCATCGCCGTCATTTCCTTCAAACGCTCATCGTCAAAATTGACGTAAACAATGTCTTCCAACCTTGTTCCGTCATGTATCAATTGCTGCATTTGCTGGTACATGAGGTAAGATTTGCCAGCTTGCCTTACTCCCACAAACACATAATTGCCATGTCGCTCTAATGCAAGAGGGCGTTCCACCAATGATATGTCCCCTATATACTCTTGATTCTCAGAGATTATAGTTCTAAACAGTTCCGTATCCATAGCTTCTTGTTTGCCGCAAAGATAATATTTTTATTCGGTGGCACAAAATAAAACCAACGATTTTTATTCGGTGAAGCCGAATAAATGCAACACATCTCGAACCAAAGGCTTAGGATGGACTGGTGGCTACGCGGTATCTAACCGCAAGACAGACTTGTGGCGCTGCGGATATTGGTAATGCGTTATTTTGTCATGTGGTGAATAAAATAAAGGGCGGGATGCTTGCTTAGCTCGTTTTTTATTCGTAAGTTTGCAAAAAAGAGAAAAATGACACAAGAAGAAAAGACAAGGATAGAAGAGCGCATCGTGGACGTGATAAAGACGGTTTACGATCCGGAGATACCGGTCAACATCTACGATTTGGGCATGATATACAAGATAGACCTCGACGATGACGGCACGGTGAACGTGGACATGACGTTCACGGCACCCTCATGCCCTGCCGCCGACTTCATACTTGAGGACGTTCGCTCCAAGCTTGAGAGCGTGGACGGGGTGAAGGCCGCCAACGTGAACCTCGTGTTTGAGCCGGCGTGGGACCAAAGCATGATGTCGGAGGAAGCACGCGTGGAATTGGGATTTGAGTAAGAACAAGGATAAGGTTTAGTTCAAGGGAAGGCTTATGCGAAAGACAGTTTATTTCCTTTCAGACGCGCACCTCGGTTCGCTTGCGGTGCCTCACCGCAGGATGCAAGAACGCAGGCTGGTGCGATTTCTCGACTCAGTAAAGGACAAGGCGGCTGCCATCTATCTCCTTGGCGACATGTTCGACTTCTGGTATGAATATAAATATGTGGTGCCAAAGGGCTTTACGCGCTTCCTCGGAAAGTTGTCGGAGTTGACCGACATGGGCGTAGAGGTGCATTTCTTCACTGGCAACCACGACATTTGGGCATACCATTACCTGGAGGAAGAGTGTGGCGTGACAATGCACTACCAGACGCTCACCACTGAGATTTACGGCAAGGTGTTCCATCTTGCCCATGGCGACGGGCTGGGCGATAACAGCGGCTCGTTCAAGCTGTTGCGCTGGATATTCCACAACCCCGTTTGCCAGACGTTGTTCTCCGCCATTCATCCCCGTTGGGGCATGCAGCTCGGCCTTGAATGGGCTAAGCACAGCAGGCTGAAACGCGAGGATGGCAAGGAGCCTCCGTTCATGGGCGAGGACAAGGAATACCTTGTGTTGTGGACCAAGGAATACGAGAAGCAACACCCCAACATCGACTACTACATCTATGGCCATCGCCACATAGAGCTCGACCTGAACCTGCCTCGCGTGGAGGGCCATACGCCGCGAATGCTGATCCTTGGCGACTGGATTAACCAGTTCTCCTATGCCGTATTTGACGGCGAGCACCTCTTCCTTGAGGAGTATGTGGAAGGCGAGAGCAAGTTGTAGGCGCGGCAAGACACCAAGAAAAGCTAATTACGGAAAAACATTAAGGGCGACTCACAGATGAGCCGCCCTTAATATATTATTGTGTTTGCTAAAGTATCAGCAAAGGCTTAGATCTCAGGCTCACGACCCTCGACAAGGGCGAGCGTGTCGCGTGCGATGACAATCTCCTCGTCGGTAGGAATCATGACGACCTTCACCTTAGAGTCGTCGGCAGAAAGGATCTGCTCCTTTGAGCGGACGTGGTTGCGCTCCTTATCCATCTTCACGCCGAGATACTCAAGGCCTTGGCAGCTATCCCAGCGCACGCCTTCCTGGTTCTCGCCCACGCCAGCAGTCCATACGATGATGTCGACGCCATTCATGGCAGCGGCATAAGCGCCGATATATTTCTTGATGCGGTAGTTGTACATCTCCAATGCGAGATGAGCCAGCTTGTTGCCCTCGTTGTCGGCATTCTCGTTGTCGCGCATATCGCTTGAGATGCCAGCCACGCCGAGCACGCCGCTCTTCTTGTTGAGATACTCCGACATCTCGTGTGCGGTCATGCCGCTCTTCTCCATCATGTAGCACACTGCGGACGGATCGATGTCGCCGCAGCGAGAGCCCATCATCAAGCCAGCCAGCGGAGTGAGGCCCATTGAGGTGTCGATGACCTTGCCGTCCTTGATGGCAGCTATCGAAGCGCCGTTGCCGATGTGGCAGGTGATGATCTTCTGCTTGTGGAAGTCCACGCCGAGGAACTCGCAAACGCGACGTGACACGTAGCGGTGGGAAGTGCCATGGAAACCGTAGCGGCGCACATGGTACTTGGTGTACCACTCGTAAGGAATGGCGTAGAGGTAGGCATAGTCGGGCATTGTAGAGTGGAAGGCGTTGTCGAACACCGTCACCTGAGGCACGTTTGGCATAAGCTCGTCCACGGCCTTGATGCCAGCCAGGTGTCCCTTGTTGTGGACAGGGGCGAGGTCGATAAGGCTCTCGATGTCAGCCTCCACCTTTGGAGTGACGATGCAGCTCTTGGCATAGAGGTCGCCGCCCTGCACGATGCGGTGGCCAACGGCTCCTATCTCGTCGAGGCTCTTGATGGCTCCGAACTCAGGGTCGAGAAGGCACTTGAAGACGAGCTGCACGCCCTCCTTGTGGGTTGGCAGGTCTGCCATGATCTGCTTCTTGTCGCCATTGGGGAGCTTCACCTTGATGAAAGCCTCGTCGATGCCGATGCGCTCCACGCCACCTTGGGCGAGCACGGCCTCGTTGGTCATGTCGTAGAGTTTATACTTAATACTGCTGCTACCGCAGTTCAATACAAGAATCTTCATGTTAGTTTACAGTTACTGTTTGGTTGTTATTTTGAATCCATGTCGGTTCGTGTGGGGCAAGGTTTGCCGAGGCAAATTTCACCGCAGTGCGATTGCGGCGTAAACCCAATGCGATTGCGGCGTAAACGCGGCGCGATCGCGGCGCGAAGGCAATGCGATTGTGGCGCGAACGCCAAACGACGGAATCGGGCACGATTATCCTATCCCACACGAATCGACACAGGGCCTTACTTCTTGGCGTCTTGAGCCTGGCAGCTCGTGATGGCCACCATGTAGTAGATGTCATCGACAGAGCAGCCGCGGCTGAGGTCGTTGACAGGGCGTGCTATACCCTGGAGGATTGGGCCAATGGCAGTGGCTCCGCCCAGACGCTCCACGAGCTTGTAGCCGATGTTGCCCACTTCGAGGTTTGGCACCACGAGGACGTTGGCGCGTCCGGCGATGTTGCTCTGTGGGGCTTTCTTCTTGCCCACGGCGGGCACGAGGGCGGCATCAGCCTGCAGCTCGCCGTCGACCTGCAAGTCGGGGAACTTCTCGCGTGCGATCTTCACGGCGTCCACCACCTTGTCGATGACGTAAACGCTCTTGCCCGTGGCCTTGTCGATGGCATCCTTTGCCGATCCCTTCGTTGAGTAGCTCAGCATTGCCACGTGGGGCTCGCTGATTCCGGCGATGGCCCTTGCGGTCTGCGCTGTCGTGTAGGCTATTTGTGCCATTTGGTCGGCCGTTGGGTTAGGAGTGACAGCCACGTCGCCCATCACGACGATGCCATCCTTGCCATATTGCGACTTGGTGACGAGCAACATGGCTCCGCTTACGCATGTGATGCCAGGAGCGCACTTGATGATCTGCAACGCCGGGCGCAGAGTGTCGCCAGTGGTGCTCAGCGCGCCGCTGATCTGTCCGTCAGCGTCGCCGCTCTTGATGATCATGCAACCAAGGTAGAGGTTGTTGTGGGTGATAAGCTCGCGGGCCTGGTCAACGGTCATGCCCTTCTTCTTGCGCAGCTCGGCGAGAGTCTCAGCGTACTCCTCCGTCTTCTCGAAGTGGAGAGGGTCGATGATGGTAGCCTTGTCGATGTTCTTCAGGCCCCACTCTTCTGCCTCCTGCTTGATGTGATCGGGGTTGCCAATGAGGATGATGTCGGCGATATCGTCGGCAAGCACATGGTCGGCTGCTTTCAATGTGCGCTCTTCCTCAGCCTCTGGAAGAACGATGCGCTGCTTGTCAGCTTTGGCGCGCGCCACGATTTCTTCTAATAAACTCATTTTAAATCGATTTATATTGTGTTGTTATAGTCATGCTGTAAGCCATGCAAAATTACAAAAAAATATCCTTATGCGCCTTGTGCATAAGGATATTTTTCATACGGCAGTCATTTCTTTTGCCAGCAAGCTCTCCAGGTCCTCCGCGGAGAGGCGTAGGCGGAAGTTGCCCTTTATGGCTGCACTGATGCGCCCAGTCTCCTCGGAGACCACCACCGCTATGGCGTCGCTCGCCTGCGAGATGCCGAGGGCGGCACGGTGGCGCAAGCCAAGCTCCTTGGGTATGTCCATGTTGTGGCTCACCGGCAAGATGCATCCGGCAGCCTTTATGCGCCGCTTGGATATGACCATGGCGCCGTCGTGAAGGGGCGAGTTCTTGAAAAAGATGTTCTCGATGAGCAACTTGTTCACGTTGGCGTCGATGACCTCGCCCGTCTGCACTATGTCGTCGAGAGGCGTGGCTCGCTCTATGACGATGAGCGCGCCGACCTTGCCCTTTGCCATGTCCATACACGCCCACACGATAGGCATGATGGCTTCCTTGTCGACTTGCTGCACGCTGTCGCGATGGAAGAACAGGTTGATGAACTTCTTTGCCCTCTGCCGCTCGCCTATCTCGTAGAGAAACTTGCGTATCTCATCCTTGAAGAGGACAATCAGGCCAATGACGCCTACCGACACGAGTTGGTCCATGATGCTTCCGAGAAGGCGCATCTCCAACACTTGGGAGACGAAGAGCCATGCTATGACGAAGACGATAATGCCCGTGAAGACGTTCTGCGACCGGCTCTCTTTCATGAGTCGGTAGAAATAGTAGAGCAGCAACGCTACGGTTACAATGTCGATGATGTCTTTTATGCCGAACGAGAAAAACATCGGGTGTTGGTGTTTATGTGTTGAACGTAGATAACTTTACCGCTTGTGCCGCCTCTTTCACGTCGTGCACTCGCAGTATGCTCGCGCCGTTGGCGAGGGCTATGGTGTTCACGACCGTGGTGCCGTTGAGGGCCTCGTCTGCCGTTATGCCAAGCGTCTTCCATATGAGGCGTTTGCGCGAGAGCCCCGCGAGGATTGGCAGATTAAGCACTTCGAGCTTGCGCTGGTCGCGAAGTATGTCGAAGTTTTCTTCCATAGTCTTACCAAAGCCATAGCCTGGGTCGAGGATGATGTCGTTGACATGGAGGTCGCGAAGCTGCTGCACTTCCCTTGCGAAATTGATGAGCATGTCGTGGATGTTACCTTGTACCGACATGAGGATATAAGGCACTTTCAACTTCCCCATCATGCGGAAGATGGCAGGATACGACTTGAACTTGTCGTCGCCCTCAACCTCGTAGCGTTCCTCCAAGGGCTTGTCCACTATGCCTGTGATGCCGCCTTCCGACACGTCGTTGATGATGTCGGCGCCAAGTTCCTCCACCACCATCCTCGCCACGTCGGGGCGGTAAGTGTCCACGGAGATGGCAACGTCGGGCTGCTCCCGCCTCACTATTGGCAGGGCGTGGCGCAGGCGCCGCATCTCTTCCTCCTCGCTCACCTCCGAGGCGCCAGGGCGAGTGGAGAAAGCTCCGACGTCTATTATGGAGCCACCCTCCGCCACGATCTGGTTGGCACGGTCGGCGATCTCCTTCTCTGTCTGCTTGCGGCTGCCGGCGAAGAAACTGTCGGGCGTGCAGTTGAGAATGCCCATGACAACAGGTTCTGACAGGGAAAGCAATCGGCCCTTTATGTTGAGTGTATAGTCCATCAAACTAATATTTTCGGCAAATGTACAAATTAATTTCGTGTTACACTTTGCCGTCCAGATAAATTATACTATTTTTGCAAAGGAATTAAGCTTACACAATATAAGAAATGAGATTTGTCCGTCGTATTTCGCGACTATTCATGTTGCCCTTGCTGAAGAATGGCGTCTTCTTTTTCACGATGTATGTTCTGGGCATACTGTGCGCCTATCTTACGCTTCCTGACAACGGGCAGGAGGTCTACGACAACTTGTGGCTTGAGCTCTTTCTTGATGTCTATCTCGCGTGCGCCGTGCTTGCGGTCATTCCCCCCAAGGTGAGGCGCTGGGTTCGCGTCGCCTTCTACGTCGCGTTATATTGTGTGGCACTCACCGACGTGTTCTGCTTTTGGAAGTTCGGCTCCGTCATCTCACCTTCCATGCTTATGCTGGTGGGCGAGACCGACAGCCGTGAGGCGGGTGAGTTTTTCTCCACTTATCTCAGCCTCGACGTGCTTTCCTCTCCCGTGGCATGGTTGCTCTTGCTCGCCATTTTTCACGCGTTGGTGAATTTGCGCAAGCCGCTTTGCAAGTTGATGAAGGTCAACTACGCCAAGCTTCGCGCCAAGTTCGGCTTCGGCTTCCTTCGCTTCTTCCATAGATACATGCTTTATCCGGAGTGTGGCATCTTGGTGCTGGCGTTGCTCGCATGGAGCGTCGCCACGAGCTGGGGCAACAAGCGGGGAATGGCTCGCCTCATGACAGCCGACACCATAGGGTCGATAGAGCACATCCTCACCAACCCTGACCATGGCAACTTCTACCTGCCGATATATCGCCTCGCGTTTTCCGTTTACAGCAACCACCTCGCCTCGCAGCAGGTAGACAAGTGTGTGGCGGCATCGGAAAGGGTGACAGTGGATTCGTGCTCCTTCCGCTCGCCCACCATAGTGCTTATTATTGGCGAAAGCTATAGCAAGGCCCACTGCCAGCTCTACGGCTATCAGCAGAAAACCACGCCACGGCAGAGACGCCTTGAGCGCAGCGGATGGCTGACGAAATTCAACGATGTGGTGACGTGTTGGAACCTCACGAGCTTCGTGTTCAAGAACGTCTTGTCAATGCATGTCGTTGGCGAGAAGGGCGAATGGTGCGACTATCCGCTTTTCCCTGAGCTTTTCCGCAAGGCGGGTTACAAGGTGACGTTCCTCACCGACCAGTTTCTCCTTGCCGCGGGGCAGGCGGTCTACGATTTCTCGGGCGGTTTCTTTCTCAACGACCCCGTGTTGAGCAAGGCGCAGTTTGACTTGCGCAACACAAGCCTTCACCGTTTCGACGAAGGGTTGCTCAGCGACTACGACAACTTCGTGAAGGATGGCAAGATTGACCTTAAAGGCAACAACCTCATCATCTTCCACCTTATAGGCCAACACGTGAGCTACAACACGCGCTATCCCAAGGGACGGGCAAAGTGGCACGCCGACGACTACAAGGAGCTTCGTCCAGACCTTGCCGGCGACCATTACCGGCGCCGCATGATAGCCGCTTACGACAACGCCTGCCTCTACAACGACTCTATCGTGACGCAGATCGTGAAGCGATTTGAGGACAAGGACGCCATAGTGGTCTACATGCCCGACCACGGCGAGGAGATCTTCGAGCCAGGGCGCGACATCATTTGCCGCAACCACTCTGCCTCCGTGGACTGGCCTTTGGCCCACTACGAGTTTGAGGTGCCATTCTGGATATGGTGCTCACGCAAGTACGCGCATCGCGAACCAGCGGTGTTCAAGGCCATTAAGGACGCCAAGAACCGCAGGTTCATGACCGACGCGGTGGCGCACATGATGGTGTGGCTCGCCGGTATAAGCTCGAAAGACTATCGCGACCAATACAACTTGCTCTCGCCCAACTACGACGAGAGCCGCCCGCGCGTCTTGAAGAACAGTGTCGATTACGACAAACTGAGGGACGCAGCGCGCCAAGATGAAAACGCAGAAGCTAAGAAATAATGCAAGTCAGCCTTAACAATAACTACGGGGAGACCACGACGCACCGTGGCGAGGAACTGCTCACCCGAGCCGAATGCAACGCCCTGCGCGGCATTGCCATCCTAGGCATCTTCCTGCATAACTTTTGCCACTGGCTCAACCCGGTGGTAAAGGAAAACGAGTACCAGTATTTCCAGCACAACGTAGACTGGTTCACCCAGTGCGCCGCGCGCGTCAATGAGCTCTTTCCGGCTCATGTGATCTCGTTCTTTGGCCACTATGGAGTGCCAGTGTTCCTCTTCCTCAGCGCCTACGGGCTGGAGATGAAATACGGCAATGGTCAAGGCAAGCCTTCCGACGGGCAGCGCGTGGGCATAGCGCCTTTCGTGCGCTATCATTATCTCAAGCTTTTCAAGATGATGATAGTGGGCTTCATTTGCTTCACAATCATTGATGCCATGACGGCAGGCTCGTGGCACTACAACGTTGAGCAAATCGTAGGGCAACTGCTGATGATAAACAACCTTTACGACCAACCCGACCGCAACATCTGGCCCGGGCCGTTCTGGTTTTTCGGCTTGATGCTCCAGTTGTACGCCGTCTATCGCCTCTTGCTCTATCGGCGTCATTGGAGTTGGACAGTGGGCTTGATGCTGGCATGCACCCTACCCCAACTGTTCATGAACCCTGAGGGCGAGACGCTCAACTACTGGCGCTACAACTTCATGGGCGGCATGCTGCCATTCGGCCTTGGGCTGCTTTTCGCCCGCTATGGCAACAAGGTGATGCTTGTGAACCTCAACTTCGGCTCGTTCCTGATGAGTTGGGTCGTGTGCTCCTTCTTTATCGTGTCGGCCTCCGGCTCGTTCTACACTTGGGTCATCGTGCCCGCTCTCATCTGCTACGCCTCGGTCTATCTCGTCAAGACCCTTTCCACGCTTCCCCTGCCATGGCTCCGCGACCGCGTCGGCTACGTGCTTGGGTGGCTGGGCAATGTCTCAGCGGCGTTGTTCGTGATTCACCCTGCCATAAGGAAGGTGTTCATACCTATCTCGCGTCATGGCGACGTGTATACCGGACTCCTGCTATATGTCATAGCCAGCCTTGGCGCGGCATGGCTCGTGATGAAGTTGATGCGCCACATCCCAAACCCAAAACAGTGACACCATGAGGATTCCAGACATAGAGCTTGCCAACATCTCGCGCTTCCGTGGCGCCCTGATGGGCATCGCCATGCTCATCATCATCCTGTTCCATGTAGACCTCGCGCGCTCCGACATGTTTTTCGGACTCCGGCGCATGGGCAACCTTGGCGTGGACATGTTCCTCTTCTTGAGCGGCATCGGGTTGTGGTTCTCGTGGGTCAAGACCCCCAGCTATCGCCGTTTCTATTTCCGCCGTCTCATACGCATCTATCCGGCATGGCTCATCATTGCCTGCCTTTTCTACATACCGCGCATGCCGGTCCACGATGCCAGCTCGCTCATAGACCTCATTGGTGAGATAGGTTTCAACTGGCACTTCTGGCTCTTCGACGAGCTCAACTTCTGGTACATACCTGCCATCATGATGCTTTATCTCTTCGCGCCGCCCTACATGGACCTCATACGCCGCCACTCCGTCTACCGCTGGCTGCCCGTGGTCATGATCATGTGGTGCATACTCGTGGAGTGGGTCACGCCCATACATCACGCCGTGGGCCACCTTGAGATATTCTGGAGCCGCGTGCCCATCTTCTTCATTGGCATCAACATGGGCGAGATGGTAAGGCAGAAGCGCACCATCGACGGGCAAGGCATCTGGATGCTGATCATCATGTTCGTGATGACTTCCGCCTCTTGTTTCTTCCTTGAGCAGGAGCGCCATGGCGAGTTCCCGCTCTTCGTGGAGCGAATGCTCTACATCCCCCTTACCATAACTTTCATCCTGCTCTGCAACCGCGTGTTGCGGCGCACGCCGAAGTGGGTCAACGGCTCGTTGGCTTTCGTCGGCTCGCTGAGCTTGGAGTGCTACCTCATACACAGCCATTTCGTGCTCGACTACCTGCCAAAGTCGTGGAGCTATTGGCCGACGTTCCTCGTTTGCACCGCGGTGACGCTCCCCTTGGCATGGGTGCTGAGCAAGGTTGTGGACAAGATAGCCAATGCCGCCGAGAGCATAGCGGAAAGCCGTCAGAAGGGCTGACATATTCCTGATTCGCATTTAAAATGGACAAAATGACACATACCGAGGCGCTGGTGCGACTGCTCCGCCCCTCACAATGGATAAAAAACTTCTTCGTGTTCGCCCCAATCATCTTCGGCGGCGCGCTCTTCGAGGCAGACGCTCTCGCTAAGGGCCTCGTGGCGTTTTTCGCCTTCAGTTTCGCGGCATCGAGCATCTATTGCTTCAACGACATCCACGACGTCGCCGACGATCGCCGCCATCCGGAGAAGTGCCACCGCCCCATAGCCTGCGGCGCGGTGAGCGTGGGCCAGGGCTACGCGCTCATGGCGCTGATGTTTGTGCTGAGCCTGGCTGCTTGCGGGCTCGCGTGGGACCACGCGCTAAGGCTCTCGTTGGTCATAGCCTTCTACTGGCTCCTCAACCTTGCCTATTGCGCCCGCCTGAAGCAATATGCCATCGTAGACGTGTGCGTGGTGGCGTTCGGCTTCGTGCTCCGCATGTGCGCGGGAGGCGTTGCCACAGGAATCGCGCTGAGCAAGTGGATCGTGCTCATGACGTTCCTCATCACGCTCTTCATGAGTTTTGCCAAGCGTCGCGACGACGTGCTGCGAATGGAGAAGACGGGCGAGGCGCCACGACGCAACACCAGCCGCTACAACTCCACCTTCATCAACCAGGCGCTCACCATCACCGCCTCGGTGACTCTCGTGTGCTACATCATGTACACCGTGAGCCCGGAGACCGTCGCCCGCTTCCATTCCGAATACCTGTACCTGACGAGCGTCTACGTGCTCTTGGGTCTGCTTCGCTATCTCCAGATTGCCGTTGTCGACAAGAAGAGCGGCAACCCCACAAAAGTAATCATCCACGACCGCTTCATACAGTTCGACGTGTTGGCGTGGCTCGTGACATTCGTGCTCATCATCTATGTCGGGAAATAAGATCTACGTTTTCGACTTCGACGGCACCCTCACCACTCGCGACACGCTGCTGGCCTTCATCCGCTTTGCCCGCGGCACGGCGTGGCTCCTTGGCTGCCTTGCCTTGCTCTTGCCTCGCCTCGTGCTGATGAAGCTTGGGCTCGTGGACAACGGGCGAACCAAGGAGCGGCTCTTCGCCATGTGCTTCAAGGGCATGGCTACTGCCGATTTCGACGGCCTGTGCCGCCGCTTTGCCGACACCGTGGGGCGAAGCATCAGGCGACAGGAGACGTGGAGCGTGATGGAAGGAGCCGTGGCTGAGGGCATACAAGTCTACGTGGTCAGCGCGAGCGTGGACAATTGGGTGGCGCCGTTCTTCCCCGAGGCAGTCACCGTGGTTGGCACGCGAATCGAGAGTTCCGACGGCAAGTTGACCGGACGGTTTCTCACGCCAAACTGCTATGGAGCCGAGAAGGTGAGGCGGCTCAAGGCTACCGTGCCAAGTCTCGACAACGTTCGTACACATTATTATATAATAGCCTACGGCGACAGCCGTGGCGACAAGGAAATGCTTGCTTATGCAGATGAAAGCCATTATGTCGGGTAAGATAGGCGAGGTGGTGCGCTTCGCCATTGTTGGAGCTGCAGCCACGTTGTTGCAATACGCCATCTACTTTGGGTTGATACAATTCATAGGCTCTGGCGCGTCGAAGGCCGACGCCCACCTGTGGTCCACCGTGGCAATGACGGTGGGCTACGTGTTGAGTTTCGTGTTCAATTTCATCGCCTCCACACGCTTCACCTTTCGCGTGAAGGCCAACGCGCGTCGTGGCGCGGGTTTCCTCTTCAGCCATGTGGTCAACTACACGCTGCAGATGCTCACGCTCAACTTCTTCCTTTGGCTCGGACTGTCAAAGCAAGTGGCACCAATACCCATGTTTTGCATCTGCGTGCCCATCAATTTCATCCTCGTGCGCTTTTTCTTGAAGAGGTGAAGTGTTAAAAGCGAAGAAAAGACACGACAAATCGTGTTCTGAGAATCGCAAAATTGAAAAAACATCTCCCTTGGCACGATTCAGAGGCCTTCTTGGCACAATTTCGCAACACGTTGATTACTATATAGTTATACGTTTGCCGCTTCTTAAAGCGACTCGTTTTAGGCTTATTTTGCCGCTTTCGCCCGCCGAACACATCGCCTTTGCGGCGCAATCGCGATGCCTTCGCGGCGCAATGGCGATGCCCTTGCACCGTGATCGCGCCACCGTTACGCCGCAAGGGCGCCGTCGTTGCGGTGCGAGGACTGCCGAATTGGGCAAAAAGAGGGCTGACATATTGCCATAACGCCACTTCCTTTCCCTAAATTTCATCGCACGAAGTGTTAAATTCCAGCAACAAATCTTTACAGGCACATTGCCGCTTGCCTCTCGTTAAAAAATGGCACGCTTGTTGTATGATTGGAAATAAATAGCTATATTTGCAACCGATTATTATTTATAACTATAACGATTATGGAAGTTCAAGATTTAGAGAAGATTATCAAGGGACAGAGCCCTTCTGCCAATATGGAGCGCGACTTGTCAAGCGCCGCCGCGTTTCCCGTGCTGATGCGCAAGGTGTACACATGGATGACCTTGGCGCTCGTCATCACAGCCCTATGCGCTTGGGGCGTTGCCACGAGCCCGTCGATGGTGCAGCTTGTCTATGGCAACAGCGCGTCAATGTGGGTGCTCCTGATAGCTGAGCTCGGCCTCGTGTTCTACACCACGGCTCGCATCAACAAGCTCTCGCTCTCCACCGCCACGACATTGTTCATCATCTATTCCGCGCTCAACGGCGTCACCCTGTCGTGCATCTTCATGGCGTTCACCACGGCAACCATCGCCAAGGTGTTTTTCATCACCGCGGCAACGTTTGGCGCCACAGCCGTTTACGGCTATGTCACCAAGGCCGACCTGTCTAAGATGGGCAACCTCCTGCTGATGATGCTCATCGGCCTCATCATCGCCACGGTGGTCAACATGTTCATCAAGAGCAGCATGCTCGACCTCATGCTGAGCTATATCGGCGTGGTGCTGTTCGTGGGACTCACGGCTTGGGACAGCCAGCAAATCAAGCGCATGCTCGCCATGCAGGTCGGAACCGACGAGAGTGCGCAGAAAGTGGCGCTGCTTGGAGCGTTGACGCTTTACCTCGACTTCATCAACCTCTTCCTCTACCTGCTCAGGATTTTCGGGAAGAGCGACAACTAAAAAAACCGACACGGCAACATCATACAAGGGTGATCCTGCAAGGGGTCACCCTTCTTTGTTCCAACTGCCGCGCGACGCTTGGCCTATATGCTTTTTCCGCCGCCATGCTTGCATATATATTGCAACAATATGACTTTTGCGTCCTTTTTTAGAAGAAAATGCAAAGTAGTTGCATATTAGTTTGCTATATTCAATAATTCGTGGTAATTTTGCAGCAAATAAAGGATAAATATACAAATGAAAGTAAAAGGTCAACGTTTAGACACCATTAAGATGCTTCTTTCGAGCAACGAGATTGGCAGCCAGGACGAGCTGCTCAAAGAGCTCAAAAAGGAAGGTTTTGTAGTGACTCAGGCGACACTTAGTCGCGACTTGAAGCAACTTAAGGTGGCAAAGGCCGCAAGCATGAACGGCCATTATGTCTATGTTCTCCCCAATGAGACCATGTACAAGCGTGTGCACACTCCGCTCAGGGCCACCGAGATGATGGCAGTGCCTGGGTTTCAAAGCATCAACTTCTCCGGCAACATCGGCGTGATTCGCACGCGTCCAGGATATGCCAGCAGCATAGCCTACAACATTGACAACAGCGAGATACCCGAGATTTTGGGCACGATAGCCGGCGACGACACCATTTTCATCGTCATACGCGAAGGCACCGACCACAATGCCATTATTGACGCCATGCGCGAGAACATGATACTCTAAGCCGTTGGAGGATAACCATTAAGGAAAAGAGAAAGAAGAAAAAGAAAAGATGAAAGACGTAAAAGTGTTGGTTGCCGACGAGAGCCATATTAAATATGTCGACACCATTCTTACAACCATTGCCGATGCCGCGAAGGTGCGTGGCACGGGCATAGCGAAACGCTCGCCCGACTATGTGGCCACGAAGATGCGCGAGGGCAAGGCGGTCATCGCCCTCGATGGCGAGAACTTCGCCGGCTTCAGCTATATCGAGACTTGGGGGAACAAGCACTATGTGACGACCTCCGGACTCATTGTCCATCCCGACTATCGCGGCTTGGGACTTGCCAAGCGAATAAAGAACCTCACCTTCACCTTGGCGCGCATACGTTGGCCGCATGCCAAGATCTTCTCGTTGACGAGCGGCTCTGCCGTGATGAAGATGAACACGCAGTTGGGCTATCTGCCCGTGACCTTCAAGGACCTCACCGACGACCAGTCGTTTTGGCGTGGCTGTGAGGGTTGCATCAATTCCGACATCCTGCACCGCACCAATCGCCAATATTGCATATGCACCGCAATGCTCTTCGACCCTGCTGAGCACCTGCCAGTGCGCCTGCCACAAGAGGTGATAGACAGGATAAGGCGAATAGACGGGGTGAAATGACGGAGTTCGCGGTTAAAGGAACTAAATAGTAGAACAAGTAAAAAAGAATAAATACAAAAGGTTATGGCAAACAAAAAAGTAGTAGTCGCTTTCAGCGGCGGTCTCGACACATCATACACAGTAATGAAGTTGACCCAGGACGGCTGGGATGTTTATGCAGCATGCGCTAACACAGGTGGTTTCTCTGCCGAGCAGTTGAAGACCAACGAGGAGAACGCATATAAGTTGGGCGCGAAGGCTTACGTCACCCTCGACGTTACCCACGAGTATTATGAGAAGTCATTGAAGTATATGATCTTCGGCAATGTGCTCCGCAACAACTGCTACCCCATCTCCGTTTCTTCCGAGCGTATCTTCCAGGCCATCGCCATCGCCCGCTATGCCAAGGAGATTGGCGCCGATGCCATCGCCCACGGTAGCACGGGTGCCGGCAACGACCAGATTCGTTTCGACATGACCTTCCTCGTGATGGCTCCAGGCGTTGAGATCATCACCTTGACACGCGACAAGGCTCTCTCACGCAAGGAGGAGGTCGACTACCTCAACGAGCACGGTTTCTATGCAGACTTCACCAAGTTGAAGTACAGCTACAACGTAGGCATTTGGGGCACCAGCATCTGCGGCGGCGAGATTCTCGACCCCATGCAGGGCCTGCCCGAGGAGGCTTAC
>CAVHEN010000013.1:10343-65907 GCA_963635115.1 Oscillospiraceae bacterium | reverse complement strand
TAGCGTTGCGTGAACGCTTGTTCCCGTAACAGAGAAAACAGCGGGGGCTATGTTGAATCGTGATGTTCCACGCGAATCAACATAGCCCCCAGTTTCAGTTTATATCCGCCAAGCGTTTACCACCCAGGGTTCTGCTTCAGTTCCTTGCCGTGTTGCTGGTACAAGGTTATCTCGTTTACGGGAAGCGGATAGAGATAGTCCTTGTCGGCTTGCGTCCTCATCAAGCTTGCGTCCGTGATAGGCTGGATGTATCCGGCGTCTCCGTCACGGTCGAGCTTCACGCTCTTGAGCGTCTCCACCGTGATTGGCTTGGCGGGGCTGAACTTGGCATTGTACCATTCCACGTATTTCTTCTTGTCAACCCATGCGCCACGGTTGATGTCGGGGTTCTTCTGCATGTCCGCGTATTCGAGCTTGCCCCATCGGCGCAAGTCGTTGAAGCGCAGGCCCTCATACACCAGTTCGACGCGCCTCTCGCGGCGGATCTCCCACAGTATGGGCGACACGGTCTGGTCGCGGTCGGGGTCGTTGATGACCGTGCCGTTCACGGCGAGACTTGAGCCTGAGAGCGTGAGGTGTGGCATATGGGTGCTCTTGCGGTCGCGCAGCACGTTGATGGTGCGGTCGAGGTCGGTCTGCGAGAGCGAATACTGCCCGAGGTCGGCCAGCTCGGCGCAAGCCTCAATCTCGTTCATCAGCACCTCGTTGAGCTTCATGATGGGCGCGTCGGTGATGTTGGTGGAGCTCAGTCCGCCTGCCAGGTTCTTCAGGCTCTCGTTGACGAAACGGTTGGCGAAATAGCCGGAGATGGCATACACCTCTGCCACACCGCTGAGCCTAAGCCCCGTGGTGTCGATGTTGGCATACAGGCGCGGGTCACGATCCTTGATGGCATCATAGAACCATTTGTCACCTTTCCAGTAGGCATTGCCATCCTGGTGGATGGGCAGGCCGTTGGCTGACAGGTAACTGTCGATGAGCGACTTCGAGGGGCTGCATATCTCGTGTTCCGTGTTTTGGAACGACATGAGCGAGTGGGTCACCACGCCCTCGACATACGAACGGTACATTATGATCTCTGAGTTGCCCTTGAGGTCAATGCTCGTGGTCAACGCCTTGTAGTCGTCGCAAAGCGAGTAGCCGCCGGTGGCAATCACCTTGTCGGCGAACTCCTTTGCGGCCTTGAGAAACTTTGCCGCGGCAGTATTGTCTTTCGCGCGGTATTTCTGCCATGTACCCTCGAAGAGCATGAGGCGTGAAGCGTAGGCATCAACCACGTTGCGGTTCACGGTGAGACCTTTCTCGCCATCGCTCTCCCTCACGTTGGCAGAGGCAAACTCAAGGTCGGCAAGCACGTTTTCCATCACCGTCAGGCGTGGGTCGCGCTCCTTATAGAGCTTGTCGTAGTCGGTAGAGCCGATGGTCTCGTCGTACCATGGCACGTCACCGAAACGTTGCACGAGGCGGCTGTATTCCATGGCGCGGAAGAAGCGCGCTATGCCCATCCAGTGGTTCTTTGCCTCGTCGTTGAGCGATGACGCCTGCACTTTTGCCAGGAGCTTGTTGACGGTGGTCACGTTGGTGAAGTCCCATGGCGAGGCGGGGTTCGCGTCGCTGGCACCGTCGGCAGTGGTTGGTGCCACCTTGGTAAACATCGTGGCTTTCTCCTGCGCATTGTCGTCGTTCCAGTCGGCCACGCGCGTGTCATAATAAAAGTCGGAGCGACTCCAACCAGAGTTGTAGCCGACGAAATAGTCGGTGTAGAGCTTGTAGACCGAGGAGCGTATGTTGTCCTCGTTGTTCCAGAAACTCGGGATGTCGGTCACGGTGTCCTCGGGCTCTCGCGTGAGGAAGTCACCGCACGACGACATTGAGAGAGCCGCGAAAGCAAGGCTTATGATATATTTAGATTTCATGTTGTTGCTTGTTTTAAGTGTGTTTTAGAATGTCGCCTGCAAACCGAAGCTCAGCGTGCGGCTGAATGGATAGCTGCGGCCAAACGACCATGAGCCGCTTCCGTAGCCCGACTTGTAGTCGGTAGTCTCGGGGTCGAGTGGCATGCCGTTCATATGGTCAAACTCGAAGAGGTTCTCGGCCGAGAAGTAAACGCGTATCTTCTGCAGGCGTATCTTCTTGAGCACCTTGTCTGGCAGCGTATAGCCCACGGTGATGTTCTTGCAGCGCAGATATGCCATGTTGAGCAGATAGCGCGACTGTCTGAGGAAGTTGTAGGCGTTGCTTTGCCATGCCATGTTGTATGGGCGCGGATAGAAGGCGTCGGTGTTCTCTGGTGTCCAATAGTCGGTTTGGTGAGCGAAGAAAGAGTCGGAATAGCTTGAGCCGCCTCCGGGGATGACCACAGAGCCGTAGCCCCAATAGTCGTGCTTGCCCACGCCCTGGAAGAACATGGAGAAGTCGATGCCTTTCCAGTCGGCGCCGATGGTGAAGCTGTATTCGTATTTAGGCAGCGCGTTGCCTATGACCTTCAGGTCGCCGTGGTCCTCCACGGTGTTCTTTCCGTAGGTGATCTTTCCGTCGTTGTCGAGGTCCTTGTATTTCACGTCGCCCGGGCCAAACTTGAACGCTCCGCTCTCATATAGCGATTGTGAGGCAATGCCTTCCTTGAGGGTGCCGTCGGCGTTGAAGTCGTCGGCCTGGAAGAGACGGTCGGTCTCGTAGCCCCATATCTCGCCGAGGGTCTTGCCCTCATAGTATCCGTTGATGTTACGGTCTTCCTTGTTGTACTTGGTTATCTTCTCCGTCACGTTCGACAGCGTTGCGGCGAGGTTGATTCCCAAGCCGTTGGCGAAACGGTGCTGGTAGTTGATGCCAAGCTCGAAGCCCGTGCCCGTCATCTCACCGAAGTTCACCTTTGGCACGCTGGCGCCGAAGGTCTCAGGCAGCTGCTCGCCAGCCGTGTGCATGTCCGAAGTGACGCGCCTGTACCAGTCGAAAGTGATGTTGAGGTCGTTGTTGAAGAAGCCGGCGTCCACGCCGATGTCAAGCGTTGAGACGCGCTCCCACGTCAGTGTTGGCGAAACCACTGTAGGCGTCGAGATGCCCAGCACGTTCTGGTTGTTGATGACCCATCCCGAGTTGCTGGTACTCATGGTCGAGATGAACGAGTTGGCAGCCACGTCTTGGTTGCCCACCGTGCCCCACGAGCCGCGTACCTTGAGGTTGGAGAGCGTTGGTTTGGCCCAGTCCATGAATTTCTCCTCGTTGGCGCGCCAACCCACCGAGAACGATGGGAACGTAGCCCACTTGTGTCCGTCAGGGAAGCGCGAAGAGCCATCGCGGCGCACGTTGAGCTCGAAGAGATAGCGGTCGAGGAAGTCGTAGTTGAGACGTCCGAAGAAACCAGCCGCCGCGAAGTCGTTGTTGTAGCTGTACGTGCTGTTGTAGCTGTACTGGTCGCCCGTGGCGAGCTTTATCTCTGGCAGCGTCACGCTTATGAGGCCGCGTCGCTCAGAGTAGTGCGACGTGAGGCGGCGTGTCTCGGCATCCATACCGGCCATCACCTTGAAATGGTGCTCGTTGGCTATGTCGAACGCGTAGGTGGCGTATGCCTTGAAGATGTTCTGGAAATTGTATTGCGAAGTCTGTATCACGCGGTTGTGCGTGGAGCCATAGATGTCTTTGTAGTTGCTGAAGGGCGACGTGGTGAACATGTCGTAGGCCATCACTGTGCCGCCATTGCGCTTTTGCGCGTAGTTGACAAGCCCGAAGGTGTAGTCGAAGTTCACGTTGAGCCCTTTCAGCGGGTTGAGCGTCGTGCCCACGTTGGCGCGCAGGTAAGACGTGCGCATTGTCTCGCGGTTGCCATTGCGTATGTCGGTCACCGAGGAGCGGAAAGACTTGCCCTCATAGTCGGCGTAGGGATACCACCGCGGCCAGCGCAGCAGATAGAACCAGGCGTCGTATTGCCCTGATGTGAACTTGTACGGCTGGTCGTTCTTCTCTTGCGAGAACATTATGTTGGTGTGCACATTCCACCAGTCGCGGATTTTCGTGGTGATGTTGCTCGTGAGCGTGAAGCGCGAGTACTTGTCGGTGTTGTACTTCATCACGCCCTTTTGGTTGAAATAAGAGCCTGAGATGTTATAGGTGGTATTCTTGTTGCCGCCTACGACCGACAGGTTGTGGGTCTGCTGCGGGGTCCACTTGCGCGTGAACATGTCCACTGGGTCAAACGAGCGATAGAAATAGGTGTGGCCGTCCTTCAGCTCGAAGTCGCGTCCCTCTTTCATCTCTCCTAGTTCCGATTGTGACATGCCGCCATACTTGTCGAGCCAGTCTTGCATCTTACCCAGCGCGTATTCGTCGACATAGTAGCCTATCGACGAGGCGTGGTCGGTGCCGAGGCGATTGGCCACGGCGAGAATGAATTTGGCGTTGTCCACCGTCGAGGCAAGCTCTGCCTGCTTCGTCGGGGTGTTCCATGCAAAGTTGCCGCTATACGACACCTTGACCCTGTTGTTGTCAGTGCCTTTCTTGGTGGTGATGAGGATCACGCCCCATGCAGCTCGCGTGCCGTAGATGGATGATGACGCCGCGTCCTTGAGCACCGATATGCTCTCTATGTCGTCGGGGTTCACGAGGTTTATGTCTGGCACCTCAACGTTGTCTACGAGTATGAGCGGCTGCGTGCCCGAACTGGCGCTGAGCGAACCCACACTACCGCGCAGGCGTATGTTCGACTGCGTGCCGAGACCGCCGGTGAGGTTGGTAATGGTAAGGCCTGGGGAAGCTCCCTGCAGCGCTTTGCCCACGTCGGTGATTGGGCGTGAGGCTATGGCCTTGTCCACGTCGATGTTTGCCACGGCACCGGTGATGTCCACCTTCTTTTGCAGACCGTAGCCCACGACCACTATTTCGTTGAGCTGGTTGTTGTCCTCGCTCATCTTAATTTCCATCTTAGGCTTGCCTTTGAGCAGGATGGTCTTGTAGCCGAGATAGGATACGCGTATTTGCGCACCGTGTGATGTCTTGAGGGTGAATTGGCCATTGGCGTCTGTCACCGTGCCATTGGACGTGCCGTCCTCGAGCACCGTCGCGCCAATCACCGGCTCGCCCTTGTCGTCGACGACCGTGCCGGACACCGTCAGGGCATTTTGGTAGATGCCTTGCGTGTCGGCATGTACCGAGACGGGAGCAACCGACAGAAAGCCAAGCGACAGCAATAGGGCTTGACTTAGCAGTAAATGGTTAGGATTCCTCATGTTACGATATTTAAAGGGTTAAACGATTGTTATGGTTATGCAAATTTATATCTTTTTTCTAAATATCGAAAAAATATTACAAAATAATTCTTCTGAATATTAAATTTCGTCAGATGCAAAATTGTTAGTCAATCTTATTGCAATAACATTTGGGTATGTCGCAAATAAGCTGTATGTTTGCATTTGTGACGCTGAAACCGTGTTTTGTAAACATCATGCGTTCTCAAGGACATGATAATGAAGGTTTAGAAATGTAATATAAATTAAAAGGAAATGGAAATAGCAATAGGATTGATCATAGGTCTTGCCATAGGCTTCATTGTTGGCAAGCTGATGACGGCAAAGACCGCCGGTGAGGAAAAAACTCAACTTGTGGCGAAGGCGCAGGTACTGCAATCAGAGATTGAACAACTGAAAACTAATCAGGGGGTTGTCTTGCAAAACGAGCGCGAGCATCATGCAGCAGAAATCCAGTCTCTAACAGAAGCTCACGAGCAACAAGTCCTATCTATCAAGGAGTCCAATGAGAGACAAGTCCAAGCTCTAAAAGATTCTCACGAGAAACAGGTCGCATCCATCAAGGATTCTCACGAGAAACAAGTCGCATCTCTCACTCAATCCAATGACAAACAGGTTCAAGCTATAAAGGAGGCTAATGAGAAACAGGTGCTGTCTCTCACGGAATCGAATGAGAAACAAGTTCAAGCCCTAAAGGAGTCTCATGAGAAGCAAATAGCGGAACTGAAGCAGCAGATGGCAAGCGAGCGGCAGTATGCCGCCAAGCTCCGTGAGGAGAGCGACGCGCAGTGGGCACAGAAACTGGAAGGCTTGAGGCAGGAGATGCTGCGCATGACTGCCGAGCAGCAGAAAGCAGCCGCCGAGCAACTTGCCGCCAAGCAGTCGGCTTTGCAAGAGAACAACCGCGTGCAGATGGACGAGCTCCTGAAACCTATCAAGGAGCAGTTTGCGGACTTTAAGAAGTCGGTTGAGGAGAGCAAGACCAGCAACGAGGTGAGCAAAAAGGAGCTGCAACACTCCTTCGAGTCGACGATGAAGCTCTTCCAGCAAGAGCAGCAACAAGCCGTCTCCAACCTCAAGGAGCAGACATTGAAGATCGGCTCCGACGCCGCCAACCTCACCAAAGCCTTGAAGGGCGACAGCAAGATGCAGGGCGACTGGGGCGAGATGGTGCTGGAGACCATACTGGAGAACAGCGGACTAAGGAAGAATGAGGAGTTCTTCATCCAAGAGAACACCAAGGACGAGAACGGCAAGAACTTCCGCCCCGATGTCATCGTGCGCTTTCCTGAAGGCCGGAGCGTTGTCATCGACTCAAAGGTTTCATTGACCGCCTACACCGATGCCATTGCCACCGAGGACGAGGCGGAGCGCGACCGACTGATGAAAGCCCACGCCGTGAGCGTGCGAAAACATATCGACGAGCTTGCCGAAAAGGACTATTCGAAATTGGTCGACGATGCCATCGGCTTCGTCTTGATGTTCATACCCAACGAGACGAGCTACATCGCCGCAATGAAGCAGCAGCCAGACCTCAGCCGCTATGCGTATCAAAAGAAGATCATCATCATATCGCCGAGCAACCTCCTCATGGCGCTCCAGCTCGCCTATAACCTTTGGCAGTATGACCGACAGAACAAGAACGTGGAGAAAATCGTGAAGACAGCCGCCGACCTATACGACAAGGTGGTGGGCTTCGAAGACACTTTCACGGGCATCGGCGACTTGATATCGCGATTGTCGTCAAACTTCGACAAGGCGAAGAAGCAGCTCTATGAAGGCTCGGGCAACGTGATGCGCAGGGTGGAAAGCCTGAAGAGCCTCGGAGTGACACCAAAGAAACAAATCAAGGCGTTGGAGGAGTAGTGTCGTCGGGCAAGGCGTTAATGTTTCTCATCAGCCCCTCATACTTGGCCCGTTTCACTGCGGAGCCCTTGAAGAGCCGACGGTAATCTTCCACCGTCAGGTTGTCCCACTTTTGTCGCGTCATAGCAAGCAGCTCCTCACGCGGCTGGAGCTGCGGCTCCGTGTTTGGCGTGGCGAAACGGTTCCAAGGGCAGGCACGCTGGCAACGGTCGCAGCCATAGAAGGTGTCGCCCATCGCCGCCTTGGCCTCGTCTGCCAACTCGCCACGGTTCTCAATGGTCTGATAAGACAAGCATCGCCTCGCGTCGAACCGCGTGATGTCGCCATAGCCTTCCACGTGCTTTGCCGGCAGGCTGATGGCATGGGTTGGGCAAGCGTCAACACAACGGTGGCACGTGCCACAGCGGTTGGGCTTCAGCTCATCGGGTTGAAGTGCATCGGGCTGAAGTTCGTCGGCTATGAACAGTTCGCCAAGGAAGAACTCGCTGCCCGCGTGAGGGATGATGAGCTGCTGGTTCTTGCCAATCCACCCCAAGCCGGCTTGCACGGCCCAATAACGCTCCAGCACGGGAGCCGTGTCCACGAAGGCACGATAATCGGTAATGCCCACGTTAGCCGCCAGCTGACGCAACTTCTGCTTCACGATGTCGTGATAGTCGAGCCCCAACGCGTAGTCGGCAATCTGCGGCTCTCCCTCCGGCAGGCGATGTGCGGGAAAATAGTTGAGCGCCACCACGACGATGGTCTTAACCCCGGGCACGAGCAGGCGAGGGTCGAATCTCTTGTCGAGATTGTTGTTAAGATACGCCATGTCGGCATTGCGACCCCCGGCGAGCCAATCGAGATAATGTTGCCTCATGGCATCGGTCACGGGACCTGCCTTGGCAAACCCACAAACGAAAAAGCCGAGGCGCAAAGCTTCGGCTTTTATGTTGTCTTTCAATGATTTATCGGTGTGCATCATGTTATGTCTGATATGCTAAGCCGTTAAACATCTACTATTCAAACGTCTTGAACTCGTATCCCTGCTCTTTCAGCCATGCGAGACTCTCGGGGAGAGCCGTGCGTAGCTTGTCTACGGCCTTGAGCGAGTCGTGGAACGTGATGATCGAACCGTTGCGGGCATATCGTTTCACGTTGTTGACCACGTCTTGCGGCGTCATCCACTTGGAGTAGTCGCGCGTGACGAGATCCCACATTATTATCTTGTAGTAGCGGTTCACCCACCAGTAAACGTCAAATTTCATCCAACCGTGGGGCGGCCTGAAGAGGTGCGCCTTTATCAGCTCATTGGCCATTGCCACGTCTTGACCGTAGGTTATCGCCATGTGCTTCAAGCTGCCGAGATGGTGGAAGGTGTGGTTTCCCACTTGATGGCCTTCCTCCAATATGCGGTTGTAGAGGTCGTGATACCTCAGCACGTTCTCCCCTACCATGAAGAACGTGGCCTTGGCGCCATACTCCTTCAGGGTGTCGAGGATAAACGGTGTCGACTCAGGTATTGGCCCGTCGTCGAAGGTAAGGTAAACGGAGTGGTCGCGTCGGTCCATGCGCCAAACGGCTTTTGGATAGATCCAGCGCAACCACTTCGATGGTTGTTCGATGAACATCGCTTTCCGGCGTTATTGCTGCATCAGCGTGCCACCTTTCGACACGTAGCGCGAGTAAAGTCGCTGCATCGTGGCATCCTGCTGCTTGGCGAGCTTGGCGTCGAAGAGCTTGGTCACCTGATTGGTCTGGTCCATGATGGACAGCTGCATCAGCACGTCGCGAGCCGACTGCTGGAAGCGGATGCCGCTGAGGCTGAGATAATAGTTGACGTATTGCTCAGCCACGCTGAACACCTTCTTGTCGTACTTCGTGGCGTTGGCCTTGTCGCCGAGGAGCGCGTATGCCTTGGCAATGTCGGCACCGCCCGACATGTAGTTTATCGGCACGTTGTACTCAGGAATCTCCTTCATCGCCTTGGCGAGTGCCTTCTTGGCGAGATCCTTCCTGCCATCGGAGATGAGGTGCAAGGCGAGCGTGGCGAAGAGGCGACGATGGGTGTAGCACATCCTCATCACGGTCTCGTCGATATACAGGCCTGGCTGCGACAATCCGCCATAGCGGAAGCGCTCCATCATGTTGTGGTAGGTCGTCATGGAGTCGAAGTTCTTAGCCCCCGCCTTGTTGGTGGTGAACGGCGTGATGCGGTTGGCAAGGCCCTCCTGCACGAAGTTGTCGCCGAGGTTCATGAAGTTCTCCTCGCCCACCGTGATTGCCACATAGAGCGGACGTGTCCAGTTGCACTGGGCAATCATCTCAAGCATCATGAGGTCGTTCTTGTAGAGCGCGTTCTTACCCTTGAGCGAGATGACCATGCGATCGGGTATGGTGTCAGACGCCATCATCATGCCGCTGCGGCGCACCGCGTCCTTGTCGATGGTGACGTAGGCGGTGTCGGTAGGGATGACGTGGAAGTCGCGGCTCTTGGAGCGCACCCAGTACTTGAGGATGTTCTTCAGCTCAAATGGGTCGTCGCCAAACTGTGCCTTTGCCTGTGCAGGGTTCTCGGTATAGAACTGCTTTATCTGCTCCTTGAGCGATGGTTGCACCTCGATATACTCGTTTGTGCCAGAGCAATAGTCGAGCCTTGGCCACGTGATGGGCACTGCCGGCGAGTTGTATGCCGGACGCCTCATCTGGTCGATGTACCAGTCGGTTTGCAAGTAAGAGAGGTTGCAGACGCGCGCGTCGGTCCTCACGCCCTCGGTCTCCTGGTTGTACCAAAGCGGGAAGGTGTCGTTGTCGCCATTGGTGAAGACTATTGGGTTGCCCTTGTCTTGCAGCGACATGAGGTAGTTGCTGCCGAAGTCGCGGCAGGTGTATCTGCCTGAGCGGTCATGGTCGTCCCACGTCTGCGACACCATCTGCAGAGGCACGAGCAGGCAGAGCACGCCGATGACGGCTGCGAGAGCCACACGGTTCACCTTCAGGCGCTGACCCAAGAGCTCGTAGAGTGCCGCGACGCCCATGCCGCACCAGATGGCGAAAGCATAGAACGAGCCGGCGTAAGCATAGTCGCGCTCACGTGGCTGCACTGGCGTCTGGTTGAGGTATACCACGATGGCAAGACCCGTCATGAAGAAGAGGAAGAACACCACCCAGAACTGGCGGATGCCGCGACGGCCGCGGAACGCCTGCCAGAAGAGGCCGATGAGACCGAGGATGAGTGGCAGGCAATAGAAGGCGTTGTGGCCCTTGTTGCCGCCAGGGTTGCTCACGGGATCATAGGCTTGCAGGTCCTTCGGAAGCTTCGACTGGTCGCCAAGGCGCGCGTTGTCGATAAACGGTATGCCGGTGATCCAGTTGCCATGCTCCAGCTCGCCGTTGCCCTGGATGTCGTTTTGGCGACCGGCGAAGTTCCACATGAAGTAGCGCCAGTACATGAAGTTGCACTGGTAAGAGAGGAAGAACTGGATGTTGTCTATCTGCGAAGGCACTTTCACGGTCATTTGCTCGCCACAGCGGTCGTAAGGCACCTCAGTACCGCTCACGCCGCCCATCCACGACTCATAGTCCTGGGTGTGGCCGGAGTCGTACATGCGTGGGAAGATCATGTTCTGCGCATATACATACTTATCCTTGTGTGTCACCACGAAGTAGGAGTCCTTCTCGTCTTTCGACGACTTCTCCTTTCGGCTGTACACGGGCGCGCCCGACTTCAGCACGGGCCTGCACATGTCGCCGTCTTGCTTCAACGCCACCTGTGAGGTGTAGGCCTGGCCATAGAGCAACGGGCGGTCGCCATACTGGTCGCGGCTGAGATATGAGCCAAGGGTGAAGATGTCCTCGGGCGAGTTCTGGTCCATTGGCGGATTGGCAACGGAGCGAATCACGATGACGGCATAAGAAGAGTAGCCAATCATCAGCATGAGCATGCAGAGCAGGGCTGTGTTCTTGAAACGAGAGGTCACGAGACGCACCGGCTTCTTGTCGACAATCTTCTTGCGGTTGAGCAGGAACGCCACAACGGCGATCACTACCACGCCGATGCCGAACGCCGACCAGCCATAGCCATAGAAGGGTATGCCGATGAGGGCGAAGGAAAGCAGGAACGAGATGTTCTCGCGCTTGATGCTGCGCGCGGCGAAGCTCTCGTAGATGGCCCAGATGGTGCAGCCCACGAGGCAGGCTATATATATAATGAGACCCGTGTTGAACGGCAAGCCAAGGGTGTTGACGAAGAACAACTCAAACCAGCCGCCAACGGTCACGATGCCAGGCACCACGCCATAGAGCACGGCGGCGAGGATGACGAAACTGATGCCCAAGGCTATGAGCGAGCCCTTCACCTCCACGTTGGGGAACCGCTTGTAGCAATAAACCAGCACGATGGCGGGCAGGCACAAGAGGTTGAGCAAGTGGACGCCTATGGAGAGTCCGGTCATATAGAATATCAGCACGAGCCAACGGTCGGAGTGAGGCTCGTCGGCATGGTCTTCCCACTTGAGTATGAGCCAGAACACCACTGCGGTGAAAGCGGAGGAATAGGCATACACCTCACCCTCGACGGCCGAGAACCAGAACGTGTCGGACCACGTGTAGATGAGCGCGCCCACCATGCCCGAAGCCTCGATGGCGATGGTCTTGGCGAGGGTCAACTCGCTCCAGTCTTTCACGAGGAGCTTGCGCACGAGGTGCGTGATGGTCCAGAAAAGGAAGAGGATGGTGATGGCTGAGAGCAGCGCCGACATGGTGTTCACCATTCGCGCCACCTGCGACGGGTCGCTCGCGAAATGGGAGAAGAGGTTGGCGGTGAGCATGAAGAATGGTGCCCCTGGGGGGTGACCGATCTCCAGTTTATAGCCAGTTGTGATAAATTCAGGACAGTCCCAGAACGAGGCTGTCGGCTCAATGGTAGACACGTAGGTGAAGGCGGCAATCACGAATGCCACCCAGCCAAGAACCGTGTCCACTAAACGGTATTGTTTCATCTTTACCTTATAAATACTGTTGAGTTATTGCAATAATTCCTTGCAAAGTTAATCAATTTATCACAGTTGGCAAATATAATAAGCACCAAAATGCCGCCTTGCCCATTTTTAACCTTATTATATATTCCGTCCGGCAGGCGCAAGCTGGTGGCCTTGCGCCGCAAAGGCGTTGCCTCCCCGCCGTAATCGCGTTGCCTCCGCGCCGCAATCGCACCGGCCCTGCGCCGCAACCGCGACGCGGCTCAAGGCAAGCCATGACACGCACGCCTCGGCATGGAGCCAAAAAAAAGGAACAAGACCTTGATGACCTTGTTCCTTTACTATATTTATAATGTATGGTTTGTTGTCCTATTCGCAGTCGTAGCTGTAATCGGCAGTGCCGTCGGTGTTTTGCGGCCACCCCGGGTTCTGGTAGATGGTGCTGTTGGATGTCACGCCACCGCCCGTGATAAGGAACTCGCTTATTGGTATCGGCTCAAGATAGTGCTGCTTGGGGAAGTTGTAGCCGCCATAAGCCACTGACGTTGAGCTGATTTGCAACGGGCGCATGTATTTTGACACCGACTTTTGCGAAACCAGCTCCTCTGAGCGCTGGCTCGCGCTGTACATGTTGTACATCTCGTCCCACAGGTTGAATCCCTCTGGCTGATAGTCGACCATGTTGTCGAGGCTGCGCCAGCGCTTCAGGTCGTCGAGGCGAAGACCTTCGGCAATGAGCTCGCAACGGCGCTCGCGGCGAATGCTGTACAAGGTGGCGTCCACTATCTTGCCGTGAGAGTAGACGCCGAGGTCGTTCTCCTTGGTCACGTCCGTTGCGTCAATTGTCTTTTGATAGTCCTCGCTTATCCCAGCGCGATTGCGGAGCGCGCGCCAATAGGTGTCGCACTTGGCGTCCAACTTGCCGTGGCGCTCATAATAAGCCTCTATGTAGTCGAGATAGCACTCGCCTGCGCGGAAAATTGGCACCGCCGTGGTACACTTGTATTGCTCCTGCTGCTTGGAGTCGGAGCTGCACCACTTCTGCAACTCATAACCCGTGGTCGCCTTCTCGCGTCCGCTGTTGTAGATTGCCGGACGGTGATAATACACCGTGTCGTTGACATATTTGCCACCTTCCTGGCGCGTGTTTATGATGGAACCAGCTGCACGCACCGAGCCGGTGAGACGTGGGTCACGGTTCTGAAACTCGTAATAGCCAACGACATCGCCCTGATAGCCCGACCCTGCCGCGTAGATTGGCAGTCCGTTGGTCATCAGGTAGGTGTTGACAAGGGCGCGCGTGGCATTGCATCCGCCACCGTTCTTCAGATAAGCCGAGCAACTGTGCGCCAACACGCCATTCTGATAGTAGCGCGCGAGAATCACCTCATCGTTGTCGCTGAAAGCACTCGTAGCCACAAACATGCCTTGGTAGTCGGCATCGAGCTGGCGCGCGTCTGCCACTTGCTGCGCCGCGTTTATAGCCTCGTCGAGGAAGAAGTTGACCTCAGCTTCTGCCGAACCCGCCTTGAACGCGAAGTCTGGCCATGTGGTCTTGCCCGGCCATTTGCTATTGCCGGGCACGAAGCATGTTCCGGCATGATAGCGCTCCCACGTGCCTTCGTAGAGAGCCACGCGAGCCTTGAGGGCAAGGGCGGCGTCGCGGCAGATGCGGCCCGTCTCGGGGGCTTTAGCCTTAAGGTAAGTGGTTGCCGTGTCGAGGTTGCACAGGATGAATCGTGCCACCTCGTTGCGAGGGTCACGCTTGCTTCTCGCCGTCAACACCGACTGGTTGTCGGGCATCATCTCCGTGACTATTGGCACGTCGCCAAAATTGCGCAACAAGCGGAAATAGTCGTAGGCACGCAGGAAATAAGCCTCGCCCAGGTAGTGCTTCTGCATCTCGTCGTTCTCGTTCAAGATGCCCGCCTGCATGTTGGAGCGGGTCTTGTTGATAAAATAGTTGATTGAGCGAAGGTTGGAGAAGTTCCATTCCGAGCTGGCTATCTGCACCGTCTTCTTGTCGCCCTTGTAGAACAGCGACTGGGCGGACGACGCACACTGGTTGTCGCTGGTCACGTCCTCGGAGTAAAGGCCGCCCCAAAGCTCGTTGTTCTTGGGCAGGACGCTGTAAAGGTCGTTGACAAACATCTTCAGGTCGTCGGCAGTCTTGAAATATGTTGTCTCGTTGCCAAAGTCGAGCGGCTCACGCTCCAGAAAGCTGTTGCACGAAGCCAACAGCATTGCGGAAGCCGCGACGCATAGATATTTTATCTTTTTCATCTGTATGTTTCGTTTGGTATGTTCTGGATGTTGTTAGAACGTTATCTCGAGTCCAGCCGAGAAGGTGCGGTATTGAGGGTAAGTCTTGCCGGCACCGTATTCGTCGGAGTTGCTTCCGATGGCCTCTGGGTCGAAGATGCGCAGCTTTGTCCAGGTGAGGAGGTTCTCGCCTGAGAAGTAGATGCGTGCCTTCTTTACCCACTTCGAGAGCTTGGTGTTCTGTGGCAGGTTGAAGCCTATCTGCAGGTTCTTCAGTCGCAGATAGCTTGCGTCTTGCAAGAAGCGGTCGCACGTCTGGATGTTGTTCTGGTCTATGCGCAGACGTCCATAATAAGAGTCGAGGTTGGCGCCGAGCGTAGAGCCGGCATAGCGGAAGTAGTCGAGGTGGTCGGTATAGAGGGAGCGCTGCCACTCGCGGGCGAAGCCGAAGAACGTGGCACTGCCGCTAAAGAAGAAGTCGCGTTTGCCTATGCCTTGGAAGAACGCGCGCACGTCGATCCATTTCCACTGAGCCGTGAGCGTGAAGCTGTAGGCGTAGTGAGGCGTCGTGTTGCCAATCACCTTCAGGTCGCCGTGGTCGTCGAGGGTCTCGCTGCCCTTGTCCACCTTGCCGTCGTTGTTGAGGTCACGATACATCAGGTCGCCACCACCCCACTTGTCGCCGATGGCGCTTTGTGAGTGCTTCGACAGGTATTCGTACATTTCGGCATCACTCTTGGCGATGCCCACTACCTCGTAGCCCCAGATGTCGCCATACTTCTTGCCCTCATACCATCCGCTGATCTTGTTGTCGGGCGAGTCATACTTGGTGATAAGCGTGTTGTAGTCGCTCAACGTGGCAGAGATGCTGTAGCTGAAGTTCTTGCCGATGCGGTCGCGCCAGCCTATTTCCACTTCCCAGCCGCGTGTGCGCATCTCAGCGTTGTTGGTCTTCGGCGCGCTGGCGCCATAGAGTGCGCTCAGGGCGTTGGCAGGTCCCACCATGTCCTTGGTGGTGCGCTGGTAGTAGTCGAACGAGCCGGTCAGGCGGTTGTTGAGGAATCCCCAGTCAACGCCGACGCCGAGGTTCTCGATGCGCTCCCATGTCAGCGACACAGAGTAGGGCGAGTACATGGGCAGGGTCGTGGCTTGCTTGCCGTCGAGCATCAGCTTGCCTGGATAAGTGTTCATCTGCTGATAGTATGGATAGAACGACGTGGTGTTCTGGTTGCCCAATGTGGCATACGAACCACGCACTTTGAGATATTCAAAGCCTGCCTTTGCCAATGGAGCCCAGAATGGCTCTTCCGCTATGTTCCATCCCACCGACACCGATGGGAAGTAGCCCCAGCGCTGGTTGGTCGGGAAGCGGGAAGCGCCGTCGGCGCGCAGGTTGGCCTCAACCATGTAGCGGTTGGCGTAGTTGTAGTTCACGCGTCCGAAGAAGCCCAGCGACGACCACTCACCGTTCTTGAACGACGAGAGCGACGTGTTGCCCGCACCTTCGCCCAAGTCGGCGTCGGTGGTGGCGAAACGGTTTATCTTGCGGTGGTAGTATTCGCTCTGCTCACCCAGCAAGAACGTGAAGTTGTGGTCTTCTCCAAGTTTCAGGTTATAGTCGGTGTAAATGTTGGTGCTGAAATAGTTGATGCGTGTGGTGGCATTCTCATGATAGGTCTCTCCGGCAGCAGGCTGCACCGAGAACGAGCCGTCGCTATTGATGGTGTGCTTGGCGCTCACGCCCTCCAGCACGAGGATGCTCTCCGGCTCGCCGCTTGGCTTGTGTATGGTCACGGGCAGGAAGTCGCGCGAGTAAGGATTGCGCTCCGTGCGGCTGTTGAGTTCGACGTGCATTTTCCAGTCCTTTATCGGTTCTATCACGATGTTTGCCTGGTTGTAGAGCTGGCGTGTCTTGGTGTCCTGGCGACCACCGTTGAGCATCGACGGGATGAGCGACTCGCCGGAATACTCGCCATTGGGAAGAATCGTCACGGCGAGAGGCGCGCGACGTCCCAGGTTGTGGTAGAAGAGGTTGTTAAGGGCCGACGGCTTGTCGTTGTCGATGTCGATGTAGCGGGTCGACCAGTTCACGGTGAGCCAATTTGTGAACTTATAACCCAGCTTGCCGTTGAATGTCAAGCGACGATACTTTTCGTTGGCATAGTTGAAAAGTCCGGTCTGGCCCATGTAGTTGGCAGACGCGTAGTAGGTAAGGCCCTTGTAGCCGCCATTGAGCGTCACGTTGTGCTCCTGCGATGTGGTGTGGTTCTTCAGGTAGGTGTCATACCAGTTGGTGTTGCCGAAAGCCATTTGGTTCGACTTCCATTTGTCATCGTTCTCGTAAGCCTCTGTGCCATATGCCAGTTCGCCGCGCTGATAAGCCAGTATCTTGTTGAGTTGCGACTTGCCGAACGGCGCCGTGCCACCAGTGTTGGTGTAGGCGTCGTTGACCATGAGCGCGAATGTGTAGCTGTCCACGGGGTTGGGCACGCTGATAGGCTGCTTCACGTTCAAGTTGCCACGATAGTTCACGCTGAAGCCTTTCTTGCCGCTCTTTGTCGTGACGAGGATGACGCCAAACGGCGCGCGCGAACCGTAGATGGAAGCCGAGGCGCCGTCTTTCAGCACCGATATGTTCTCAATGTCGTTGGGGTTGATGGTCGAGAGGTCACCCTCCATGCCGTCGATGAGCACCAGCGGCGATGAGCTTGAGCCTTCGCCGATGGAACCGATACCACGAATGTTAATGTTCATCTCAGTGCCCAGGCCGCCGCCCGCGTCGTTGGAGATGTTAAGACCGGCTATGGTTCCCTGAAGTCCCTGCACGGCATTGGTGATTGGACGGTCGGTGAGCACGTCGCTGCCGATGGTCTTCACCGCGCCCGTGGCGTTCACCTTCTTCTGTGTGGCGAAACCCACGATCACCGTCTCATCCAGCGTGTTAGCTATAGGCTTCAGCGTGATGGTGAAGTTGTGCTTGTTGCCCACCTTCTGTTCCATGTCCTCATAGCCTATGTAGGACACTTGCAACACCGACGAGGCGTTTGCGACGGTCAGCGTGAACTTACCGTCCATGTCTGTTATCGTTGCCGACTTCGAGTTTTTCACGCGCACTGTGGCGGCGGGCACGCCCTCGCCGTTCTCGTCAACCACCACGCCTGTCACCTTTACCTGGGCAAGCGCGGGAAGCGAGAGCAGTACGCAGCATATTATAAGAAGATACTTTTTCATGCTCTTATTGTGTGTTGTCTTGTGTGTTTAAGGTTGAATGTTGTCGCATTCACGTCACTTCCGTGTCAGTCTCTCTCGCCGCTTTGGCTGAAGCGCAAGCGCACCAATACCGTGCTGTCGTTAGTCATGATGTCTTGCACGGCTGTCACGGCACGCTTCTTGTTGCGGTTGCGCAGTGTGCGGAAGTAAACATAGCCGTCGCCTCCGCCCGATGTCGATGTCGTTCCCGTGAGCAGGTTATAGTTGAAATACCACTGTGCCTTGCCTCCGCTCGACGGCACGGGAGCCTTCCATTGGGCATTGCTCTTCAGGCAAATGGTGAAGGTGTCGGCTGCCGACGGCAACTTCACCACCTCGTACTCGCTGAACCGCGCCGTGGTGTTTCCGTCGTGCCAGGTGGTGTCCGACTTTATCTGCAGTTTGCCATCGGCTCCTATCACTGGGTTGCCTTGGGCGTCTTTCACCGTGTCGTTCTTTATCGTGGAATACTGATATGTGGAGTCGATGGAGCGCAGCAACTTCAGTTCGGCCGAGAAACCTCCCGTCGAGACAATCTGTGGCTCCACTTCGAGGGTCGACTTCAGGTTGAAATCGCCAGGGTTGGTGGCTGGATCCTTGTCGCACGAGGCCATGGCAAAGCCTCCCATGGCGATCAATGCCAGATAGAAAAGGTGTTTCATATCTTGTGTTTTTCTGTTTTTGTTGTTTCGTGGCGCATGCCGTTACTTCACGACGATGGTTTTGCTGATTGGTTTCTGTGCGTGCCGTTCGACCTTTACCACATAAGTGCCTGTTGGCAGTCCTTCCAATCGAAGGCTGCGCCCGTTGGTTGACTTCAGCAGTTGTCCGCTTGCGTTGTAGAGGCTCAAAGCCGTCACCGAAGCATCGTCGGATGTCACGGTGCGTTGTGTGGCGTCATAGCTGAAGGCATTGCCGCTGACGACATTCGTTATTGCCGTCGGATGGTTTATGCTGACCTCCGTAACCACTGAGTCCACATTCGCGTTCAGCGCATAAGAAGAATTACGTGCTATGCAGTAAGGATTGCTCACATCCACGTCGTTGCCCATGTCCCAGTAGAATATGCCCTGCAAGTTGTTGTCTACCACATACTTTGAACGTTTGTACACTTGGTCAGGCGACATGAAGTAATAATGCAGGTCGCCCGACGGAGCCTTGCCGTCAAGTTCCTCGTCGTTGGGGTCGAGCGTGCCGTCAGCCATAAGCGTGCGGAAACCGGTGATAGGCGAAACGGCCGTCTCGCTTGAGTCGTAAGCCTTAGAGGTGGTGGTGCTATAAGAGAGGTATACCTTCTTCTTGGGGAATCCGTAGTTCACGAATGCCTTTGCCGAGCTCTCGAAATTGTCGTAGCTGAAAAAGGTTTTCTGTGGGCCGTATTGCTGGAACGTGAATCCGTCCACATACTGCATCTTGTCTGTCGGGAACTTGTAGGCGCCGTATGCATGACATGAGATCATGAACGTCTTGCCTTCGGGCAACGCCGCGCGTATCTCGTCGGCGAGCAGTCCCAAGTCGGTCTGCGTGCCGTCCATCCATTCAAGGTCGAGCTCTACCCCGTCGTAAGGCTTCGACAGCTCTGCCAAATCTTGCGCGAATATCTTGCGGCGGTCGGCGCTGCTTATGGTGTTTTGCCATCCGGTGTGGCTCGACACCGATATGCGTATCTTGTAGCCGGAGTATCCTTCGTAGGCGCTCTTCATTATCTTCAGCCACTGGTCCTGTGAGTAACTGTCCCAGCCAGGGTTCTCCTCATCGTCATAAGTGTAGAAGGCTTGTCCCTTGTTCACGAGGTCGGCCGTCTGCACCTTGCCGAGTGCCGGCATGGGATGCGATGTCATGTGGCTTTTTATCTCGTCGATGCTTGAGTTGCGTGTCCACACGCACGTCTCGTCGAGCTTGGCGTGCAAGCCCTCGCCAATCACAGCCACGCAGTCGTCGTTGCCTGTCGGTGTGTAGTCGGTAGATCCGTCACTGAGGTCTCTGTTTGACCATGCCTCAGTGCCGTCATAGGCAAACATGAACGTGAGTCGGGTGGTGCCGCCGGCGCGCACGGTCACGGCGAAGTGCACCCATTTTCCTGTCTCAAGCTTTTTCTGGTTGACAAACTTCTTGCCGTTTACCTTCACAATGACTTGCTTCGTGGCCTCGTCGCCAAGACTGATGGAGAATCCGTGCTCACCGTCCTCCGTCTCCTTGCGTATGATGTAGGCGCCTTCTGTCCACTCGTCCAGATATATCCACGTCTCAAATGTGTAGCTCGCGTCGCCCGATGTGTTGATGGCAGGCTTAAGCACATCGGCAGTTGTCGTGATCGAGCCATTGCCATCGAGGCTTACCACACCCTTACGCCCCTCATATTCGCTGAGCCACTGGCAACCTTTGAGCGTGGCATGGTCACAAGTCGTGATGTATTTAAGGTGGCCGTCAGTATAGCTGTTGATGCCGAGTATTATAAGGTCGTTGGCAAGCAGATACTGGTCGCGCGTCACGGCACGGTCAAAGAATCGGTTGTTGCTTGTGTAGGCACCGCTGAGCAGGTATGGCAGGGCGGCATTGTCTGTCACTTTCTCGCGTGTCGCGTCCTGCGGCATCGCCGCGTGGTGATTGGTCGTACTGTTCGCGAACAAAGCCTTGTAATCCACGATGTCAGGACACAGGCTTTGGTCGAATTTATAGTATGCCACGAGATTGTCAATCTCCGGCACCCATTTGTTTATAGTGGTGTGTGTGTAATAGTCGTGTTTATTGTCGAGGGCGGTGCTCCATAGGCGTACCTCGTCGATGCGTCCCGTGTATCCGCCGCCTATTGTCATGTTGCCGCAATCAGCCGGCAACGCGAAGTTGCCTGTCGATGTGGTTGCCACAGCGCCGTTGACCAAAGCCGTGAGTTGGCCGTTGTCCACCACGAGGGTAATATGTGCCCATTGGCCTGCTTTCAAGCCGTTGCTGCAGATGTCCACGTTTTGCGCTCCCAAGCTTGCCGTAACTGTGCCTTCCTGGCCGAGAGCTACCACGAGATTGTTGCCGCATGTAAGAAGCTTTGCTCCCGAAGTCCATGTCGAGGGGCTGAGCCACATTTGCAATGTGTATGATTCCAGGCCGTTCAGCTCGGGCATTGCGCCGCACTCTACCGCTGCGCCAGGCTGCATGTTCAGGCACATGTTGTCTACCTGCGCATGTGAGGCGAGGGCAGTGGAGAGACAGAGCATTGTAGATAATAACAATTTATTCATTGTGATAGAATGGTGGATGATAATTGGCGCTGTCTTTACATATAGAGAAAGAGGCAGCGTGGTTGTCTTCTTGCATGAAGGCAACGCATGGTGAATGTAAAGCCCCCGTCATCGCGGGACAGACTTCCCGGTGGCGGTGGCTTTATTGCTTATATATATAATAATGTGTGAAAGGGGTTTATTTCACGGTGACCTTGTTGACCTTGTCGCCTTCCTTCACGATATAAACTCCCTTACTGAGATCCTTGCTGGCATTGACGCGCTTGCCGTCGATGGTGAACACCTGCTTTGCAGCAGCCTTGCCCTCAGACTCCACCTGGTTAATAGCAGTGGCAATTGCCTGCGGGTCAACCTTGTATGTCTTGAACGTCTTCACACGCTTGCCAAGGATAGGATCGGAGTTGTTGTCAAGCTTTGTGAACTTCACCTCTTTGATAAACATTGTGGCGCCAGCGAGATTGCCTTGGTTCATCTCCATCTTCACGCGGATAGGAGCGTAGATGTTGACCGTTGCGTCCTTGTCTGCCTCCGGGCAATAGGTGTCCCATTCGTATACCATCCACTTCGTGGGATCGTATATCATGTTCTCATCGTCGTCGAGCACGGGCTCGCCATCATCATACGTTTCCACGAAGTCGCCGCTGTAAACTTCCACACCCGTGTCACTATTGGAGCCTTGTGGGAGTACACCGTTCTGGCTCGACTGAACGTAAGCCTTGTTTATCACGGCATTGGCAGAGCTTGGGCTGTTGCTGAAGATGTTGAGCGTGATGCTCACGCGGATGTTTGGCTCGGTAGCACTGCCGCCTGTGGGCGTGTTCTCCGGGTCGGTGGGCCAGTCGAAGTTGAACCAGTTGAGCGTGCCGGTGCACTGGGGGTAGTTCATCTTGTAAGTGTCATTGAACTTGGAGTTCTTTCCGTTCACGCAGAGCACTTTGCCTACCTCGCCGCCGAGGTCAACCACGGATGTTCCTTCCTGCAAGTCCTTAGCATGAGGCTGGGCAGTGTTCCCGAACTGGCCTCCTGCCACAAACAGGCAACCGTTGTCGTAGTTATCGACAATGTCGTTGCGCAATTTAGCGACGTCTGGATTAGCTCCCGTGTAGAAGATATTAATCTTCTCCTGGCCAACCGTTGTGCGGTCAGAATATTTATAGGCGGATGGGGTAAAGTCGGTTTCCTCTTGTGCGAATGCGACACTTGCAACCATGATGGCTGCCACTGTGAGTAAAGAATGCTTCATAGAATTGTTTTAATGGTTTATGTTTAAGTTATGAAAATGACTTGCAATATCTTCTCAGATTATGCTTGTTTCAGTTTTTCTTTAATATACGGCACAAAATTAATGATATTTTTTTATAACCGAAAATTGTTTTGCTAAAATATTTACAAAAACATCATGATAATGTCACCTCAATGTAAAAGTAGTCAACCAGCGAGCGCAAAAAGCACGGTCACGGCGCACACGACGACTTTTAAAGCACTACTTGACAAAAAAATAATACTGGCGGAAGGGCGGCGGAAAACAAAAAAAGCATTAACTTTGCTCGATAGAAGGAGAATGTTGATATTGATAGAAGGAAGATAAGGATATGATAGAAGGAGGATAAGGATATGATAGAAGGAGGATGTTGATATAGATAGAAGGAGGATAAGATATAAAGAGAACAACATAAATGGAAAGTCGTATGAGAATATTATATGCACTGGTGTCGGTCCTTGTCTTTGCCGGCTACGGCATCAGGACCTATGGAGCGAACGAGGTGGGTGCCAACGTCACGTCAAAGGCGGCAGGGCTTTCGCCTTCGGTCGCACGTTCGGCAGAGAACACCGACGCGGCGAGCACATCGCTCGATTGGGCTGACAAGAGCCTGTGGTTTGAAGGGCAGAGCCGCCTCGACAAAGCCGACGAGAGCCTGCCCGACGTGTTCTACCTGCTGCCGACGTGCGTTGTAGACTGGACAGACGCGGCGGGTAACGTGCACCACAACGCTGCCCCTTCAAGCCAAGCGCACCGCGACGCGTGGCAACTGTCGGCGGAACTTGCCGACACCATTTTCGCCACACACGCAAATTTGTTCTTGCCTTATTACCGCCAGGCTACGTTCAACGCCCTCGAAGGCGACGTGGCAAAGAGAGCCAGCAAGGTGGCGGTGGGCGACGTGCTGGACGCATTCGACTATTATCTCAAGCACTACAACCACGGCCGCAAGTTCGTGCTCGCAGGCTACAGCCAAGGCGGACACATGGTGAAGGAAGTGCTGAAGCATATCGACGACGCCACTTACAGCCGCCTCATTGCCGCCTACGTGGTAGGCTATGGGGTAAATGCCAGCGACACGGTGACGCAAGCCGGACACCGCACCTCGCACATAAAGCTGGCAAGCGACTCCGCATCGCAGGGCGTGACCGTAAATTTCAACAGCGTGACCTCAACAGATGCCATGTGCCCATTGCTATGCAATGGCAACATCGGGTGCATTAACCCCGTGTCGTGGACCACCAGCAGCACGGCTGCCACGCTGGTCAAGGCAGGCGCCAAGCCCGACGCCGACGACGCGCGCTTCCCCTATGCCACCGCCGCGGCACCGCGCGACAACGCCACCGCCGTCACCGTGAGCGTAGACACGGAGCACCACGTGCTTGTGGTAAAGGGCATCGACGCCAACCGCTATGCCTTCGCGGGACTGAAAGACTTCTTCCCCGTGGGCAACCTGCACCTGCAGGAACTGTTCTTCTATGGCGACTGCCTGCGCCGCAACGTCCTGTTGCGCAGCGGAATGAGATAAACCTGAAAACCTGAAACAATATGAAGACGAAGATCTCCGCAATCATCATCGGCGCATTCCTGACGTGTGCCATTGCCGCGTCGGCGCAAACCGTGCCGGCTGCCAAGCTCGACCGGAAGGCGTACTCGCCCTTTGAGCTCGGCGAGCTGAAGCCGGAAGGCTGGCTCAAGGAGTGGGCACAACGCGCTGCCGAAGGCATGACAAAGACCATGGGCATAAACTACACCGAGTTCGCCAAAGGCTGGGCTTCGGCGAATGAGCCCGGTTGGTGGCACTATGAGCAAACCGGCTATTACACCGACGGCTTCGTGCGCCTGGCCTACCTGCTCGACGACGAGTATCTGATGAAGCGCAGCCACGACGTGATGGAAGCCGTGATGGCGCGACAGAAGCCCAACGGATATATAATGTCTACCAACAAGGACTACACGGAGACATGGGGCAAGACGACCGCCGACCACGGACTGTATTGGAGCGAGGCGGTGTTTTGCCGCTCTGCCCTCGCCTACTACAGCGCAACGCGTGAGCAACGCGTGCTTGAGATGCTGAAGAAGGTGTATGCCAACTATCCGCTCTTCGCCTTCGACAAGAACCGCAAGGAACCTTTCAGCGGCACCGACCTCGACACCGAGCGCCGCCTCGTTGGCCTGGAAAACATGTTTGAGCTCTCGCGCATCACCGGCGACATGAGCTTTGCCAACCGCGCCCTGCAGATCCTTGCCAACTACGACACCGCCTTCATCGACACATGGGCGCGCAAAAAGGAGTTCATGCGCACGTCGATTTGCCACGGCGTGAGCTGGAACGAGCTCTCCAAGCTGCCTGCCATAGGCTACACGTTCAACGGCAACCCCGAATACCTTGCTGCATCGGTAAACAACTACGAGTTTCTGCAAGCCAACTCCATGCTGCCGACAGGCGTCAACTCATCCAACGAGCACCTGCATGGCATCGGGGCGTTCGAGGCTGCCGAGAGCTGCGACATAAGCGACTTCATGTGGTCGAACATCTGGCTGGCACGCGCCACGGGCAAAGCCTGCTATGGCGACCGCATAGAGCAAGACGCATTCAACGCCCTGCCGGGCGCGGTCAACTCCACCTTCTCGCAGTGTGTCTACACGCAGGCGCCGAACCGCATTCCTGGTTTCCACTTGCGCATACGCGACGACGGCTCTTATTATAAGGAGATGCACTGGCCCACGTGTTGCCCCGCCAACATCAACCGCGCCCTGCCCAACTACATAATGAACATGGCGATGGGCAACGGCGAAGGCGACATAATGTGGCTCACCTATGGTCCAGCGCACTTGCAGACACGCGATGGACTCTACGACATAGTTTGCAAGACCGAATACCCGTTCAGCGACATGCTCACCTTCACGCTGAAGTCGATGCCACGAAGGCAAGTGCTGCGCTTCCGCGTGCCGGGATGGTGCGCCAACCCATCGGTCGCCATCAACGGCAAGGCCGTGAAGTGCAAGGTCGTGGACCACTTCATCGTGCTCGACAACAAGTGGAACGACGGCGACAAGATTCAGCTCACCTTCCCCATGAAGCCCACGCTGGTGAAGGGATGCGAGAAGTTTCCTTACTACAAGGGCAAGAAAGCCCCGTCGTGGGGCATCATGGTGCCCACCAACGGCTACATGAAGCTCGACGGCTTCGTAGACCAAGGCCGTTGCGCGTGGGTCACCTACGGCCCGTTGCTCTTTGCCGCCTCCATGCAGCAGGCCAACCGCGACAACTTCGACATCAACGAGGAGCTGTGGACGGAATACCGCTACGCGCTCACGCCCGAGAGCCTCGACAGCTGCAAGGTTGAGACGAAAGCCGTGCGCCACCCCTTCGCGTGGAGCTACACGAGCGCGCCCCTGAGCATAAGCGCCAAGGCGAGCCTGGTGGACTGGAACCCCGACAAGGGCGACCCCGTGATGCCGCTCACCGCACCAGCCACACTGAAAAAGGACGTGGGCATAAAGCTCATACCCTACGGATTCCTCGCCTACCGCATGTCGATGTTCCCGCTGGTGGGCGAATGATTGCACGAACCTTAGCGTAGGTCACTAATGATTATATAAAAAAGGATATGGAATTTTTGAGAAAAGTGTCTGACTTCTTCAGCAAGCACATGTCTGCCATCGTGATATGCATGGCACTGCTGGCGTTGCTGAAGCCCGAAGCCGTGAGCTTCATAAAGACAAGTTATGTGAACACCCTGCTGGGCATAGTGATGTTCGGCATGGGCCTGACGCTGAAGCCTTCCGACTTCCGCGTGGTGTTCAGCCACCCAAAGGACGTCACGATAGGTTTCGTGGCACAGTTCACCATCATGCCGCTGCTGGCTTTCGTGCTGTCGCGATGCTTCCACCTCTCGCCCGAGCTCACAGTGGGCGTGATCTTGGTTGGCACATGCCCCGGCGGCACCTCGTCTAACGTGATGACCTATCTCGCCAAGGGCGACGTCGCCCTCTCGGTAGGCATGACCGCGGTGTCCACGGTGCTGGCGCCGGTGGCTACGCCTCTGCTCACATATTTATATGCAGGACAAACGGTGGACGTGAACATCATGTCGATGTTCATGTCGATAATACAAGTAGTGATCCTGCCCATCGTGCTTGGCTTCGCCATCAACAAGTTCTTCCCGCGGTTCACGCGCAACGCCGTGGGCATATTGCCGCTCGTGTCGACGCTTGCCATCGTCGCCATCGTTGGCGCCGTGGTTAGCGCCAATGCCGCAAAGCTCATGACGTGCGGACTGGTGGTGCTCTGCGTGGTGATCTTGCACAACGTCTTAGGCTACGCCCTTGGCTACGCCGCCGGCAAGGCTTTGCGAATGACGGAGAACAAATGCCGCACCGTCGCCATCGAGGTGGGCATGCAAAACTCCGGTTTGGCGACGTCGCTCGCCACGGTCCACTTCGCGCAATATCCGTTGGCAACCATCCCGGGAGCGGTGTTCAGCGTGTGGCACAACGTGTCGGGAGCCATGCTTGCCAACTTCTTCCGCCGCCGCTCAGAACGCAACGGCAAACAAGAGTAACGCTAACAATATAACAAGACTAACGCTAATGTCAAAACAAGACAAACACTAATGCTATGAACAAGACAAGAAAGACAATGTACGGCATGGCCATCGCGGCTTTCGCGGTGGCGCTAATGGCTGGCTGCAAGGGAAAGGCTGGCGGAAACGGTGCTGCCGACGGCACGACCGTCATAGACGGGCACCAATATGTTGACCTCCAGCTGCCGAGCGGCGTGCTGTGGGCCACGACCAACGTCGGCGCGAAAAGCGAGACCGAATATGGCGAACTCTACGCATGGGGCGAGACGCAGCCCAAAGCCGACTGCTCGCAGGAGACATACATCTACGGCACCGACTTCGAAAAGATGACCAAGTATGACAACGCCGACCGCAAGATGACGCTCGAAGCCGCCGACGACGCCGCCACTGCCAACTGGGGCAAAGGCTGCCGCATGCCGACAGAGAAGGAGTTCATGGAGCTGGGCGACTCCGCCAACTGCACCTGGACATGGGTGAAGAAAGCCGTCGCCGGCAACGACTCGATAGCGGGATACGAGGTGAAGAGCGTGCGCAACGGCAACGCCATCTTCCTGCCCGCGGCAGGCGCGCGCAACGGCAAGGAGACCGTGATGCAGGGCGAAAACGCCGTCTACTGGACAAGCACGAGAGACGGCGAGCAGGCTGGCAACGCCGCGTGCCTGTCGTTCTATTTCGCCAACTACAGCTGGTATAAGAACGCACGCTACATAGGAGGCTCGGTCAGGGCGGTGGCTGCGCCAAAGGCAAAGGGCGGCAAGTGACGCCCTCGACGAGAAGAGTGTTTCAAAGCATAGAAGAAAACAACCACAAGGAAAACATTTATTGACATGAAGAAATTAAGCATTCTGGCTGTGGGCGCGATAGCCCTCTCGCTTTGCGCCACAGGCTGCAAGATGTCGTCGCAGAAACCCGCTGCCGACACGGTGGCTACCGACACCGACAGCGTGGAGACCGAGAAGCCGCTGACGCTTGCCGTAGACAGCATCGGCTTCCACAAGAAGGAGGCAAGCTCAAACCTGGAGGTGACGATCTCGGTGGACCTTCCGAGCGGCAACGACAGCCTCGCCATAGGCGTGAGAAAATTCATAGCACGCGAGCTGGCTGCCCTCTACATACCGCGCGAGAGGACCGACGAGCCGAAATACCTGCGCAAGTACCCCACGTACAAGGGCAGTGCCGAAGACGGCCAGCAAGTGGTCGACTTCTATGGCAAGGGCACCATGCGCTATCTTGCTGAATACAGGAAAGAGGACAGCGAATTCAACGACGACAACGACGAGTTGCCGCCACTGTATCAGCAGGTGAAGATCCAGAAGAGCGAGGAGACCCCACTGTATGTCACCTACAGCGTGACCGACGAGGAGAACATGGGCGGCGCTCACGGGTCATACAACTTCTACTACGTGAACATCAGCAAGCAGACGTTCAAGCCGGTGGACAACATGCTCGACTCAAAGCGCATTCGCGCCATGCAGCCCATACTGCGCAAGGGCGTGCTGTGGTACCTGAAGGAGTGCGGCGAGACCGAGGCGTGCGACTCCAACCTGAACGACTACCTGATATTGCCCGACGATGGCATCATACCATTGCCCGCGCACACGCCGTGGCTTGCCAAGGACTCGCTGAACTTCGTCTACCAGCAATACGAGATCGCGTCTTATGCCGTTGGCCCAATTGGCTTCAACATCGCGGTCAAGGACCTGAAGAAGTACCTCACGAAGGAGGGCAAGGCCTTGCTTGACAAGTAAGCGCCACGCCTGAAAACCAAACCATACATCGAAATAGCCGGCCAGCAATGAGCCGGCTATTTCGCGTTTCAAGCGGTCGACCACTTCGCAGCCAATCCATTGACATAGAGCGATGACCTTATCTTTACGGATGATTGCTACAACACCATTTCCATGGCCAGCAGTTTTCCCACTTCAGTAGAGGCAGCCATAGAATACAAGGACAAGGTATATCGTGACGACGAGAATACGCCAAATAACGCCCAGCCCGCAATGCCGACAAGAAGGGCGCGACGGCTATATTTCGTTCCAAGCCTACGACCTCTTTTAAACAGCAAAGTCCCACACTGCCAAAAGGCAGTGTGGGACTTCATTATGTTAATCTTCTTGCTTACTTAGTTGCAGCACGATGATTTAGAGGCTACGATCCAGACGAGGATAAGCGTAGCGAGCCTCAGAGCCAAGCTCCTCCTCGATGCGGATGAGCTGGTTGTACTTGGCCATACGGTCGGTGCGGCTCATAGAACCAGTCTTGATCTGACCGCTGTTTGTAGCCACGGCGATGTCAGAGATTGTGGTGTCCTCAGTCTCGCCTGAGCGGTGAGAAGTGACGGTGTTGTAGCCGTGACGGTGAGCCATCTCGATAGCCTCAAGAGTCTCAGTCAGAGAACCGATCTGGTTAACCTTGATGAGGATAGCGTTGGCTGCGTGCAGCTTGATGCCCTTCTCCAAGAACTTGGTGTTTGTAACGAAGAGGTCGTCGCCCACGAGCTGAACCTTGTCGCCGATCTTGGCTGTGAGCTTCTGCCAGCCCTCCCAGTCGTTCTCGTCGAGACCGTCCTCGATAGAAGCGATAGGATACTTGTTGCAGAGCTCCTCAAGGAATGCGATCTGGCCCTCGCTGTCGTACTCCTTGCCGTTAGGATCCTTAGGCATGCCGTTCTTGAGCTGCTTGTAGTTGTAGTACCACTTGCCGTCCTTCAGAGTAGCGAACTCAGAAGCAGCGCAGTCCATAGCGATTGTGACGTCCTTGCCCGGCTCGTAGCCAGCGTCCTTGACGGCCTGGCAGATGCTGTCGAGAGCGTCGTCGATGCCGTTGAGCGCAGGAGCGTAGCCACCCTCGTCGCCTACGGCTGTAGAAAGGCCGCGCTTCTTCAGGAGCTTGCCCAGGGCGTGGAACACCTCAGCGCCGCAGCGGATAGCTTCCTTCTCGCTCTGTGCAGAACGAGGCTGGATCATGAACTCCTGGAATGCGATAGGAGCAGATGAGTGAGCGCCACCGTTGATGATGTTCATCATAGGAACAGGCAAAGTATAGCTGTTGCAGCCACCGATGTAACGGTAGAGAGGCATGTGCAGAGCCTCAGCAGCCGTGTGAGCGGCAGCGAGAGACACGCCCAAGATAGCGTTAGCGCCGAGCTTGCTCTTTGTAGGAGTGCCGTCGAGCTCGAGCATCTTATAGTCGAGGCCGCGCTGGTCGAACACGTCCCAACCCTCAAGGGCAGGAGCGATGACATCGTTCACATTGGCAACAGCCTTCAAGACGCCCTTGCCGAGGAAACGACCCTTGTCACCATCGCGAAGCTCAAGAGCCTCGTTCTCACCAGTGCTGGCGCCAGATGGAACACTTGCGCGGCCCATTACGCCGTTCTCGAGTGTTACCTCAACCTCTACTGTAGGATTGCCACGGGAATCCAGAATCTCACGTGCGTGAATCTTTGAAATCTTCATCGTATTAATGATTTATATGTATAAAAACGTTTATCTGCATGAAAAGCGATTGCTCGCTTACCTACGTGCAAAAGTAATGCCTTTCGGAATAAAGACAAAACAAATATGACGCTTTGTCAGTCTGTTTTTAGTTTTTTTAATTATTCGTTGGCGCGAGGTCTTCCTATGGCGTCAGGATGGGGGCGACAACCCGAGACGGGGGCAGTCGCCTCGCCGCCGCAAAGGCATCGGCATTACGCCGCAAGGGCAACGCGATTGCGGCGGCGAGACAACGCGTTTGCGGCGCGAAGGCGAAGCCGTGTTTTCCCTATATATTAAGCAGATAGAAAAAACGGTAAAACTATTTTGACAAAAAGTGCCGTAGTTGCGAAAATAATACGTAAATTTGCACAGATTGTAGCACAAGTCATACCATACAAACACAAACATATTAATATTAACCAAAACAAGCACAACCAAGCCATGGACACTAAAAGCACTTCACCTACCGACACATACGCCATCGTAGCCCACTTCGCCATAGAAGGCACAGTGGCAGACATCAAGCCGCTTGGCAACGGCCTGATAAACGACACCTACAAGGTGACGACCAAGGAGGCCGACGCGCCAAGCTACGTATTGCAGCGCGTCAACACCACCGTTTTCACCGATGTAGACATGCTGATGGACAACATCGCCGCCGTGACACGCCACATCCGCAAGAAGCTGGAGTCTGCCAACGTGGCAGACATCGACCGCAAGGTGCTGCATTTCATACCCGCCGACAGCGGCAAGCTCTACCACAACGAGCCAGACGGCACGGTGTGGAGGCTGATGGTGTTCATTCCGAACGCCAAGACATATGAGGCGGTGACACCCGAATATTCCTATTTCGCCGGCAACGCCTTCGGCCATTTCGAGGACATGCTCGTAGACATCCCCGAGAAGCTCGGCGAGGTGATTCCCGACTTCCACAACATGGAGTTCCGCATGAAGCAGCTGCGCGAGGTCATCGAGCAGAACCCCGCCGGCAGGGTCGACGAGGACGCCGTGAAGGAGCTTCTCGCCCTGATAGACAAGGACGCCGAGGAGATGTGCAAGGCCGAGCGCATGTACCGCGAGGGCAAGCTGCCAAAGCGCGTGTGCCACTGCGACACTAAGGTCAACAACATGATGTTCGACGAGGAGGGCCACGTGCTCTGCGTCATCGACCTCGACACCGTGATGCCATCGTTCGTGTTCTCCGACTACGGCGATTTCCTGCGCTCCGCCGCCAACACCACCGCCGAGGACGACCCCGACATGAGCCACGTGGCGTTCAACGAGGAGATTTACAAGGCCTTCACGCGCGGCTACCTCGAAGGGGCTCGCTTCCTCACGCCAGTGGAGACAGACAACCTGCCATACGCCGTGGCACTCTTCCCCTTCATGCAAAGCGTGAGGTTCCTGTGGGATTACCTCAGCGGCGACCACTACTGGAAATGCAAGTATCCGGAGCACAACCTCGACCGCGCACGCAACCAGATGCGCCTGTACCAGTGCGTCAGGGAGCACGACGACATGATGAGAGAGTATATCAAGGACTGTCAACAAAAACAGAGCACTTGCGAAGGGTAACCAAGACGTAAGCCTAAACTCCTTGTGTCTTTGCAATATCACCATAATATCTGAGAAAGGATTGATGAATGGAAGTGAAACTAAACGACTATCACAAGCTGACAAACTCAATAAAGATGAAGTCGGTGGAATCTTGGAGCAAGCTGAACTTGTCGCGAGAGGAGTGCTCGAATCAGTTCAAGCGGTTGCGGGAACAACGACTTGCAAGGGAGTCCAAATTGCACAATTAGCCAAATGGGCTAAGGCGCAAGGATGTTGGCTTGACATCAAACGATTGGGCAGCTACGAAGACCGAGGCTCCGAGAACGAGGTGTATTTGTCCGCAGTGGAGAACTGCGTATACAAACTGAACGACTTCCGCTATTCGGACGATAATCTGACGCCTTTCTTTGAACGCATAAAAGCTCACAATGCATATTTCCCATATTGCGCATACGCCCTTGTCGGTTTTGCAGAAAACCAAGATGGCAAGGTTTGCGCGGTACTTCGTCAACCCTACATTATTTCAAGTCGCGAAGCTACAGACGATGAAATCTCCAATGAACTGTGCAAATTGGGCTTTAAGCGACAAATGAATGGGGAATACTACACCAACGACGTTCATGATATTTTCGACGCGTCGCCCAATAATGTTTTGGTAGGCATAGACGGGAATCTGTATTTCATAGACACTATTATATATGAGACAAACGCTGAAAACGTAAGCACATACCACAGCCAGTCTCCTAAATTTTCATAAACGACAAACGCATATAAAACAAAGAATGCTATTATGAGACTCAAAACCACAATCCTGGCTTTCATGCTGATGGCAGGCTCAAGCCTGTTCGCGGCGGAGACCTACACCATCTACCCCATTCCACACGAACAGGTTGCGCAAGCGGGTTCGGTGACGCTCAGCGGCACCCTTAACGTGGTGTGCGGCAAGGGCATCGACCAAGCCACACGCCAACGCGCCGAGCAAGTGCTGAAGGAGCACGGCCTGAAATACAAGTTCGCCACAAGCCCTAAGAAGGGCGCCGCCAACCTCCTGCTGGGCGTAAACGGCGACAAGAGTGCCGCCGACAAGGCAGCCACAAGCCTGAAGCTGAGCCGCGCGGTCTTCGGCACGCAGAAATACGACAAGCACATCGTTGCGGTGGCAGGCAAGGGAAGCGCCGCCACGATAGTCGTCCTCGGCGAGAACACCGATGCCACATTCTGCGGACTCGCCTCGCTTGAGCAGATGCTCGACCAGCAACAGGGTCAGCTCGCGTGCGTGACCATATACGACTATGCCGACGTGAAGAACCGCGGCATCATCGAAGGCTACTACGGCGTGCCATACTCCGAGGAAGTGACGGAAGACCTCTTCCGATTCATGGCCCGCTACAAGATGAACTCATACATGTATGGCGCCAAGTCGGACCCATACCACTCTCAATACTGGGAGAAGCCTTATCCGCTCACCATCACCGCTGACCAAAAGAAGATTGGCATGATGACGCAAGACATGATGAAAGGCATGACAAAGGTGGCGACCGCCAACAAGGTCAACTTCATTTGGGCCATCCACCCGGGCACTGCCTTCTTCGACACCAAGAGCGACGACGTGCTCGACAAGATCATGGAGAAGTATGAGTCGATGTACAACCTCGGCGTCCGCCAGTTTGGCGTGTTCGTAGACGACTGCGGCGTGCCCGACGACACGGCAAGCCTCAACATCGGCGCTCGCAGGCTCACGTCGCTGCAACAGCGCGTGGACACGAAGTGGAACCGCAAGGGAGCCGCCCCCGCCGACACCGTGAAGCCAATCAACTACGTGCCGCAGCTCTACGCTTACTCATGGGTGAGCAAGGAAAAGGCAGGTAGGTTCTTCAAGTCGCTGAGCGCCACGCCAAGCAAGACCGTGATCTACATCACCGGACGCAACGTGTGGTCGGTACCTAACAACGAGGATCCTGAGATCGTGAGCAAGTGGCTCGGACGCGAGGTCGGCTGGTGGTGGAACTACCCCTGCAACGACAACGACATGGATAAGATCTTCGTGAGCACCATGTACACCAACTTCCGCGACGAGAAGCACATCGACAACGACGCCAAGCTGCCAAGCGCACTCAGCGTGAAGACGCTCATCAGCAACCCCATGCAGCAAGGAGCGGCAAGCAAGATAGCCTTGTTCAGCATCGGCGACTATGCGTGGAACAACGCCGCGTTCAACGAGCCGAAGAGCTTCGAGGCCGCTGTGCCTGCAGTGGTAGGCAAGGAATACGCCGAGGCTTACTTCACCGTGAGCCCATATCTCCGCCACTACGATTACGACTCTCCATGGCCAACGCTTGACCAAATGCGCAAGTTGGCTTCTGCCTGCAAGAAGCTCAGCGAGCTGGCAAAGAGCGACGACGAGGGCGCGCGACTGTTCTACAACGACATCGAGCCGTGGCTCACGAAGGTGAACGACATGGCCGACTGTGCCATCGTGCTCCTCACCAAGGACAGCCAAACCAAGGAGGCGGTGAGCCGCGCCATTGAGACCGTGAAGAAGATGGACGGCGACAAGAAGTACGACGTGGAGATTCTCAACGGCATGGGCAAGGACATCAAGATTGGATCAACGCAGGCCAACTCCGCCCATAGGGTGCTGCTGCCGATGCTGAAGAAGCTCGCGGGGAAATAATTCAACGACTAACACACAATCCTCAACTAATATGCTGATATCAAAAAAGACATTATCATCGTTAGCCATCATGGTGGCATCTTTCATGTCCCCGTCATTAGGCTTCGCTCAGTTCAATTGGCCCTACCACATCGAGAAGGGCCAGGCTGTGACCAACGTGCCACAACGCGAGGCTGGCCAGACCAACGTGCTCAACCTCACCACGCCAAAGATGAACGTGGTGCGCGTGGCATTCGTGGGCTTGGGCATGCGCGGCCCTGGAGCCGTAGAGCGTTGGACCTATATCCCTGGCACGCAAATCATGGCCCTCTGCGACCATGAGAAGGATCGTGCCGAGCGTTGCAACGACATCCTTGAGAAAGCCAGCATGCCACCTGCCGACATCTACTACGGCGAGGACGGCTACAAGAAGCTCTGCGAGCGCAAGGACATCGACGTGGTGTACATCGCCACCGACTGGCTGCACCACTTCACAGTGGCCAAATACGCGTTGGAGCATGGCAAGCATGTGGCCATCGAGGTGCCTTCTGCCATGAACCTCGACGAGATATGGCAGCTCATCAACCTCAGCGAGAAGACACGTCTACACGTGATGATGCTTGAGAACTGCTGCTACGACTTCTTCGAGCTCAACACCCTCAACATGGCGCAGCACGGCGTGTTTGGCGAGGTGGAGTATGTGTCGGGCGCTTATCGCCACGACCTTTCACCGTTCTGGGACGCTTACTGGAAGAAGGACGAGAACGACAAGCTCGGCTGGCGACTCGACTACAACCAGAAGTTCCGCGGCGACGTTTATGCGACTCACGGCCTCGGCCCCATCGCGCAGGATCTCGACATTCACCGCGGCGACCGCATGAAGACGCTTGTGGCAATGGACACCAAGAGCATCAACGGCAAGGCTTGGACAGAGAAGATGTCGGGCCAGAAGTGCGAAAAGTTTGCCAATGGCGACCACACCGTGACGCTCATCAGCACGGAGAACGGCAAGATGATCGAGGTGCAGCACAACACCATGACACCACAGCCTTACAACCGCATGTACCAAGTGGTTGGCTCTAAAGGCTTTGCCAACAAGTACCCAATGGAAGGCTACGCCCTCTCAAGCGCGCAGATGAAGGCAAGCGGCGTGCAGCCAACAAAGGAGATGAACGGCCACGACTACATGGGCAAGGCCGACTTCGATGCCTTGGTAGCCAAGTATCGCTCGCCCATCGTGACGAAATATGAGGCGATGGCGAAGAAAGTCGGCGGTCATGGCGGCATGGACTTCATCATGGACAGCCGTCTTGTTTATTGCCTCCAGCACGGCTTGCCTCTCGACATGGACGTCTACGACCTCGCCGAGTGGTGCTGCCTCGCCGAGCTTGGCTCCATCTCGATGGACAACGGCAACATCCCCGTGCAAGTTCCCGACTTCACACGCGGCGCCTGGAACACGCAGAAGGGCTATCGTCACGCCTTCGCCTCTAAGGAAGAGGAAGAGGCTGTGGACAAGGCCAGCGAGGAATTCACGGCAAAGCTGAAAGAGAAAGGCGCTAAATACTGGAAGAAGCACTCAACGAAGAAAGCCGACAGCAAGAGCCACCAAATGGGCCTGTAAGGCGCATTCCTGAGACGTTGACAAAACATATTCTAAAAAAACATCCCGTGCAGAAAGTTTCCGCACGGGATGTTTTTTTAGAATACGCATGGCCTATGTATACGTATGGCTTGTACGTCCTTCACATTTGCGCCGCTACTTGAAAGCGAAGACGGACTTGCCTTGCGCGCTTATCACTTGAGCGTGAAGCCGAGCTTCTGCACGTCGCGGCTATTGGGGCCAACCATTACCTGGAAGTCGCCCGGCTCGCACACGTAGTCGAGGTCGGAGTTGTAGAACTTCAAGGCATCTTCGGTGATGTCGAAGCTCACCGTCTTTGTCTCGCCCTTGGCAAGGTGGACGCGCTTGAAACCGCGGAGCTCCTCCACTGGACGCGACACCGAACCGACCATGTCGCGAATGTACATCTGCACCGTCTCGTCGGCATCGCGACTGCCGGTGTTGGTCACGTCGACCGTCAGCGTGAGCTTGCCCTTGGCGCTCAAGGTCTGGGAGCTAAGGCGCGGCTTGCCGTAGCTGACCGTGGTGTAGCTTAGTCCGTAGCCGAAGGGGAAGAGCGGCTCGTTGTCCACGTCGAGATAGTTTGACTTGAACTTCGTGAACCACTTGTTGTCGCCCAGAGGCCTGCCGGTGTTGAGATGGTTGTAGTAGATTGGTATCTGGCCCACGCTCTTTGGCATGGTGAACGAGAGCCTGCCGCTCGGAGCCTTGTCGCCGAAGAGCACGTCGCAAATGGCGTCGCCCGACTCGGAGCCTCCGAACCACACGTTGAGAATCGACGGGAAGCGCTCCGTCTCCCATGTCATCACGGTGGCACGGCCGCTGAAGTTGACAAGCACCATTGGCTTGCCAAGCTTCTTCAGCGCCTCCAGCATGACGCGCTGGGTCTCGGGCAACGACAGGTCGGACCGGCTGCTGCACTCGCCGCTCATCTCCGAAGTCTCGCCAATGGCGGCGATTATGACGTCGGCAGAGGCTGCCGTTTCGAGGGCTTCAGCAAGGATAGTCGCCGCGGGGCGATGATCGCGAATGTCGCGGCCAAACATCGAGGCGTTGGCCTCCAGCACGGAGTCGGCAGTGATGTTGCAACCCTTGGCATAGACTACGTCCGCCTTGCCCTTGAGATTGTCGCGAATAGCCTCGAAGAGCGACTTATACTTGTCGAAAGCCGCCGCCACGCTCCACGTGCCAGGCATGTTGGCGCGCGTGTTGCCCATGGGTCCAATCACGGCGACGCGGCCCTTCTTGGCAAGCGGCAGGATGTTGCCGTCGTTTTTCAGCAACACGAAGCTCTCGGCGGCAATGCGTCGCGCCTCCTGGCGATGCCCGCTGCTGTAGACCTCAGCCTTGGCACGCGCCTCGTCGAGATAGCGGTAGGGATCGTCGAAGAGCCCGAGCTTGTATTTAGCCTCCAGCACGCGGCGGCAAGCGGCATCAATGGCCTTCACGCTCACCTTGCCCTCCTTCACCGACTGCTCCAGCGTGCCCACGTAGCCGTCGGACACCATGTCCATGTCGGTGCCGGCATTCAGCGCCAAGGCGGAGACCTGCTTTAGGTCGCCCATGCCGTGGTTTATCATCTCGGAGATGGCGGTGTAGTCGGTCACCACGAAGCCGTCCCAGTCCCACGCCTTGCGCAGCACGTCGGTGAGGAGCCAGCGGTTGCCCGAGGCGGGAATGCCGTCCACCACGTTGAACGATGTCATGAACGAGCCCGCGCCGGCCTTGGCAGCTGCCTCATAGGGCGGGAAATAATAGTTGAACATGCGCCAGCGGCTCATGTCCACGGTGTTGTAGTCGCGTCCGGCCTCAGCTCCGCCATAGAGGGCGAAGTGTTTCACGCACGCCATCACGGTGTTGTTCTGCCTTAGGTCATTGCCCTGGTAGCCGCGTATCATCGCCTTGGCTATCTCCGCGCCGAGATACGGGTCCTCGCCGTTGCCCTCCGACATTCGGCCCCACCGCGGGTCGCGACAGACGTCGACCATGGGCGAGAAGGTCCAGCAGATGCCGTCGGCGCTCGCCTCAGTGGCGGCAATGCGCGCCGACTTCTCTATGGCGTCCATGTCCCAAGTGCACGACATGCCCAAGGGGATGGGGAACACCGTCTCGTAGCCATGGATGACGTCCATGCCGAAGATCAACGGAATCTTGAGCCTCGACCGGCTGACGGCTATCTCCTGCGCCTGCCTTATGGCCTTCACGCCTTTTAGGTTGAAGAGGCCGCCCACCTGTCCGTTTTCTATCTTCTCCACTATGCCCGAGCTCTTTGCCGCGCCGGTCACGATGTCGCCAGTGACGGGCAAGTTGAGCTGGCCTATCTTCTCCTTCAGCGTCATCTTTGCCATAAGGCCATCGATGAAGCCTTTCATGTCGCCCTTGGATTGTGTCCGCGCCGTTGCCGGCACGATAGACAGGCAGAGCAACGCGGAGGCAATAAGTTGTTTTACCATGATCATTACATTATTTATATGTGAAACCAAGCTTGCTGAGCCCCTGCTGAATCTCCGGACAACTCATGAAGAGTTTCCACAAGAGTCCCGACCTATAGTTCTCTATCATGGGCGCTATCGTGCATTGGTCTATGGCGAGATAGCGTGGCAAGACCCATCCGGCGCTCTCGGAGAAGGCGTCGTAGAACCCGTACTTGCCCCAGATGCGCATGCCTTTATTGTAGAATCCCTTGAGCGCCGCCATCGATTCCGATGGGGTGTAGGGGAACGACGACAGGGCTGCCGTGGGCGTGATGACGCCAAGGTCGTTGCCTGGACTGTGGGCGCTGTAGCCGTCCACTGAGTAGCTTGCCGTGAGTCCCCAGCAATCCTTGCCGTAGCCGGTGTAATGCTTCGGGTTCTCCACGCAGTAGGCATAGTCGCTCATGGCGTGATTGCGCACAACGTCCCAATAGTTGGCATACTTGTCGGTCAAGTGGCGCGGGTCGAGCCCTATCCACGAATAGTGCGCCCAGAAGAGCGGTCCGCCCGTTTGCTCGGCGTAATTGTGCTTCAGCCTGAGCGGATAGCCATAGGGCGAGGCACTGCTCACGATGTCGCCACCGCGCGCCCAACACTTGTGGTAGGCACTCGCGCCGACGGGATGCGTGGGCGAGGACGCGGCGAGGACGTAGACAATGAGGCACTCGTTGTAGCCGGCGAGCGGGAAGTTCATCTCCCAACCGTAGTTTGGCGACCAGTGCCAATAGATTGAGTCCTGTCCGCCACGCGTGTACCAGTCGAACTCCATGTCCTTCCACAGCTGGTCTATCTTCGAGGCGAGCGAGCGCTCATCGGCGTTGCCATCCTTGAAATACTGCCTTGCGCAGAGCAGCGACGCCATCATGAACGAGCTTTCCACGAGGTCGCCGCCGTCGTCTTTCTGCCCGAATGGCTTCACCTTGCCCGTGGGTCCATAGAGCCAATGCGGCCAAGCGCCATGGAAGCGGTCGGCACGTCCAAGATAGTCTACTATCTTCGTGAGCCTTTCCACGCCCTTGTCGCGCGCAATGAAGCCGCGGTCGATGCCTGCCAGCAGTCCTGCCACGCCGAAGCCGCTGCCGCCCAAGGTTATCACATCCTCGTCGTGCTCCGGATACACGCCGTCGAGGTGGATGCGCTCGCGGGCGAGACCCGACACCGGCTCTGCCCCATCCCACATATAATTCAGGTGCACGCGCTCCACGTAGTCGAGCATGGCAGAGTCGGAGACGAACGACTCTGGCCGCACGCCATCGGTTTTCTTCTCAACGCTGCCCCCGCTCTCATGCGATGCGCAAGCGCAGAGCGCGAAGGCGGAGAGCAGCGTAAGGAACATCACTTTCTTTGTCTTGTTCATGCAAATGTCGATTTACATTGTTAATTCTGTTTCCGTGTCGACTCGTTTGGGCGGGTTCGTCGTGCCGATTTCCCTCGTTTGGCTTCGCGCCGCAATCGCGTCGGCGTTACGGCGCAACCGCAACGCCCTTGCGGCGCGATCGCGCTGCCTTTGCGGCGCAACCGCAACGCGGCGAAATCCATCTTGAAGAGCCTCATCCCACACGAGCCGACACCGGAAAAGTTAATCCTTCGGGTCGTTTTTCAGAGCGGGCACGTCGCTGAGCTGCGTGAACGGCACGGGGTAATAGGTCTTGTCCTCTGTCCATCCTGCCGCTCCGAGCACGTCCTTCGCCTTGCCTGTGCGCACGAGGTCGTTGTAGCGCTCTCCCCACTCTCCGGCAAGCTCTATGCGACGCTCGTCGATGATCTGGTCCACGGTGACGTTCTTGATGTCCTGCATCTTGGCGCGGCGCCTGACGAGGTTGAACGGCTCGTCGCCGCTCTTGCCCTGCCTCACCTTTGCCTCGGCGTTGATCAGGAGCACGTCGGCATAGCGCAAGACGCGCACGTTGTTGTTGGCGCCATACTTCGACCTGCCCTCGGTGAGCTCGCAGGTCGGCGTGTAAGCCTTTCCGTTGAAGTACTCGCCGCTCTTGCCGCCTATGTTGTCGCCGCTCGGCGTGGCGTGGTTGCCCTCCATGAAGATGGTGGTGGCGCGCACGCTCTCGCCGCGCTGCTCAGCCCATTGCTCAAACTCGGGCTGATAGCGCATGAAGTTCCAGCCGCCCATGCTGCCGGGGCCTTGGAACACGAACCACTGGTCCACGTCCACCATGTCGCCCGAGCTTTGGCCGAAGTCGGTGCACTGCACCTCGAAAAGCGACTCGTCGCACTCCTTGCCCTTTATCTTGAACAGCTCGTAGTAGTCGGCATAGAGGCTGAACTTGCCGCTGCCGATGATGTCGCTCGTCAGCGTCTCTGCCTCTGCCCACTCCTCGCGGTCCATGCGCACCTTGGCTGCGAGCAGCTCGGCGGTGTATGCCGTCACGGCGCCGTAGTGGTCCATCTCGTTGGGTCGCTTGCGCTCGCAGTTGTCGATGGCAAACTGCAGGTCGTCGAGCATGTACTTCTGCACGGAGGCACGCTTCGAGCGGGTGAGGTCCACCTGGTTGTTAGTCTCAAGTATGGTCACGTCGCCAAAGGCTTGCGAGAGGCGGTAGTAGGCGTATGCCCTGAGGAAGCGCACCTCGCCGCAATAGGCGCGATACTGCTTCTGCAGCGTCTCGCTCTTGGCGTTGGCGGCATAGCTGTCGAGGCTCTCAAGGGCAGAGTTTGCCATCTTGACGATGCCGTAGTATTGGTTCCACATCTCGTTGAGACCCCAGAAGGTGTTGTCGTACTTGTATTTGCCGAAGTCGACAAGGAGCTGCTGGTCGTCGAGGCGGCCCGACCACATGTCGTCGTCGCGCACGGTCGAGAGGGGCCAGATGACCCAGTGGCACGCGCCGGTGCGTATCTTGGCGTAGACGCCCGACACGGGCATGTACATGTTGTCTGTATTGGTGTAGTCGACCTTGGTCTCCGGAGTCTTGTTCTCGGGATCGATGTCAAGGTAATTGCCACAACCTGCCATGGAGAGGGTTATTGCTCCAAGGGCGATAGCCGGAATTATATTTCTCAGTTTCATGTTGTTCTTGTTTTGTAGGAGTTGACTTTAGAAGTTGATTTGAACGCCGAATGTGTAGGTCGAGGTGAGAGGATAGACGTTGGTGTCCCATCCCGACGCGTCGCTGACCTCAGGTGAGAAGGCGTGGGCGGAGAACGTGGTGAACGGCCTGTCGGCAGTGAGGCTGAGCCTGATCTTCGGCAACACGTAGCTGCCCATGCGTATGTTGCGGAAGCTATAGCCGAGCGTCACGTTCTGGATGCGGAAGTAGTTTGCGCTCTCCACGAAGTAGGAGTTGACGCGCTGGTCGCTGACGTTCCATCCTTTGATGAGGGCCTTGGCAGAGGGGTTGGTGTTTGTGGAGCCCTCGCCGGTCCAGCGGTCGGTGTACTGCGCCGCGTCGAAGTTGAAGTTGCTCTGCGCGTATCTCAGTGCACGCTTGCGGTTGTACATCTGCGCTCCGGCCTGTCCGTAGGTTGAGATGGCGAAGTCGATGTTCTTCCACTCGGCGCCGAAGTTGATGCCATAGGTGAAGTTTGGCAAGTAGCTGCCGAGCACCTGGCGGTCTTCGCCGTCGAGCACGCCGTTGTTGTTCCTGTCCTCATAGATGAAGTCGCCTGGCTCGCAACCGTTGGCCTTGGCTATGGGGTCGGCGTCGATCTGCGCCTGGTTCTGGTAGATGCCAATGACCTTGTAGCCGTAGAAGGAGTTCATCTCCTCGCCCACGATGTTGTAGGTCTTGCCATCGCTCACCATGTTGGCGCCGTTAAGGCTCTTCACCTCGTTCCAAAGGAAGCTGAGGTTGGCACCGATGGTGTACTTGAAGTCGTTGCCGATGGTGTCGCTCCATCCCGTCGTGATGTCGAATCCCTGGTTGAGGATCTTGCCGTAGTTGCCGGCGAGGGTCTCGTTCTGGAACGGCAGCTTGGTGGAGATCACGGCGTTCTTAGTCATGCGGTGGAAGTAGTCGGCATCGAAGCTGAGGCGGTTGTGGAAGGCACTGAGGGCTATGCCGACGTTGGTCTCCTCCACAAGCTCCCACTTGAGCCAGCTATAATATGTGTTGTTTTGGTAACCGGCGTAAGTGCTGTTGCCGAAGACGCCGCTCGCTGAGTTGCCTGTGGTTATCGAGGCGAAGCCGTCGCTCGCCGCCACGTGGTCGTTGCCGAGCTTGCCCCAGCTGGCGCGGAGCTTGAGATAGTCGATGCCCTTGACATTGTTCTTGAAGAAAGGCTCCTCGCTGATGACCCACGACGCGCCGACAGATGGGAAGTAGCCCCAATGCTCTTGATACTTGGAGCTGCCGTCGGCACGGAAGGTCAGCATGAGGTAGTACTTGCTGGCGTAGTTGTAGTTCACCCTGCCAAACCAGCTGAGCCCACGATAGCGGTAAGCGCCCTCGCTCGACTTGCGCGTGTTCTCGTCGCCCTGGTTCACATACCAGTATTGCTCCTCGTCCTCAGGCACGTTGTTTGCCGTGGCGGTCATGATGTGATACTTCTCCTGGCGCATCGACTGGCCAAGCATCACGCCAAGGCTGTGCTTGCCCCACGAGTCGTTATAGTTGAGCGTGTTGTCCCACACATAATTATTATATGTGGTCATCGTCTTCGACAGGCTGTTGTTGTCGAGGTGTATCTGCTCGCTGATGTAGTATTTCGGCGTGAAGACATAACCCTCGATGGTGGAGTGGTCGTAGCTCACCGACGTCTTGAAGTGGAGCTTCGACGGCACGATGGTGAAGTCGGCATAATAGGTGTTGAGGAACTGCTGCGTGCGGTTCTTGCTGTTATAATAGTAGGCGGTGGCGATGGGGTTGTAGAAGTTGTTGGTGAAGCCCACCGACGATGGCGAGGCAAACTTCTCTGGCGTCGCAGCCTCGTTGCTCTGGTCGTAGACCGGATATATGCCTGGCGCGTTGAAAGCCTGCTGCCACGTGCTCATGTTGGGGTTTGTCTGGTTCGACTTTGAGTAGACGGCGTTGACTCCCACCTTGAGCCACGGTGTGGCATCGTAGTCGAGCGAGGCGCGGAAGTTGAGGCGAGAGTAGTCGTTGTCCGTCTTCATTATACCGTTCTGGTAGAGGTAGCTCATGCCGACGGAGTAGGCAACCTTCTCGGAACCGCCGCTCACGGTGAGGGCGTGGTTGGTGATGATTGCCTCGCGCAGCAGCTCCTTATACCAGTCGGTGTCCGAACCGTAGGTCCACTTGTGGAAGTCGGAGTCGGCGTGGCTGCCGCCGAAGCGGTCGATGCTCGCCTTCAGGTAAGGGCTGTAGGTGTCGTAGTCGGCCTCCATCAGCATTTGCGCGTATTGGCTTGAGTTGGCCATCTTCAGTTTGTTCGTAGCGCTTTGCACGCCCACGTAGCCGTCATAGCTGATCTGTGTCTTTTGGTTGCGCGTTCCGTTCTTGGTGGTTATTATCACCACGCCGTTGGCAGCGCGCACGCCATAGATTGCGGCAGCCGAGGCGTCCTTCAGCACGCTCATGTCCTTGATGTCGCCTGTGTTGAGGAAGTCGATGTTGTCGTAGAACATTCCGTCCACGACATAAAGTGGATTGGAATTGCTGAACGAGCCATTGCCGCGGATGCGCACGGTCGGGCCTGCGCCAGGAGTGCCGTTGCTCACCACGTTCACGCCGGCGACCTTGCCTTGGATGGCAGCCATGGGCGAGGACGCGGGGATGGACGTAAGCTCCTCGCCCTTCACCACGGCGATGGGAGATGTGAGGTCCTTGGCCTTGGCGGAGCCGTAACCTATAGCCACGACCTCGTCGAGCATCTTGGAGTCGTCGGCGAGGCTGATGTTCATGTTGGCAGCCGCCTTCACCGATTGCGACTTCATGCCTATATAAGATACGTCGACGACGGAGCCTTCCGAAACGCCGGAAAGCGTGAACTTGCCATCGAGATCGGTAACAACGGCTATCTTGGTGCCTTTTACTTGTACCGTTGCGCCAATTACAGGTTCGCCTGTCTTGTCCACAACAGTACCCTTTACTGTTTGCGACTGTGCCCAAATGCCTTGGGAACTCAATGCCACGAGCATTGATAGAAGTAATCGTTTCATATTATTTTTAGTGAATTGGTTGTATGGCGCAAAGTTACGGTCGTTTCGGACTCTCCGCAAATTTCCGCCTACACTACTACCACTTATCGCCGAAACGGCACTACGCTTTTACTACGCTTTTTCTTATAACGCATTAATACACAGACAGAAGCAACGCCGCCTAGAAATAAGCCAGAAAGCGCAAATCGTAGTGCTTTTTCTTGCATAATCCAAAAAATTTTACTACTTTTGCTCTGTAAATCTAAAAACTTCACCATGCGAACATTCCCTTCGCCACACTTTTGCATGTCCACCATGCGGCTGAGGTTGTTGTTGTGCGCCGTCATGGTCTGCTCATGGCTCATCGTGGCCAAGGGCCAGCGATTCATGCCCGTGCTGACCAACTACGGACCCGCGCAATATGATGGCGGACTGCAGAACTGGTCGATAACGCAAGACCCTCGGGGCGTGATGCACGTCGGAAACAACCGCGGCATGCTGTCGTTCGACGGCTACACATGGACGCAAACGCCATTGCCGAACAACACCTTAGTGCGCTCGGTGATGGCAGACGGCGACAGGGTCTACGCCGGTAGCTACGAGGAGTTCGGATTCTTCCAGCGCGATGGATTCGGCGCGTGGAAATACACGAGCCTTTGGAAGCAACTGAAAGGCTACAAGCCACACCACGACGAGATATGGAAGATCTTTAAGCTGCGCGACGGCAATGTCATCTTCCAATCGTTTTGCTCATGGTTCATATACGACGGCAAGAAGGTGACGGCTCATTACAATCCAAAGACTCTGCCGCTGTTCTTCTTCAACTGCCGTGGCACGATATTTGCTCAAATGATAGGGCACGGTATATATAAGGTGGAAGGCGACCGGCTTTTGCCCGTGACAAGCCGGCAAGACGTGGGCAACGACGACGTGGTGGCAATGTTGGCATGGGGCGACAAGACTGTGCTTTGCACCGTTTCCCACGGCCTGTTCTTGCTCGACGGCGACCAGGCCCAACACTTCCGCACCGGCAACGTGGTCCGCCCGTTCCACACCGACATCGACGACAAGCTGTTGACCTCGGGCATAAACCGCGCCACCGTGACAAGAGACGGGAGCGCCATCGTGATTGGCACCATACTCAATGGCATAATGGCGATAGGCAAGTCGGGCAAGGAGCTATGGAGCTACAACACCAAAAGCATGCTCCGCAACAACACCGTGCTCGACGTGTTCGCCGACAAGGACAACAACGTATGGGCGGCACTCGACAACGGCATCGCCTTGATACGCCAAGGCAGTGGCTCGCTGGCGCTCCTCCGTTGCCCGTTTGGCATGGTCTACGACGTATACGATGGCCCCAACGGCCTCATCATGGCAACAAACCAGAACGCGCTGCTATACAACGGCCACGGCTTCAATCCCATTCCTGGCACACACGGGCAAAACTGGCATGTGTCACGCTTTGGCAACGACCTCATCGTCGGCAACAACCACGGTCCACAGTTGCTGCGAGGCTTGAGTTCGAAGCCATTGGTTGACAACATCACTGCAAGCAGCACCTCAATATGCCGGCACATGGTGAACGAAGACAACGATTATCTCGTGGAATCGAGCTACACCGACATACGTGTATATAAGCATGTGGGCGACTCATGGCGGTTCCTGACCACGGTGAAAGACTTCTGCGCGCCAGTGCGACAGCTTGAGGTCGACAGCCATGGCACCATTTGGGCTGCCAACATGAGCAAGGGCTTCTATCGCATAGAGATGAGCGGCGACATGAAGCGCGCCCTGCGCATCGACTACTTCCCGGTTGTGCCCAAGTCGAGCAACGGCGCCTTCTTCCACGTGATGAAGATAGACGGCGAGGTGGTGCTTGCACAAGGCAGGCACCTCTACCGCGCCGAGGCGGGAATGACGCGCATGACGGCACTTGAGAGACAGATAGGAGCCGACGTGGTGGCGGCCTCAACGGTAGACAATCACCGCTTTTGGCTGTCAACGATAAAAGGATATGAGCTTTACTCCATCGCCGAGAAGTCTGGCAAAAGAAACTACAAGAAGATTCTCGACGTGCCCGCGGCGTTTTTCGGCCTCGACTGCAGCGACAACCTCAACACGGTGAAGGTGTTTGGCCGGTATGCCTATTTCTGCATGAACGAGGGCGTGGGACGGATGGACATGGCGACGGTCTCCGCCAAAAGCAAGGCTTCAGCCAACAACAAGTTGTGGCTCGACAGGGCGTGGTGCGTAAGCCCATCGCACGGCGAGACGGTCGTGGACATCAGCAAAGACAAGCCTAAGGTCGACGGCGACCTTACCGTGCGCTTCAACTATGCCAACTACAACGACGTGGCGATGCGGTTCACGTTCGTCCTGAAAGGCGGCGGCCTGCTTGCCACGTCGCATTCCGACAAGCCCATCGTGCACTACGGCAACCTGCCCTATGGCAGCTATGAGCTAAGGTGCGAGGCAAGGGACGCCCTTGGCAAACTCATCGACAGCAAGACCTTCCAGTTTCAACACCCAACGCCTTGGTGGGGCACTATCCCGATGATTCTACTCTACTGCGTGGCGCTTGGGCTCGTGGCCTATTACGTGGCACGATGGAAAGAGCGCCGGACAATAAGGCGACAGATGGTGGAAATGGAGGAAGAGCGCTTGCGAAAAGACCTGGAACTCTCGGAGAAACAACGAATAATAGAAACCCAGCAGAAGCAACTGCTCGAACGTCAGCTTCAAGACAAGGGAAAGGAAATTGCGTCAATGGCGCTGCAAGGCATCATGGACAAGAAGGGACGCACAAACGAGACTTGGAAGCTTTACCAAGAAAACTTCGACCTCATCCACAAGCAGTTCTTCCGTCATCTCCGCGAGAAGTTCCCGATGCTCACCGCCACCGACCTCAAGTTTTGCGCGTACCTGCGCCTAAACCTCAACACCAAGGAGATAGCCGAGCTGACCGGCCTCAGCGTCCGCGGCGTGGAGGGCGCGCGTTATAGGTTGAGGAAGAAGCTGCTACTGAAGGAGAACGATGACCTTGTGGCTTTTCTCGTCGACTTCAAATAATGGCAACGGCAACAGCTTACTATCACGACGACTTTCCATGAAGTAACCCCCAAACACCTTTATAATATGAAAGTACTCCACATTGCGCTCTCCGCGCTTCTCTTGGCTTCCGCCTTGACCACGACGCAAGCCCAAACCGGCGACCTTCCACGCACACTTCCCGAGCGTTGCGGCATTTCCTCTTACGAGATTGTCCGCCTCACCGACTCGCTCATGGCGCTGCCAAAGACAAGCATCCACAGCGTGATGGTGCTTAGGCACGACAGCGTTGTCGGCGAGGCGTACCCCGCGCCATGGAGCAAGGAGAGCATGCACACATTGTTCTCATGCTCAAAGACTTTCGTATCAGCGGCGGTGGGCATGGCAATTGGCGACGGCAAGCTGAGGCTGGACAGCCGCGTGGCCGACTTCTTCCCTAAATCATTCAACCGCTCCGCCAACTACAAACGCATGACGGTGAGAGACTTGCTCACCATGTCGTCGGGCATAGAGCCCGACTGGGAAATGCGCAACAATGGCGACCAATGGTGCCAGACATGGCTTGGCAAGCCCGTGGCAACCCCTGGCAAGCAATTCAAATACGACTCCATGTGCACCTATCTCCTTAGCGTGATCGTTCAAAAGGCCACGGGCGTCAAGCTGCTCGACTATCTCAAGGCGCGCTTGTTCAACCCGCTGCACATCACGGAAGTAGAATGGGAGACGAGCCCCGAAGGTTTCAACACGGGCGGCTGGGGACTGCGCTTGCAGGCGGAGTCGCTTGCCAAGTTTGGGCTGCTGCTCCTTCACGACGGCGCATGGCAAGGCAAGCAACTCCTGTCAGCCGATTGGGCTAAGGCGATGAAAGGGAAGCAAATCGACAACGGGGCCTTCGGATATGGCTACCAAATGTGGTGCTGCGAATACCCAGGCGCATCGCGTGCCGATGGAGCCTACGGGCAGTACATCCTCATCATTCCCGACAAAGACATGGTGGCCGTGATCACGGAGTGTTCTGCAACCGACGGCATCAAGCCGCGCCGCCTCTTCTGGCGGCAACTCCTGCCGACCGTTGCCGACACGCCCATTGCGCCAAACATCGCCCCCGAGCTTTACAGCCAACGCATGAATAGCTATGCGCTGCCGCCTGCAGAGGGCAATGCCATCGGCGAACTGCTCCCCTCGCCTATCCGTCTCGCGCTGGGCAAGAACCAAATGGGATGGTCGGAAATAGCCGTGCGCCGCTCGTCGCGACAGGGTGAAATAGTGTTCAGCTACGTTCAGGACGGCGACACCGTGACGCTGAACCTATACAATAATGTGTGGACATCGACGCGCACGCCGGTCACACCCGTCTACTCCGTCGAGGCGCGCGGCAGGTTCAGCGGCATAAGCCGCAACTTCAACGTGGCAGGAAGCTACGGCGTGACCGACAACAACACGCTGCACGTCTCGCTGCAATACACCGACTGGGTGACAACACTCAGCCTTGACATCCCGCTCGACGCGCCCACCGACAACATGAAGGTGACAAGAAACCACGAGAATGCCACAATTGTGGCAACGACAAGAAAATAACCTAAGGAAACTTTCACACTAAGCTTAAATATTAATATCTTTGCAAAAAGACAAAGATAACCTCCTCTAACAACAACCACCCACGGGTTGTCACAATGCATAATATGAATGTTCACATTATCATGGCAGCGCTGAGTTTGACACTTGCCGCAACAGCGCCGGCACAAAGCAACCACAACCGCGGAATTGGGCTCTACCCTGGCAACAGGGCGGAGCACACCGCGCCGCAGCTCGTCACAGACAACGACTACCGCGACTTGGCCCTCAACAGGCAAGCCACGGCGTCGACGAGCATCGACGCCAACCTCACCGCCCAGCTCACCACCGACGGTCTCTTGACCAAGGGCGAGCCCACGACGCTCACGGTGTCCACAAACAAGGGCGTGGACACCTCGCGCGACAGGCTGAAGGGCATCGACGGCCACAAGGTGGCGGCCTACTACGTCTATGGTCCCGACGGATGGCTGCAATACCTCTGGCAGGGCATGACCGTGCACGCCGACACGCTGCGCCTATGCTTTGAGACGGCCTACGACACCAAGTTGCCCGAGGGTTGGCGCATCGACATCGAAGGCACAACCGACGGGAAGGCGTGGGGCAACATCGGCCACGCCAAGCACGACGGCCTGCCCGGCTACAAGACATGGCAGACCGTCTCCACCGACCCCAACAAGCAAACCGGACTGACCAACCTGCCCCTGCGCCGCGGCATCGTCGCCATTCCGCTCGACCGCAAGGGCGAGGCGTGGCGCGGACTGAGGTTCCGCTTCACCATGCCGTCGGCGGTGTGGTGGCGCATATACGAGATTGACGAGGGCGCGGCATGCGACATGCCAGAGAAGTTCGAGATGTTCTCCATGGCATGGAAGCAGCGCAACATGAGCTGGTTGCCGTCAGAGCATTTCTACAGCGCGTGGGTGGCTAACCCCGACGAGGCCAGCCAACCGCAATGGCTGAAGGTTGACCTCGGAACGAGCGCAGACATCGACCGCTTGCGCATACACTGGGTCTATGCGGCAAAGGCGGGCATGGCACAGGTTTCAGACGACGGGACCAACTGGCACGACGTGGCACGGCTCAAGCCTGCCAAGGATGGCAGCGTGTCGACCGTGCCCATCAAGGCGCGAGGTCGCTACGTGCGTCTGTGGCTCACCGCGCCACAAGGCAGCACCTACGGCGTGGCAGAGCTTGAAGTGCTCGGGCGAGGCGGCTTGGTGGCAATGCCAAGCAACAGCCTCTGCTTGGGCGAGGGCAAACTGTCTATCAACCGTTGGCAGCTGCGCCGCGACTGCGCAGACGGCACGAAGCCCCTCAAAGGCACGTCGCCATGGATAGAGGCCACCGTGCCCGGAACGGCCCTGACAAGCTACATCAACGTGGGCGCGGTGCCGGAGACGACCATTGCCAACAACATGAGGCAGGTATCGGAGTCGTTTTTCAACTCCGACTTCACCTACAAGGCCGACATCATGGTGAGCGACGGGGCGATAAGCAATGGCGACGCCACGCTTGCCGCCACAAGGCCACACAAGTACTTGTGCTTCGACGGCATCGACTGGCGTGCCACGGTGGAGCTTAACGGCCAGCACGTGGGCAGGATAGACGGCGCTTTCACGCGCGCCCGCTTCGACGTGTCCAACCTCTTGCGCGACGGCCACAACGAGCTTGTGGTCCACGTCGTGAAGAACGCACACCCTGGTCCCGTGAAGCTGAAAACCGCGCGCTCGACCGACCTCAACGGTGGCGCGCTGTGTGCCGACAACCCCACGTTCACGCCCACGATAGGCTGGGACTGGATAACCTCAACGCCAGGCCGCTGCATGGGCATCTGGAACGACGTGTATCTCACACAAGACTACGGCCTTAGCCTCGCCGACCCACTGGTGACCACCGAGCTGACGCAAGCCGACACGCTCGCCACGATGACGCCCACCGTCAGGGTCGTCTCCACGCGCGAGGAGCCCGCCAAGGTGACGCTCAACGGATGGATAGGCCCACTGCGCTTCTCAAAGGACATCACCGTGCAGGCAGGCGAGAGCCGCGACGTGAGTTTCGCGCCGGCGGAATACAGTCAGCTCGCGCGCCAACGGATGAAGCTCTGGTGGCCCAACGGCTACGGCACGCCTTACCTCTACGACGCCGGCTTCTCGCTGACCTCCGGCGCCGACACGCTTTGCACGCTCAGCTTCAAGGCAGGGTTGCGGCAGATGAGCACCGCCCTTGAGACCTCGCCCGACGGCAAGGGTAAGCGGCTGCAGCTCTTCGTCAACGGCAAGCGCGTGGACCCGCTGGGCGGCAACTGGGGATTCTCCGAGGCTAACCTGCGCTACCGTGGGCGAGAGTATGACGCCACCGTGCGCTACCACCGCGACATGAACCTCAACATGATACGCAACTGGGTGGGACAGATCGGCGACGAGGAGTTCTACGACGCGTGCGACAAATATGGCATCATGGTGTGGCAAGACTTCTGGCTCGCCAACCCGTGGGACGGACCCGACCCCGACGACGAGGCGATGTTCATGCAAAACGCGCGCGACGTCATCAGCCTCGTCAGGCGGCACCCGTCTATAGCCCTCTACTGTGGCCGCAACGAGGGGTTCCCGCCCGCCACGTTGCAGAGCGCGCTGCAGAGCTCCATCAGCACCCTTCACCCGCAACTCTCCTACATCGGCTCCTCTGCCGACGACGTGGCGAGCGGCCATGGCCCCTACTGCATGAAGCCCACGGCATATTATTTCAAGCGCCTCTCCCACAAGCTCCACTCCGAGGAGGGCATGCCCAACATTCCTACATGGCAGAGCCTGAGCCGCTTCCTCAGCCCGAAGAGCCTCTCGTTCGACGACGACTCGTGGGGGCAACACGACTTCTGCATGGAGGGCGCGCCACGCTGCAAGGACTTCAACGCCATCATGGAGCGGCACTTCGGCAAGCCACAGTCGCCGCGACAGTTCACCGAGTGGGCGCAATGGCTCAACTACGACGGCCACCGCGCCATGTTCGAGAGCCGGCAGACCGACCGCCAGGGTCTGCTGATGTGGATGAGCCACCCTTGCTGGCCAAACATGGTGTGGCAGACCTACGACTACTACCTTGAGCCCACGGCGGCTTATTTCGGCATAAAGAAGGCGTGCGAGCCGCTGCACATACAGTGGAATCCGGCAGAGCGCGAGGTGGAGGTGGTGAACGTCTGCCGCGACCTGCGGAAGCCACTGACGGCGGAGATGCACATGATGGACACCAAGGGCAACGTCATCGCCACGAAGACCGCGAAGACACAACCCGACCGCGACACCACCGTGGCGATCTTCACCGAAGTGACGGCTCCCGACGAGGACGTGTGGCTACTCAGGCTGCGCCTCCTGGATGGCACTGCGGTGGTGTCGGACAACTTCTACGTCGAGGGCCGCGAGCCCGACAACCTGCAGTCGCTTGCCAAGACCTTGGGCGAGCCGCGGCTCAGCCTCGCGAGGCACTTCGAGAAGCAAGGCGACGAATGGCGCGGGACGGTAGAGGTTAGCAACACGGGCGACGCCCCCGCCCTGCTCGTCAGGCTCAACCTCGTGGGCAGCGACGGCGAGCAGATATTGCCGGTGCTCTATTCCGACAACTATTTCGCGCTCATGCCTGGCGAAAAGAAGGTCGTGGAGGTGAGGTTCAGCGACGCCGACAGTCGCGGAGCTCAACCCGACATTGTTTGCCAGCCTTTCACGCTGGGCGAATGATGCCAAACGCGGAAAAAGCAAAATAAGACTCAGAGCAAGCAAGGATAAATTTCCGAACAAGGAACAAGGCTAAGAATAAGAAATGCCGTTGACAGTCGTGCAGACCGTCAACGGCATTCATTTTTGTGCCGTCGGCCTTACGGCGCTGAGCCATCGCGATTTCAGCACAAAGCCGACGCCATTACGGCGCAAAGGCATCGCCATTACGGCGTGAAGCCGTAGCCATTTCCAGCAATAATATCACCCTCGTCGCTTTTAAATATTTCTTAACTAATCAGTATCCTTTTGTTATCACTATTTTCATTACCTTTGTAAAGAAATTGTGACAAACCAAAAACTTCCCAAAAACACGCCAAGATTGCGCTTATTGACAAGAACTATATACTCTCGATTAATCATCTCATATTATGCTTAAAACCATAACTATCAAGAAAATCTTTTCCGCGGCACTTCTCGCGGGAATGTCGCTCGGCGCACAAGCCGGGACGTACACACAGTACGTAAACACCGCCATCGGCACGGGCGGCCACGGCCACGTGTTCTACGGCGCCAACGTGCCCTTCGGCCTCGTGCAGCTCGGCCCCACCATGGTGACGCGCGGTTGGGACTGGTGCTCAGGCTATCACGTCAGCGACGACATCATCATCGGCTTCGGCCACACCCACCTCAGCGGCACCGGCATCGGCGACCTCGGCGACGTGGCATTGCTGCCCGTGGTGAGCGACAACGAGAGGCAAACCACCATCAACCGCGGCACGGAGAAGTGCGTGCCGGGATTCTATACCGTGGTCACGGGCGACGGCGTGAAGGTGGAGCTCACCGCGACGGCGCACGCGGGCCTTCACCGCTACACCTTCCCCGGTGGCAGCACGCCGCAGCTCAGGCTCGACCTCAAGCAGGGCATCGGATGGGACAAGCTGAGCGAGTGCCACTTCACGCAACTCTCCCCCACCGCCATCGCCGGCTACCGCTACTCAGTGGGCTGGGCGAAGGACCAGCGCGTCTACTTCTACGCTGAGTTCAACCGCCCCGTGTCGAAGACCAGTCAGCAGGGCGACTCAGTGGCTTACCTGCGCGCAGCCGACAACAATGGCTCCGCCATCATGGCACGCGTGGGCATCTCAGCTTCGTCTATCGACGCGGCGCGCGCCAACCTCAACAAGGAACTGACGTCGTGGAACATCGAGCAGGTGAAGGAGCAAGCCGACAAGCAGTGGGACAAGGAGCTGGGTCGCGTGAGCATAGAGACGGCCAACGCCGACAACCGCACCATCTTCTACACCGCCCTCTACCACACCATGACCGCGCCATCTGAGATAAGCGACGCCGACGCCGCTACCGGCAAACGCTACACCACGTTCTCGCTCTGGGACACCTACCGCGCCCAAATGCCTCTCTTCACCCTTATCCACCGCGACCGTTGCGCCGACATCGGCAACACCTTCATGAGCATCTTCGCCAAGCAGGGCAAGCTGCCCGTATGGCACCTGTGGAACAACGAGACCGACTGCATGGTGGGCAATCCAGGCACGGTTGTGCTCGCCGACCTCGTGCTCAAGGGGCTCTACACCAACAAGGAAGAGGCGTTCACCGCCATGAAGGCTTCGCAACTGCTCGATGAGCGCGGACTGAAGCAGCTGCGCGAGTACGGATACATACCGTTCGACAAGGACACGACCAACGAGACCGTGGCAAAGGGCCTGGAGTATGCACTTGCCGACTGGAGCACGGCGCAGGTGGCCAAGCAGCTCGGCAAGACCGACGACTACGAATACTTCAACAACCGCAGCAAGAGCTACGCCAAATATTTCGACAAGAGGGTCAACTTCATGCGTGGCATCGACAGCAAGGGCAACTTCCGCGAGCAGTTCAACCCCTTCCACTCTGTGCACCGCTTCGACGACTTCACCGAGGGCAATGCTTGGCAATACACGTGGCTCGTGCCTCACGACGTGCATGGACTCGTGGGCCTCTTTGGCAGCGAGAAGGCTTTCGCCAAGAAGCTCGACTCGCTCTTCGTGGTCAAGGGTGACCATGGCAGCGAGGCTTCGCCAGACATCAGCGGACTCATCGGCGAGTATGCTCACGGCAACGAGCCAAGCCATCACGTCATCTACATGTACAACTATGTGGGCCAACCCTACAAGGCGGCGCCACTGTTGCGCCAGGTGTTCCGCGAGATGTACTTCAACGCGCCCGACGGACTCAGCGGCAACGAGGACGTGGGCCAAATGTCGGCATGGTATGTCATATCAGCTTGCGGCCTCTATCAGGTAGAGCCTGCCGGCGGCAAGTTCATCATCGGCTCGCCACTCTTCCAGAAGGCTGAGCTGAACGTGGGCGACGGCAAGACGTTCACCGTGGTCGCCAAGAACAACAGCGACAAGAACATCTACGTGCAGCGCGCCACGCTCAACGGCAAGCCCCTCACGAAAAGCTATATCTCCTACGACGACATCATCGGCGGTGGAACGCTTGAGCTCGTAATGGGCCCGAAGCCCTCAAAGTGGGGCACGGCAAAGGCTGACCGTCCTTGAGTCTCACACGTTTCATCGCACACAATTCACGCATTCATTTCATCACACACGGATTCAAAAGACTCTAAAGATGTCGGCTTAGCCGATTAACAATGCTTTGCAGGGGCGGGCCCTGTGCCCGTCCGCAACCCGAATGGCAACATCCGCAGTACGTCCACAGCCCGAACGGC
>CAVHEN010000013.1:0-10332 GCA_963635115.1 Oscillospiraceae bacterium | reverse complement strand
CCCGAACGGCTTGCGGCGCTGCAATCTTCGAGCTCTCTTTAATCCGTGCAAGCAATCATAACTCAACAACAAGACATCATTTTAATGAAGAAATACATATCTGTACTGTTCGCTTCCTTGATAGCATTGCCGGCGTTGTCGGTGGAGAACCCCGTGGATTATGTCAACCCGCTGGTCGGTTCCCAGTCTTCCTTCGAACTGTCCACGGGCAATACGTATCCCGTTGTGGCAATGCCTTGGGGCATGAACTTCTGGACTCCACAGACAGGCAAGATGGGCGACGGATGGGTCTACACCTACGACGCCCACAAGTTGCGCGGCCTGAAGCAGACCCACCAGCCAAGCCCGTGGATCAACGACTACGGACAGTTCTCGCTCATGGCGACCGTGGGCAAGCCCGTCTTCGACGAGACGGCGCGCGCCTCGTGGTTCTCCCACATGGGCGAGACTGCGACACCTTATTATTATAAGGTATACCTCGCCGACTACGACATCAAGGCGGAGATGGCTCCGACGGAGCGCGCCTGCGTGTTCAACTTCACCATGCCCGCCACCGACAGCGCCAACATCGTGATTGACGCCTACGACAAGGGCTCCGCCGTAAAGGTGGACGCGGCGCGCCAGTGCGTCACGGGATATAGCGTGCGCAACAGCGGCGGCGTGCCCGACAACTTCCGCGACTATTTCGTCGTGACGTTCGACCGCCCCTTCACCGTCAGCTACGAGAACCACGGCGAGCACAGCGGTGCCATTGTGACGTTCCGCTGCAAGCGTGGCGAGAAGGTCACGGCACGTGTGGCTTCATCGTTCATCAGCGAGGCGCAAGCGTGGCAGAACCTCAAGGAGGTGGAAGGCAAGAGCCTTGAGACCGTGAAGGCAGAGGGCAAGAAGCGCTGGAACGACATCCTTGGGCGCTTGGAGGTGACCGACGACAACACCGACCACCTCCGCACGTTCTATTCGTGCCTCTACCGCTCAACGCTCTTCCCCCGCAAGTTCTACGAGCTCACCGCCGAGGGCGACACCGTGCACTACAGCCCCTACAACGGCAAGGTGCTGCCTGGCACCATGTTCACCGACACGGGTTTCTGGGACACCTTCCGCAGTCTCTTCCCATTGGTCAACCTCGTGTATCCGTCCATGGCCACGGAGATGCAGCAAGGCCTCGTCAACACCTATAAGGAGAGCGGCTTCCTGCCAGAGTGGGCAAGTCCGGGTCATCGCGGCTGCATGGTCGGCAACAACTCGGCAAGCATCGTGGCTGATGCCTGGATCAAGGGCATACGCGGCTACGACATCGAGACCCTGTGGCAAGCAGTGCTCCACGGAGCGCACGCCTGCCACCCAACGGTGAGCTCCACCGGAAGGAATGGCTGGGAATACTACGACAAGCTCGGCTACGTGCCCTGCGACGTGGGCATCAACGAGAGCGCAGCGCGCACGCTGGAATACGCCTACGACGACTGGTGCATCTACCAGCTCGGCAAGGCGCTTGGAAAGAAGAAGAAAGTGATAGAGCCTTACAACACGCGCAGCTTCAACTACCGCAACCTCTTCTCCAAGGAATACAACCTCATGCGCGGCCGCAAGCAGGACGGCTCATGGGAGACGCCATACAACCCATTCAAGTGGGGCGGCGTGTTCACCGAGGGCAACGCCTGGCACTACACGTGGTCGGTGTTCCAGCGTCCCGATGACCTCATCCAGCTCATGGGCGGCGAGGATAAGTTCAACGCCATGATGGATTCCGTGTTCAACCTCCCGCCCGTCTTCGACGACAGCTACTACGGACAAGTGATTCACGAGATTCGCGAGATGCAGGTCATGGACATGGGCAACTACGCACACGGCAACCAACCCATACAGCACATGATCTACCTCTACGACTGGAGCAACCAGCCACGCAAGGCTCAGCACTGGGTACGCGAGGTGATGGACCGCCTCTACAAGGCCACGCCCGACGGATATTGCGGCGACGAGGACAACGGACAGACATCGGCATGGTACGTCTTCTCTGCCATGGGCTTCTATCCCGTGTGCCCTGGCAGCACCGACTACGCAATCGGCACGCCCTACTTCAAGCAAGTCAAGCTCCACCTGGAGAACGGCAAGACGACAGTCATCAACTGCGACGCGCCTGCAAAGCGGTTCATCAAGACAAAGACCGTGGACGGACAGCAGCTGTCGACCAACTTCTTCAGTCATGGCACGCTGACCAGCGGAAGCCGCATCGACTTCACGATGGAATGACCGTAACATGATTATAATAATGTAACAAGACAAATAACCCCATTAACTTTCAAACCAACAAAACCATGAGAAAAACATTCTTACTGTCCCTTTTCATGATGTGCCTCACAGCCGTGGGCGCAACAGAGAAGGTCGACTTTGCCAAGGTGGTGCCAGCACCCGACAAAATCAACTATAACCCCAAGGGTGGCGACTACACCTTGTCGGCAGCCACTGTGATCAACTACACGGAAGGCAATGCCGACATGGAGCGCAACGCCGCGTTCCTCGTGCAATACGTGAAAGACATGACCAAGCTGGAGCTTGGCAAGCAAGCCGTCAAGGGCAAGGCGAAGACCGGCATCAGCCTCGTGATCAACGCCAAGGCAAAGCTCGCGCCTGAGGCTTACGAGATCGTGGTCGACAAGCGTGGCGTCACCGTCACCGGCACCACGGCGGCTGGCGTGTTCTATGGCGTGCAGGCCATTCGCAAGGCCCTGCCCGTGCTCGATAGCGCCGAAAGCATCGAAATGCCCGCCGCAACGGTAACCGCGTCTCCGCGTTTCGCCTACCGCGGCATGATGCTCGACTGCGCGCGCCACTTCTTCCCCGCAGAGTTCGTGAAGAAATATATCGACATGATTGCCTTGCACAGCATGAACCGCCTCCACTGGCACATCTCCGACGACCAGGGCTGGCGCTTCAACGTGCCCGGCTACCCACGTCTCATCGAGGTGGGCTCAAAGCGCGCCCAAACCGTGACAGGCCACAACAGCGAGCTTGAGGACGGCATACCCTACGGTGGCAGCTACACCGACAACGAGATTCGCGACATCGTGAAATACGCAGCCGACAGATACATCACCATCGTGCCCGAGGTCGACATGCCCGGCCACATGATGGCAGCGTTGGCAGCCTACCCCGAGCTTGGTTGCACGGGCGGCCCTTACAAGACTGGCGAATACTGGGGCGTGTATTCCGACATCCTGTGCGCCGGCAACGAGAAGGTCTACACCTTCGTGGAGAAAACCCTCGACCACATCTGCGACCTCTTCCCCGGACAATATATCCACATCGGTGGCGACGAGAGTCCCCGCGTGCGCTGGGAGAGTTGTCCCAAGTGCCAAGACGTGATTGCCAAGCAAGGCCTGACCGATAATGACGGTATCTCGAAGGAAGCTCGCCTGCAGGGTTACTTCGCCAAGCGCGTGCAGAAATACCTTGAGGACAAGGGCCGCAAGATCATCGGCTGGGACGAGCTGTTGGGCTGCGACGTCGACACCACCGCAACCATCATGTCGTGGCGTGGAGCCGAGCCCGGTGCCAAGGGCGCAAAGCTTGGCCACGACGTCATCATGTCGCCGAACAGCGCCCTCTACTTCGACCACTATCAGGCTAAGGACAAGGGTTCTGAGCCACCAGCGATAGGCGGTTTCTCCGACGTCGCCAACGTCTATAGCCTTGAGCCAGTTCCTGTAGAGCTGGCGCCAGCCGTCAAGGCCCACATCAAGGGCGTGCAGGCAAACTTGTGGACCGAGTACATCCCGACGACCAACCAGGCGGAGTATATGGTGTTGCCTCGCATGGCAGCCCTCGCGGAGGTGCAGTGGCTGCAGCCAAGCGCAAAGGACTTTGAGGCGTTCAAGAAGCGCGTAGACAGCCTGCGCCACATCTACGACCTCTACGGCTACAAATACGCACACCACCTATGGCCAGACGAGTTCAGGAAAGAAGCAAAGAAATTCTAAACCATAGAAATGCACATCCAACGAACCTTGATAACGGCAGCCGCGTTGACTGCCGTTTTTTTCACTTATGCACGGCAGAAGACCGTCCTGCCATATCGCGACGCCAAACTGCCCGTAGAGCAACGCGTTAGTGACCTGTTGGGCAGAATGACCCTTCAGGAAAAGATCGGGCAGCTGCGCTGCACGCTCGCGTGGGACTATTATGATGTCATCGGCAGAAAGAAGGTAGTGCCTTCCGAGACGTTCAAGAAAGACATAGCCGAGGGCAACATCGGCATGCTCTGGGCAACCTACCGCGCCGACCCTTGGACGAGGAAGACTCTCGACAACGGTCTCAACCCACGCCTCGCCGCGCTCTGCGGCAACGCCTTGCAGAAATACGTGGTTGAGAACACTCGCCTCGGCATACCACTCTTCCTTGCCGAGGAAGCGCCACACGGCCACATGGCCATAGGCACCACCGTCTTCCCCACGGGGCTCGGCCTCGCCGCCACGTTCGACCGTGACGTTGTGCGCGAGATGGGCGGCGTGATAGGGCGGGAAGTCCGCCTTCAAGGCGCGCACATCAGCTACGGCCCCGTGATAGACCTCTGCCGTGAGCCGCGCTGGAGCCGCGTGGAAGAGAACATGGGCGAGGACCCTAAACTGGCTGGCGACATAGCTGCGGCGGAAATCGAGGGCCTTGGCGGCGGCGACCTCTCAAAGCCTTACGCCACGATAGCCACGCTGAAGCACTTCATCGGCTACGGCACGACAGAGGGCGGCCACAACGGCGCGCCGACATATCTCGGCAAGCGAGAGATAAGGCAGTTTTTCCTGCCGCCATTCCGCAAGGCCATCAACGCCGGCGCCTTGTCGGTGATGACGAGCTACAACAACCTCGACGGCGTGCCGTCGACGATGGACGATTATTACCTGAGAGACATACTGAGAAAGGAATGGGGCTTCAAGGGCTTCACCGTGTCGGACCTATACAGCGTGGACGGAATCTTCACGACCCACCACGTGGCGCGTGACCTAACGGAGGCTGGCGCTTTCGCCCTCAACGGCGGCGACAACGTGGACCTTGGCGGACGCGCCTACGCCGAACTGGCCGAGGCGGTGAAACGCGGGATAACCAACGAGGCTGTCATCGACTCGGCTTGCGCCAACGTGCTGCGCTTGAAATTCCAGATGGGACTCTTCGAAAACCCATACGTAGACCCGGACAAGGCGGCAAAGGGCGTGCGCACGACAGAGAACGTTGAGGTGGCGCGCGAGGTGGCACAGAAGACCATCACCCTGCTGAAGAACAACGGCGTGCTGCCACTCAAGAAAGACGTGAAGGTGGCGCTCGTAGGACCAAACGCCGACAACGTGTACAACATGCTTGGCGACTACACAGCGCCACAAGAGCAAGGCATCGTGAAGACCGTGCTCGACGGCATGAAGCAATACTTGCCCGCGGCTAACATAAGCTACGCGAAGGGCTGCGCCGTGCGCGACACCACCACCAACGACATTGCCAAGGCGGTGGAGGCTGCACGCGGTGCCGACGTGGTGATAGCCTGTGTGGGCGGAAGCAGCGCGCGCGACTTCAAGACGAGCTACAAGGAGACCGGCGCGGCGGAGGCAAGCACCAACAGCGTGAGCGACATGGAATCGGGCGAAGGCTACGACCGTGCCACGCTGGGACTCCTGGGCTTGCAAGACCGCCTGCTCAGCGAACTGAAAAAGACCAACAAGCCTCTCGTGGTGGTCTACATAGAGGGACGCCCCTTGGAGAAGAACTGGGCGGCTGAGAACGCCGACGCCCTCCTCACCGCCTACTATCCAGGACAGGAAGGCGGAACCGCCATTGCCGACGTGCTCTTCGGTGCTTACAACCCGGCGGGCCGTCTGCCCATCAGCGTGCCACGCGGCGTGGGCCAGCTCCCCGTCTACTACAACAAGAAAGCCGAGGCGCCAAACTATGTGGAGATGTCAGCCAAGCCGCTTTACGCCTTCGGCTACGGACTGAGCTACACTACGTTCAAGTATTCCAACCTCAGCGTTACACAGAAAGACGCGCGCCATTTCGACGTCTCGTTCGACGTGACCAACACGGGCAACCGCGACGGCGAGGAGGTGCCTCAGCTCTACATCCACGACGAGGTGGCATCGGTGGCACAGCCCATGATGCAGCTCCGCGCCTTCGACCGCAAGCCTATCAAGGCTGGCGAGACGCGCCGCTTCACCTTCAACATCGGGCCTGAGCAGCTCTACATCGTGGACCGCGACTTGAAGGAGGTGGTGGAACCTGGCGACTTCACCGTCATGGTGGGCTCGTCGAGCGACAACATCCTCTTGAAAGGCACGATAACCGTCCGCTAAAGATTAAAAGCACAAACAAAGAACAACACACCAACAACAAAGCATACAACCATGAAAAAGATTATAACCCTTGCCTTCGCCTGCTTGCTCTCGCTGACCATGTTCGCCCAACAGCGTGGCGACGTGATGGAGCAAAGCGACGGATACGTTTGGCCCACCGACCAGAAGGTGCTCGACAAGCTCAGCAAATGGCAAGACCAGAAGTTCGGCGTGCTCTTCCACTGGGGACTCTACTCCGTCCCCGGAATGGTGGAGAGCTGGGCCATCTGCGACGAAGGCTGGATAACGCGCGACACCACGCAGACCTACCAGCAATACAAGGACTGGTATTGGGGACTTGCCAAGGACCTTAACCCGACGAAGTTTGACCCCACACAATGGGCAAGCGTGATGAAGGACGCCGGAATGAAGTACATGATCTTCACCACCAAGCACCACGACGGCTTCTGCATGTTCGACAGCAAATACGACGATTTCTCCATCGCCAACTACGCCTTCAAGAGCAACCCCAAGCGCGACGTGCTGAAATACGTGCTGCAGGCTTTCCGCGAGCAAGGATTCATGCTCGGCACATATTTCTCCAAGCCCGACTGGCACTCGCAGGACTACTGGTGGGACGTTTACCCGACAAAGAACGGCCGCAACGTGAACTACGACATCAAGAAATGGCCGTGGCGCTGGAACCGCTACAAGCAGTTTGTCTACAACCAGATGTGTGAGATCACGGACCCGCAGCGCTATGGCAGCGTCGACATCCTCTGGCTCGACGGCGGCTGGGTGTGCAAGGAGAACAACCAAGACATCGACATGCCTCGCATCGCAGAGGGCGTGCGCCGCAACCAGCCCGGCCTTCTCATCGTCGACCGTACCATTGGCGGTCCATACGAGAACTACCAGACGCCCGAGCAGACCATCCCTGCCAAGCAGCTCAACCACCCTTGGGAGAGCTGCATCACGCTGACCAACGACTGGGGCTGGGTGCCTCGCCCGACATGGAAGAGCCCGGCTAAGGTCATCAGCACGCTCATGGAGGTCGTGGCAAAGGGCGGCAACATGGTGCTTGGCGTGGGTCCAACGCCTGAGGGCCTGATTCAGCCAGAGGCCGTCACTCGCCTGCAAGCCATCGGCAAGTGGCTGCGCGCCAACGGCAAGGCCATCTATGGCACGGTGGCAACCAAGAACTACCAAAGCGGCGACTTGTGGTTCACCGCCTCGAAGGACGGCAAGACCATCTACGCCCTCTACCCAACAAGCGCCGACAAGCCCGCCCCGCAAACCCTCTCGTGGACAGGTAACCTGCCTAAGGGCAAGGTGGCGCTCGTGGCAAACGGCAAGAAGCTGAAGACCTCGGTCAAGGGCGATGCCGTCACCGTGACGCTGCCCGCAGGCACGGTAAAGGCCGGCGAGCCCTTCGCCCTTGAGTTGCGCGTCCGCTAAACGGCGACCCGATTTCACAAACACGATCAACATTTTACCATGAAGAAAATATTGTCAACCGCGCTCCTCGCCTTGGCGTGCCTCTCGCAACACGCCAACGCGGAGAAACTGACGCGGTATGTCGACCCGATGATTGGCACGACCAACTTCTCGGTCTGCAACCCCGGAGCGGTGATGCCCCACGGCCTGATGACCGTGACGCCATTCAACGTGATGGGATCCGACCTCAACAAGTTTGACAAGGACAAGCGTTGGTGGTCGGCAGCCTACGAGTACGACAACGTCTACATGACCGGCTTCGCCCATGTCATGATGAGCGGCGTGGGCTGCCCCGAGATGGGCACGCTGCTCACCATGCCCACCACGGGCAAGCTCAACGTGGACTACCACGAATACGGCTCCACCTACGAGCAAGAGACGGCACGCCCTGGCTACTATGGCGTGACGCTGAAGAAGTATGGCGTGAAGTGCGAGATGACCTCCACGCTTCGCTCCTCGCGCGAGCGCTACACCTTCCCCAAGGGCGAAGGCCACATCCTCGTGAACATTGGCGACGGACTGACCAACGAGGTGGGCGGCAGCGTGAAGCGCGTCAGCGACACCGAGGTGGAGGGATTCCGCCTCCTCGGCACCTTCTGCTACTATCCGCAGGCAGTGTTCCCGATGTACTTCGTCATCAGGGTCAACAAGAAGCCGCAATCGGCTGGCTTCTGGAAATTGCAGCCTAAGATGGAGGGCGTGAAGGGCGAATGGGACCCCGACAACGGCAAATACAAGCTCTACAACAACTACGGGCGCGACCTTGCCGGCGACCACATCGGGTGCTACTTCAACTACGACTTTGCCGACAACTCCGAGGTGGAGGTCTCCGTCGGCGTGTCGTTCGTCTCCATCAAGAACGCGCGAGAGAACCTCGACGCGGAGCAGCGCGGCAAGTCGTTCGACGACATAGCGCGACTTGCCGACCAAGAATGGGAGAACACCTTGGGCAAGATCACCGTCGAGGGTGGCACCGAGGCGCAGAAGCGCGTGTTCTACACCGCCCTCTACCACACGCAGCTTGAGCCTTGCATCCTGCAAGACGTCAACGGCGAGTACCCGACGATGGAGAGCGACAGCGTCGGCCACACCAGCGGTACGCGCTACACCGTGTTCTCGCTTTGGGACACCTACCGCAACCTGCACCAGCTTGAGACCCTGCTCTACCCCGACCGTCAGGTGGAGATGGTGCGCTCGATGATAGACATGTATCGCGAGTGGGGCTGGATGCCACGCTGGGAGCTCTTCGGCCGCGAGACATGGACCATGGAGGGCGACCCCGCGATACCCGTCATCACGGACACGTGGCTCAAGGGCCTACGCGACTTCGACATCAACACGGCTTATGAGGCGTTCCGCAAGTCGGCTACAACACCGGGCAACGACAACATGATGCGCCGCGACATCGACCCGTATATCAGCCGCGGCTACATACCGTTGGGGTGGTTCGCGCAAGACCAGTCGGGCGACAACTCCGTGTCGCACGCACTGGAATATTATGTTGCCGACGCGTCGTTGGCACGCCTCGCCACGGAGCTCGGCCACAAGCAAGACGCCAAGCTCTTCCGTGAGCGCAGCCTCGGCTACAAGAACTACTACGACAAGCAGACCGGCACGCTGCGCCCACGAGAGAAAGACGGCTCATGGCTCACGCCCTATGACCCGACCGACGGCGCAAACTTCAGCAACACGCCTGGCTTCCACGAGGGCTCGTCGTGGAACTACACGTTCTACGTGCCCCACGACATTAGCGGACTTGCCAAGCTCATGGGTGGCGCCAAGCCGTTTGTCAACCGCCTGCAAAGCGTCTTCGACAAGGGATACTACGACCCAGCCAACGAGCCCGACATAGCCTATCCCTACATCTTCAGCCGCTTCAAGGGCGAGGAATGGCGCACGCAGCAAGAGGTGCAAAAGCTCATAGCCAAATACTACACCGACAAGCCCGATGGCATCCCCGGCAACGACGACACGGGCACGATGTCGGCATGGGTCGTCTTCTCCATGCTCGGCCTCTATCCCGACTGCCCGGGCGACCCAAGCTACACGCTCACAACCCCGACGTTCACGAAGGCAACGCTGCATCTCGACCCCAAATTCTACCCCAACGGCGACATAGTGATCGAGACCGACCGCACGTCGCCCTCGCAGCTCTACATCAAGTCGATGACGCTCAACGGCAAGACCCTCAACAGCTACCGCCTTTCACACCAGCAGCTGACCGAGGGCAAGACCCTACGAATGACGTTGAAGAAATAGCGGCTATTGCCTCTGAACATCAGCGACTATTGCCCATAAACAAACGCTCGTTGCCTCTGAACATCAGCGGTTGTTGCCCCTGAATTGCCCCTGAAGGGGGCACACATTATAGGATAGTGGCTTGCCACTATCTTCCATAGCATCACACACTCCATTGCCCCTGAAGGGGGGCGCATATTTCAACCAATGAATTATGCGCCCCTTTCAGGGGCAATGTTGTTAATGACCGAAAGCGCAGGAGCAAGCCCCTGCGCTTCAATCTTTCGTC
>CAVHEN010000012.1:0-72651 GCA_963635115.1 Oscillospiraceae bacterium | reverse complement strand
CGTTGACGGATTCGAACCGCCGACCCTCTGCTTGTAAGGCAGATGCTCTAAACCAACTGAGCTAAACGCCCTTGTTCTTGTTTGCGGGTGCAAAGGTACGAAGGTTTTGCGAACCCACCAAATATTTTCGCGACTTTTTTTTGAAAAAAGTGAACATGACCCCAAAATCGTATCCTGTGCAGGGGCGGGCCCTGTGCCCGTCCGCGACCCGAAAGGCAAAAGCACCGAAGTATTTGCCCGTGCGGGCACATTGTTTATCAATGCATCCACATTGGTCTCGGGCGGGCACAAGACCCGCCCCTGCAAAGCGTTGTTACTTGACGCGATTCGGCTTCACGGCGCAAAGGCATTGCCATTGCACCGCAAAGACGTTGCCATTACGCCGTAATGCCAACGCCCTTGCGGCGCGAAGCCGAAACCTATAAAGTGGGGGATTATAATATGCTGATTATCAGCCGAGCATTGTCTCAATGTCTTTCTGCTTGATGATGCACAACGTGGCATGACCTGCAGGGGTATAGTTGACATTAGAGCATTGGAAAAGCCGATTTGTAAGGTCTTCCATCTCATCGTTTGACAACACTTGGCCATAAGGAATGGCGGCGGCAGAGGCGAGCTTCGCTGCCATGCTCTCGTGAATCTTAGCCAATGGAGACTCGGCGTCGGTGTCTGAAAGCAAATCGTGCAACAGGCTCGCCATATCCATTCCCTCCAAACCCTCGGGAATGGCGTTGATGGCATAAGACGACGCGCCCAATGGCGACAACTCGAAACCAAACTCGGTGAAGACGTCCTTGACGGTGGTCAAAGTGACCATCTCTTTAGGCGAGAGCTCAACTTGTTGCGGGAACAGTACCTTTTGCGAGGCCATCTTGTGGGACGACAACCTGCGGAGGTAATCCTCATAGAGCACGCGGATGTGGGCGCGATGCTGGTCGACGACCATCAAGCCCGACTTCACCGCGGTCATGATATACTTGCCCTTATACTGGTAGTGGGCGGGCGCCTTGTCTTCCAGCTCTGGCGCGGCAGTCTCCTCAATGGGTCCGGAGAAAAGGCTGTCGGGGGCGGCATGGGTGTCGTCCTGGCCAACGAACAACGACGATGAGCCTACGCCACTATCGAAGCTCACGGAGCCAGACTCGCCCGAAGCCAAGTCGGCCTTAGGCGCGGCATGGGGTTTAGGCGCCGTGAAGGGGTTGTAAAGTGGGTCAAAGTCCACCTTTGGCATTGCGAAGTCGCCAAGTTGGCCTTCCGGCTGGAACATGGGGATATCGGGCTTGCCCTCCACGTCGAACTCAATGGCGGAAGCGCCGCTGAAAGTGCCCACCGCGTCACGCACGGCGGCAAGGAGAATCTGGTAGACGGTTTGCTCGTTCTCAAACTTAATCTCCGTCTTCGTGGGATGGATGTTTACGTCAATGTCGTGGGGGTTGATGTCGAAATAGATGAAATAAGGCACTTGGTCGCCTTGCGGCACCATGCGCTCGTACACGCTCTGCACCGCCTTGTGGAAATAAGGATGGCGCATGTATCGCCCGTTGACAAAGAAAAACTGCCTCACGCCTTTCTTCTTTGCCGACTCCGGCTTGCCGACGAAACCTGACAATCCGCACACCGAGGTCTCCACGCTAAGCGGCAGGAGGTCGGCGTTGATGCGCTTGCCGAAGACCTCAACGATGCGCTGCCTCAACGTGCCGGCGCGCAGGTTGTAAAGCTCGGCGCCATTGGAATGAAGGGTGAAGGCTATGTCTGGATAGACCAACGCTATGCGCTCAAACGCCGTGATGACATGGTTGAGCTCAGTGGCATTAGACTTGAGGAACTTCCTGCGCGCAGGGACATTGAAAAAGAGGTTCTCGACCTTGAAGTTGGCTCCCTGCTGGCAAGCGCACGGCTCTTGGGATAACACCTTTGAGCCAGAGAAGCAAATATCTGTGCCAAGGGTGCTGTCGGCAGTGCGGGTCTTCAGCTCCACCTGCGACACAGCCACGATGGAAGGCAACGCCTCGCCACGGAATCCCATGGTGTGAAGGTTGAAAAGGTCCTCCGCCTGGCGAATCTTGGATGTGGCATGCCGCTCGAAAGCCAACCTGGCATCGGTCTCCGACATTCCCTTGCCGTCGTCGATCACTTGTATGGACGTGCGTCCGGCGTCCACCACCGACACGTCGATATGGCGCGCGCCAGCGTCCACGGCGTTCTCCACCAGTTCTTTTATGACGCTGGCAGGGCGCTGTATCACCTCGCCGGCGGCAATCTGGTTGGCCACGGAATCGGGCAAGAGCTGTATAACGTCAGACATACGCTTACTTTTCGGCTTTATTTTCAGGGCTGCTGCCCACGATAGGTTTATTGTCGGCAGCCTCTTTGGGTTGTGGCGACTTCGCCTCGCCACCTGGCAATTTCTGCAATGGGGGTGCATGGCGCTCAAGAACCTTCAACGTCGACCCGCTGGGCTTGCCGCGCCATACGAACACGTCGTCAGGACCTGTGGGGCGCAAGTCGGCGAACCATTGGAACACGTCGAGCTTGTCCTTGCCGGGCGGTATCTGCGTCATCGGGTAAAGCGTGCCTTGCGCCTTTGGCATCCAAATGCGCTGAAGCTGGCGCGTCGGGGAGATGTACATCCTCATGGTGTCCGACTCCACATAGTTGAGACCGATAAGCGTGGAGTCGCCATTGTCGGTCGGGTAGAATATGGCACGCACATTGCCCACGGCATCGCTTCGGCGGATGTTGCCATCATTGAAGTAAGCGAATATCTCTTTCGACGACACTTGCCCGTAATGCACGCTGTCCTTCATCTGCTCGATGGAGAGGGCCTGCCCAATGACATGAGCCAGCTTGACGGTGGAGTCGTTGGTGAAAACAAGAATCTTCTCACCCGTAAGCTGCCGTCCGTCGCTCCATGTGATTGGGTCCTTGTACATCGTCAGGCACGAATCGTTGGTGTCGTACACGAGCGAGTCGCACATAGCCTGGAAATCAGCACGATAGGCGCGCACATGGTCGTAGCCGTGCACGCGACGGTGAACGCTGTCGGTATTGATGTTGAAAGTCTCAATGCGTAGCGTGTCGGCGTGCATGTAGAGCGTGTCTTTCTGCGAGAAGTCCACGACGAGGGCTTTCTTCGTGGCGTATCCCTTGCCCGTCTTCTCATTGTAAGCCACCTCGCCGGCAGTCAACTTGTTCTTGTTTTTCTTGTCAACGTAGACCACATTGCCATAACCATGGTTGTTGCCCGTGGTGCTATTATAGAATAATGTGTCTCCGGTAATGGTCTTCTCCTGGTCGACAACCGTTGAGCGTCCATAGAGACGCGCCTTGTCGGTCTTCGTATTAAAGAAAGCATCGGTGGTGTGCACCACTCCGTCCTTGCTGTGGATGACCGACGGACCAGACTTTCCCTCGCCTCGGTTGGGAGTGTACATGCCGACGATATGCGCTATCGAGGTCTTTGTGTCGTAATATAAGGTATCGGTGGAAACGCGGTTCTTAGGCGTGTGCAACTGCACATCATAATAGAACACCGACTGGCGCGTATTGGTATTATACTCTCCCCAGTCGGAGGAAAGCTTGTTTTTCCCGTCCACGAGCCGGCCACCCTTGAAGAAATAAGCGTTTTCGTACAGACGGTCATAATTGAGACTGTCCGTGTAAAGCACTTGGCCACGATGATGCAGCACCACGTTCTTTCGCGCTTGCATCATCTGTCCCTCTCCGTCATACCAAGCGTTGTCGCACGTGAGCGACAACGTGTCGCCCTGGCGAAAACGCACATGACCGAATGCGCGGAAAGAGTTGGTGGCCTGGTAGTAGTAAGCACTGTCGCACAAAAGCGTGGCTCCGCGGTTAATGAAATGCACGTGTCCCGTAGCTATCTGCGCGTCGGGGTTGGGACCGAATTGATCATACTTCAACTCGTCGGCATGCTGAAGATACACGCGCGTGTCCACTTTGCGAAGTTCCTTCTGCCTTTTACGCGAAGGCGTCATTCCGCAAACTACCAGCACCACAAAAAGGAAGAGCGCCAACACTCTTCCTCTATTTCTTAAGATTTCACCCATCCCTGGTATTCATATTTCTCTGGCTCACGATACGACGGCAACATGCGCACGTAAGTGTGCTTTATCTTGTCGACCACCCAATCGTGTATAGCCTTCTCGCGCTCCTTGCTGAGCACCACGTCTTTCATGACCTGGAAGTCCTCCGTAATAGTCGCCTTGTGACCGAGCGCGCGGCTCTTGAGCTTCACCACTGCGGCAACAGTCTTGCCTTTCGAGTTAATCATCTCAAAGGGTTTTGAGATCTCGTTAACCTTCAACGTGTCGACAACTCTCGCCACTTCTGTCGGGAGGTCTTTCATCTGGAAGCGAGATGTCATTCCGTTTGCAGTGCTGTTGGACATCAGACCCTCGTTGTTGCGAGTGTCCTTGTCGTCAGAAAGGAAAGAGGCTGCCTCCTCAAACGTGAACTTTCCATCTCTTATGTCGTTGGTGATAGAGTCGAGCCTGTGTATAGCGCCCTCCACCTCGTCAGCCGACACCTTGGGCTTAAGGAGGATGTGGCGGGCGTTAATCTTGTCGCCTCGCTTGTCGATAAGCTGAATGATATGATAGCCAAACTCCGACTCCACAATCTTCGACACCTTCTTGGGATCGGTAAGATTGAAAGCCACGGCCGCAAAATTCGGGTCGAGGACACCACGACCTGTATAGCCTAACTCACCGCCCTGACGAGCCGAGCCCGGGTCCTCAGAATAAAGACGGGCAAGGGTAGAGAACGTAGTCTCACCCTTGTTGACACGATCCGTGAAGTTGCGCAACTCGTCCTTAACCCTGTTAATCTCGCTTTGCTTGATGCGAGGGGCGCTGACAAGTATCTCAACTTCAACCTCGGTCGGGACAAAAGGAATGCTATCCTCCGGAAGGTTACGGAAATAGGCGCGCACGTCAGCCGGAGTGACCTTGACGTCCTTCACCAAGCTCTCTTTCATTTTCTGGATTAACTGCTGGTCGCGGAACTGGTCGTGCAACTCGGAGCGCATGTCGCTCACGCTCTGCTTGCGATACTCCTCCAACTTCTCCTTGGAGCCAGCCATCTCTATCCAACGGTTGATCTGCTGGTTCACGCCCGTGGCAACCTCCGACTCAGTGACTTCGATAGAGTCTATCTCGGCTTGGTGCAAGAAAAGTTTCTGCACGGCAATCTGCTCAGGAATGGAAAAGTCAGGGTCGCTTCCAAAGTTAATGCCCTCGGCAAGGCCTTGCATTCTCATTTCCTCAACATCAGATTTAAGTATGGGCTCGTCGCCCACTACCCAAATCACCTCATCGATAACAGACTGTTGCGGAACAATAACCTCCGGCGCCTTCGATGTATCTGTCAAGACTTTAGACGAGTCGTCGTCCATGGAGAAGGAAGACGACACCATTCCTGACGGCACAGCCATTGCCCCTATCGTAGCAATGGCCGCCATAGCTAATAAAAGTGTGTTTCTTATTTTCATGCTTTATTCTTCGCCCGGACGCGAATAGTTAGGCGCTTCCGAGGTTATAGTGATGTCGTGTGGATGACTCTCCATGACACCAGCGTTCGTAATGCGAGTGAACTTGGCATTGTGCAGCTCGTCGATGGTGTGCGCTCCACAATAGCCCATGCCCGAACGCAAGCCGCCAGTCAATTGATAGAGGACCTCCTGCACGGTGCCTTTGTAAGGCACACGGCCGGCGATGCCCTCTGGCACAAGCTTCTTCACGTCGGTGGTATCGCTTTGGAAATAGCGGTCCTTGGAACCGTTCTTCTGGCCCATTGCCTCCAACGAGCCCATGCCACGATATGTCTTGAACTTACGGCCATTATAGATGATTGTGTCGCCTGGGCTCTCCTCAGTACCAGCCACCAACGAGCCAATCATGCAGCAGTTGCCGCCCGCGGCGAGAGCCTTAACGATGTCGCCAGAGTAACGCAATCCGCCATCGGCGATAAGAGGCACGTCGGTATCCTTCAACACGCTGAACACATCATAGACAGCTGAAAGCTGTGGCACACCAACGCCAGCTACCACACGCGTGGTGCAGATAGAGCCAGGGCCAATGCCAACTTTCACGCCGTCGGCGCCGTTGTCGTACAAATACTTGGCGGCAGCGCCAGTGGCAACATTGCCCACGACCACGTCGAGGCCTGGGAACGCGCTCTTCACCTCATGGAGCTTGCCAACCACGCCAGCGGAATGACCGTGCGCCGTATCGATGACAATGGCATCTACGCCAGAGTCGACAAGAGCCTGCGCACGCTCCAAAGTGTCAACCGTAACGCCTACGCCAGCCGCTACGCGAAGGCGGCCCTTGTCGTCCTTGCAGGCGTTTGGCTTGTTCTTTGCCTTAGTGATGTCCTTATATGTAATCAAGCCTATAAGGTGGTTCTCACCGTCTACGACGGGGAGTTTCTCAATCTTGTTCTCTTGCAAAATCTGTGCCGCATTTGCAAGGTCAGTCTGCTGGTGAGTGGTGACAAGGTTCTCCTTGGTCATCACCTCGTCCACAAGGCGATCCATATGACGCTCAAAACGCAAGTCGCGGTTAGTGACAATGCCCACGAGATGGTTCTCGCCATCAACCACCGGAATGCCACCGATGTGGTACTCGGCCATCATCATGAGAGCGTCGCGCACGGTCTTTCCGCGGCGTATGGTCACGGGATCATAAATCATGCCGTTCTCGGCACGCTTGACGATAGCCACCTGTCGAGCCTGCTCGTCGATAGACATATTCTTATGGATAACGCCAATACCTCCTTCACGAGCGATTGCAATAGCCATCGACGACTCCGTGACAGTGTCCATGGCAGCCGTAACAAAGGGGATGTTAAGCTGAATGTGTCGAGAGAAGCGGGCCTGAAGGCTTACTTGTTTTGGCAATACATTAGAATAAGCAGGAATAAGAAGGACGTCGTCAAAAGTAAGACCGTCCAATACAATTTTATCTGCAACAAATGATGACATAGAAAGTGACCTTATAAATTTATTGCATGCAAAATTAGCAATAATTCGGCAATATCGAACAAATAATACTATAAAAAGCGTTAAGAGGCGCCCCATGGTCGCCTCTTAACGCTTATAATGCTAAATGAATGATAATCTGTTGGAAAAATAATCATGTCAGCAGCCGAATCAGTTGCCGGCGTCTGAAAGGAACTTTATGAGCACGAGGCGCGCCTTCTCCTCAGCCGTAAGTCCTTCGTCGTCATCGTAGATGTCTACCGTGTCGATGGCCGTGTCGATGTCATCGGTATTGGAGTGGCGGAAATAGTCGAGGATGTCTTGCATCTCGTCTTGGTCCACAACATCCTCATCGGTAAGGTAATAGTCGATGTTGACCTTCGTGCCGCTGTTCACTATCGACTCAATGTCATCAAGCAACTCGTCGAAGTCAAGTCCCTGGGTGTCAGCTATGTCATCCAAAGGTATGCGGCGGTCTATCATCTCTATGATCTTGAGCTTGCGTTTCGACTTGTTTGGCAAGGTGATGACACGCATGATGTCGGAGCGCTCAATGTCGTTCTCCTCACAATATTTCTTAATGAACTCTATGAACGGCTTGCCAAACTTGCGCGCCTTGCCCTGCCCGACGCCTTGGATTTGTTGCAGCTCCTCCATGGTCTGGGGGAACGTGGTTGCCATCTGCGTGAGCGAGATGTCCTGGAATATGACATACGGCGGAAGGTTATGCTTTCTCGCAACGTCGTGGCGCAAGCCTTTAAGCTGTTGGTATAATGGCAGGTCGAGCGCGGAGGTGCCACCCTCGCCATTGTCGTCGCTGTCGGCAAACTCACGGTCTGGGACAACAGAGAATGGAGCTGGCGCCTTGAGCCATTCCTTTCCTGAAGGCGTAATCTTAAGAAGTCCGTAGTGCTCTATGTCTTTCCTTATATATCCGGCAATCATGCCTTGGCGTATGACCGGATTCCAGATGGAGGCGATGTCGTTGTTGATTTCCTTTCCGTTGCCAAACTCTGGCAACTTGTCGTTGCCGTCCCTTACGATATGGTCAGTGGCACGACCACGCACGAAGTCGACGACATAGTTTTGCTCGTACTGTCCCTTCAGCGCCTTGATAGCCGAGAGCACACATTCCAAGGCATCGGTCGCCTCTATGAGTTTCTTCGGGTGCTTGCAGTTGTCGCAGTTGCCACAATTATCCTTTGGGTATGACTCTCCAAAATAATTGAGCAACACTTTCCTACGGCACACGGAAGTCTCCGCGTAGGCTTTCGTCTCATCCAAGAGCTGACGGCCAATCTCTTTTTCCATCTCGCTCTTGGTGTCCATAAACTTGCTGAGCTTCTTCAAGTCCTTTGGCGAATAGAAGGCCAAGCACATGCCCTCACCGCCGTCGCGTCCCGCACGGCCAGTCTCTTGGTAGTAACCCTCCAGACTTTTTGGTATGTCGTAGTGGATGACAAAGCGCACGTCGGGCTTGTCTATGCCCATTCCGAAGGCAATCGTAGCTACGATGATGTCGATATTCTCCTTCAAGAAGTCGTCTTGCGTCTTGGCTCGGACCTCATTGTCCAGGCCCGCATGATATGGCGCCGCACGGAATCCGTTTAGCGTCAGCTTCTTGGCGAGTTCCTCCACCTTCTTTCGCGAGAGGCAATAGATTATGCCGCTCTTGCCTTCGTTCATCTTTATGAACTTGATGATTTGGCTGTCGGTATCCTCGTCGCTCACCTTTTGCCTTACCTCATAGTAAAGGTTCGGACGGTTGAACGAACTCTTGAATTCTTCCGCGTCGGGCATGCCGAGGTTGGTCTTGATGTCGATTCGCACCTTGTCGGTAGCGGTAGCGGTGAGAGCTATCACGGGGATATGAGCCACGTTGCGCGCCGCGGCAATCTTCTCCAACGTAGGCTTGATATTGCGGTACTCAGGGCGGAAGTCGTGTCCCCACTCTGAGATGCAGTGAGCCTCGTCCACAGCTATGAAAGAGATCTTAAACGACTGGAAGAAAGGCAAGTTGTCCTCCTTGTTGAGCGACTCCGGAGCCACGTAGAGCAACTTCGTCTTACCGCTCTTCACGTCGCTCTCCACACGGTTCACCGCCGCGCGGTTGAGCGAGGAGTTGAGGTAATGGGCAACCGAGTCGTCCTCGCTGTAGCCATTGATGACATCCACCTGGTTCTTCATCAACGCGATAAGCGGAGAAACGACAATGGCGGTGCCCTCCATGAGCAAGGACGGCAACTGGTAGCAGAGGCTCTTGCCTCCTCCGGTGGGCATTAGCACAAAGGTGTCGTTGCCCTCCAAGAGGTTGGTGATAATGGCTTCTTGATCGCCCTTGAAGGCATCAAAGCCAAAATGTTTCTTCAGCGCTTCTGTAAGATCAAATTTCATGCAATCACATTTTAGGGATGGTCATATGGTGTCATGCAGACTCCAACTTCTGCAAGTGGGCCTTGTCGAGCTGCTTCTTGGCATAATCGAGCGTCACGCAGAACGCTTTCACGCGTTTCGACGGGATCTCGTACATGGCGTCCATGATAATGGCCTCAACGATGGAGCGCAGTCCACGGGCACCAAGTTTATATTCCAACGCCTTCTCCACGATATAGTCGAGGCACTCGTCGTCGAACGTCAGCGTGATGCCATCCATGGCGAAGAGCTTTGTATACTGCTTCACGATGGAGTTTTTCGGCTCCACGAGTATGCGGCGCAACGCCTCCTTGTCGAGAGGGTTGAGATATGTGAGCACCGGCAGGCGTCCGATGAGCTCGGGGATAAGCCCGAACGACTTGAGATCCTGCGGCACGATATACTTCATGAGATCTTTCTTGTCCACATTGCGAACGTTTTGCACGGAGTTGTAGCCCACCACGTGCGTATTGAGCCTCTGTGCTATCTTGCGCTCAATGCCATCGAAGGCGCCACCGCAGATGAACAATATGTTCCTGGTGTCCACATGTATGTACTCCTGGTCCGGGTGCTTGCGCCCGCCCTGTGGCGGCACGTTCACCATTGTTCCCTCAAGGAGCTTGAGCATCGACTGCTGCACGCCCTCACCGCTCACGTCGCGCGTGATGGAAGGGTTGTCAGCCTTGCGGGCAATCTTGTCAATCTCGTCGATGAAGACGATGCCTCGCTCTGCCGCCGACACGTTGTAGTTGGCAACCTGCAACAAGCGCGACAGGATGCTTTCCACGTCCTCGCCGACATATCCTGCCTCGGTGAACACCGTGGCATCGACGATGGTGAATGGCACATCGAGAAGGCGTGCGATGGTGCGAGCCAAGAGAGTCTTGCCCGTGCCGGTGGAACCCACCATTATGATGTTGCTCTTCTCTATCTCAACGCCGTCGTCGGTATCAGGCTGCTGAAGTCGCTTGTAGTGGTTGTAAACAGCCACGGAGAGGTAGCGCTTAGCCTCATCCTGCCCGATGACATACTCGTCGAGGTACTCCTTTATCTCTACCGGCTTTGGAACTTTCCCCTTGGGGTGGTAGGGCTCGCTCTCGTGCTGCCCGTTGCCCAAAACGCCCGACTGCTCGGCTATCTGGTAAGCCTGTTTCGCGCAATCCTCGCAAATAAAGCCGTTAATACCCGTAATGAGCAACCTCACTTGATCCTCACCACGGCCACAAAAGCTGCAAGTCTTCTTTTTCATTTATTTCTTCTTCAATACCTGGTCTATCATGCCATACTCTTTCGCCTCTTCCGCCGTCATCCAATAGTTGCGGTCAGAATCTTGGTACACCTTGTCGTAAGGCTGATGCGAATGATCTGATATAATGGTGTAGAGCTCTTTCTTGAACTTGAGTATCTCCCTTGCCTCAATCTCAATGTCGGAAGCCTGACCCTGCACGCCACCAAGCGGCTGGTGAATCATCACGCGGCTGTGAGGCAGCGCGGAGCGCTTGCCCTCCTGACCCGACACGAGAAGTACGGCGGCCATCGAGGCGGCCATGCCCGTGCACATGGTTGCGACATCGGAGGTGATGAACTGCATGGTGTCGTAGATGCCGAGACCCGCCGTGACGGAACCGCCAGGCGAATTGATATAAATGGAGATGTCTTTCCCGTTGTCCACGGAGTCGAGATAGAGCAACTGTGCCTGGAGGGTGTTGGCGGTATAGTCGTCGATCTGGGTGCCCAGGAAGATGATGCGGTCCATCATCAGGCGTGAGAACACGTCCATCTGGGTGACATTGAGCTGACGCTCCTCAAGGATATATGGATTGAGATACTGCTGCTGTGCCTTTACCACATCGTCGAGCACCAAGCCATTCATGCCAAGCTTTTGCGTAGCGAACTTTCTAAAATCGTTATTCATGTTTTCCTTCTATTTTATATTAACGAACCAAGGGAACAATCCCCACAATGGCTCATTAAAAACAAACTCTATGCCAAAGGTGGAGCCACGGCACATTATTTGTCACACCTTTCGTTTTACAAAGATAACTATTTCCCTATAAAAAAACAATTAATTCGAAAAGTTTTTCATTTAAAGAATGAAAAAAGCTTCTTTCACACAACAGAAAAGCCCCGCACACGTATTCTTCATACGCATGCGGGGCCCTATATCTGTCTTTATTAAATGGTTATGCCTGCTCAGCCGTAACCATCTTGTTGAAGTCCTCAAGAGAGATTTCCTTGTGGTTCAGCTTGACCACAGGCTTGAGTGCAGCCACGAGCTTCTCGTCTACGGCACGCTCTGCGAACTGGTTCACGGTGTCGCGCTGCTTGAGCAGCTCCTCAGCGTAGTTGTTGACGTACTCCTCGCCAACGTTCTGCATTCCATACTGTGCGAACTGGGCGCGGGCAATCTCGCGTGCGACGTTCTTCACATCCTCGTCGTTCACCTTGACCTGAGCCTTCTCGGCGAGCTTGTTCTTGATAAGGCTCCAAGTGAGATCCTTGAGGCTTGACTCGTAGTTCTTGTTGATGAACTCCTCGTCCTTGTCCTTGTTGTTCTCCTTGAGCACGCGCTTGAGCAGAGCGTCAGGATAAGTGAGCTGGCCAACTTTCTCCTCAGCATACTTGCGAAGGTCCTGCAAGAAGCGGAAGTCCTCGTCGGTAGAGAGCTGCTGCTTCACGCCCTCTGCGATCTTCTCGCGGAAGTCCTTCTCGTCCTTCACCTCGTCCTTGCCAAACACTTGGTCGAACAACTCCTGGTCTACGGCATGCTTCTCGAAGTGCTGCACCTCGGTGATCTGATAGCTGAAGTCGCCCTGATAGTCATCCTTCTGGTCGCGCTCAACCTTCAGCAGCGCTGCCACCTCTGCACCACCGGCATAAGCCTTGTAGGGGTTGAAGGTGATGATGTCGCCAGCCTTGGCACCCTCGAAGAGCTTCTTCTGGTCGTCGTCCTTCAGATATTGTGGCATCACGGTAGCGGCCTCAACCTCAAGTCCGCCCTCCTTTGTGTTGCCCTCGGCGTCGAGCTCACGAAGGTCGCCCTTGAGCACGTCGCCCTCCTTATACTCCTCAGCCTTCTGGTAGGCGCCAAAGCGAGACGCGAAACCATCGACCTGCTGGTCAACGAGCTTGTCGTCGACGGTGATGTCGTAGTAGTCTACAGTGTCGTTGTCGTTGAGCTCGATGTCAAACTCAGGAGCGACGGCAATGTCGAACATGAAAGTGTAAGGAGCGGCCTTCTCAAGGTCAACAGGCTCCTGCTTCTCAGAACCCATAGGCATGCCGAGCATGTTGATGTTGTTGTCCTGGATATACTTGTTCACCTGCTCAGAGAGCTTGTTGTTCACCACGTCCATCTTCACGGCGTTGCCATACTGACGGCGGATAAGGCCCATTGGCACCATGCCAGGGCGGAAGCCAGGCACGTTGGCGCGCTTGCGGTAGTTCTTCAACTCCTTTTCTACATCGTTCTTGTAGTCGTCCTCCTCGATAACAACGGTCAGAAGGCCATTGATCTTATCGGGGCAATCGAATGATACTTTCATTTATATTTCTTGTTTTATTGTTATTTATGCCTCTTATAGACTGTGCGTTATGCAGCAATATACATAACAGCGTGCAAAGTTAGTGCTAATTAACGAAAGCACCTAATATATAAGGAATAAAATTTGTTTTTTTAACGGGACACATCGCAATCCATTGGCATTCGGATGCGATTAAACAACAATCTGCTACACAGCGGTTAGTTTACGCCATGTTTCCCTACCGCCACAAGAGGCGTCACGGCATGGCTTCGCGTCCGCGGCGCAAAGGCAACGCGATTACGCCGCAAAGGCATCGCGATCGCGGCGTGAAGGCAACGCCATTGCGGCGCGAACGCAACAGGGCAAAACGCAATAGGGGCGAGCATGACGCCCGCCCCTATGAGGGATTATGTTCAGAACTTGATTGTCGCCTTATACTCTGGCACGACCCTTACCTCGCGGATGTCCAGCACAGGGCCCTTGGAGAAGTCGGGCAAGAAGCGATGGGGAACGTCGCGCTTGACGAAAGGCAGGTTGCCATCGAGTGGACGGAAGTAGAAAGCCATGTCTTGCGAGTGCATCTGCTCCTTGTAGCGCTTCAGGCCGATGGTCCATACCCTGCCCTGCCAGAAGTCGTCGTTGCACAGCTGGCTGTCCATAAACGCCATGCCTACGTCGCCAACGTAGTTGACACGCAGGAAGTATTCCTGCACCTGTGGCGTGTTGACTGAGTCGTTGAAGTGTACTGTCATGCGGCGCGGGCCATGGTGCTTCACCGCGAACTTAGGCTCCACGGGCGGCACGGTCACCGACTGCTGCTTGAAGCCATTGCTTGAGGGATAGACCACATAGTCTATCTTGTTGTTGTCCAAGCTCAGCAAGGTCGCGCCTTGGCCCTCCGGCAACACCGTGGCCTTCGTGACCACGAGCTTTCCATTGACCTTGCACGCGTCGAGCGCCTGCTGGCGAGTGAGCGTCGTGACCTTGATCTTCTTGCCATTTGCCAACGCCACGGTGAAGGTCGACGCGAAGCCAGCCACCTTCGGGCAGACGACGCTCTTCCCCTTCACGGTCTTCGCGTCGAAGGCATACTCCGGCTTTAGTCCTTCCGGCACAAAGAAGAAATAGTGGCTCACGCCCTTGTCGTCGACACGCGTCAGCGGTTGCGCCGTGGCATATTTCAGCAACGCGCCATCCATGTCGAGGTTGAAAGGCAAGATCACGCTCTCGTCCTTGGGAAGGGTGAACGTGCCTTTGCGCGGTATCATCAGGGGCTCGCCCTTCAGGTTCAGCCTCAGCTGCAGGTCGCCCTGGTCCACACGGAGGCTGTCGTGGTCTTGCGCGTTGATCATGAAGACGAAGCCATGTCCGTCCTTCTCACGCATGCAATAGCGCAGGTCCGTCTTGTTGTCGGGCGTCATCTTCTCCCATCCTTCGGGCAAGACGGTCTCCATGGGGGCCAGTTTGTCCTGCCATTCGGCAAGGAAAGAGTGGATGAGCCTGAGGCCGCGATAAGAGTCGCCCTCCAAGCCAAACTCTCCCAACGGCGCCTGATAGTCGTAGCTCACCTTCGGCATGCCCATCGCCTCGTCGCTCATGAAGGCGTTTTGTCCGGTGCGGTGCGGCGTGCTGCCACCCTGATACATGTAGTAGCCAATGCCGTTGCTTCCGCTTCCCAGGCAGCGAATCATCATGGCCTCAGCCACCTTTGCCGTGCAGAAGGGGCGGTTGTCGTAGGCAATCTGCATGCCCGCGCCCATCTCTGCGGCAAACGAAGGGAAGTCTGTGGGATTGTATCTCACGGGCTCATAGTCGGGATGCTTGTGCATGTCCTTGAACATCAGGAAGGGGCTCTTCTTCGGCACCGACTCCCAAGCCGGATAGGGATAGGCAGAGGTCACGGGGATGGCCTTGTTGTCGATGACCGCGGCGTTGCCCCAACCCGTGGCTGTGTAGAACGGCGTCACGATTCCAGCCTCCTGTGCAAGGCGCAGCAGCGTGCGCATGTGCTCGTTGCCCGCCTCGGCTCCCGTAGCCACCTTGTGGCCACCTTCCACGCCTATGGCAGCCTCGGCGGCGTTCCAGCTCGCGGCAGTATAGTCGAACGGCTCGCCAGGATAGTTGATGCCCCAAGGCGCGGCACTGTGCTGCATCTCATTCTCTATCTGGCAGCCTATGACGGGACCGCCGTCCTTGTAGTAGAGTCCGCTCATCTGTTTCCCTATCTCCCCATAGAGACGCTTTACATATTTCAGGTAGAGCGCGTCGTCGCTCCTTATCTCAAGCGGCTTTGAGAAAAGCCATTCGGGGAAAGCACCCTGGCGCACCTCACCGTGGTCGAAGGGGCCTATGCGGATAATCACGTCCATGCCATGCTTCTTGCACAGCTCAAGAAAATAGCGCAGGTCGAGGTTCCCGTCCCAACGAAACTTCCCCTCGTATTCCTCATGGAAAGCCCAGAAGACGTAAGTGGGGATGCACGTTATGCCGCCTGCCTTCATCTTCACGATTTCCTCTTCCCATTGCTCGCGCGGATAACGGGAGTAGTGGAACTCGCCCATCACGGGGATCACGGGCTTGCCGTCAACCGACATGTAGTAGTTGTTGACTTTTATCGAGCCGCCCGTGGGAGACGTCGCACCCATGTCGAGCTTGCCTTCAACGATTTTCATTGGTGCCTTAGGCGCATTGAGCTCGTATACTTTCTGGGCTGTGGCATACGTTGCCAGCGCGCAGAAAAGGGAGCACAACAGGATTGGTCTTTTCATACCATCAAGTTTTTAAGATTTATAGATAATATTCATGGTGATATCACTTCCTGACGATTTTCTTGCCCTTGACGATCACGACGCCTTTATAGTCGTTGCCAACACGCTGGCCCGCGAGGTTGTAGACGGCTTCCGCCTTCACGCTCTTCTCGGCAAGTGCCTGACTGATGCCCGTAGTCGTGCCGTCCACGGCGAGGTACTTGACCGCTGGCGTCGTCTTTTCCTTGGCAAGGAACGCGTTGTGTGCCGCAAGCGTGAACACGCCGCCATCTTCTGCGCCCCAGTACCAGCCGATGCCATTCTCGCCATCCGCAAGCTTATAATAATAATATGAGTAGTCGCTGCTGTCCCAACTGGTGATTGTCGACTCCGCTTGCACTCCGCCAAGCATGTTTTGCAAGTTGTCGGGCCATGTGGTAGTGTTGACCGTCGTGTTGACATTCGCCGACACCACGAAGGTCTGGGCCTCGGAAGAAGCGGCGGCCGCCTTGATCAGCAAAGCCATCTTGGGAGCCACCGAGTTGCCAGCCTCATACTGCTTCGTGAGCGTCTGCGTCCCGTCCTCGTTTTGAGCCAGCACGTAAGCCTCCAGCCCTTCGGGCAAGACGTAGCCATAATCGTTGTAGTAAGTGGCATAGCCTGCGGCGCCAACCTCGATGGTGGAAGTCTCGTGGAGGTTGCCTTCGTTATAGAACTGGTCCAGGTAGGTCCAGGTCTGCGTGTCGTCTGCCGAATAAGCCGCATAACCTTTCCATGCTCCGTCAGGCACGTTGAACACACAATTTTTCGCTATTGCGTCCCACGAGGAGGTGCCTTTGAAAGCGTCGACACCAACTGTCATAGCATTGGCGCCGCTGTTGACCGTCGTCAGCGCGTCGCAGCCTGAGAACGAATAGTCGCCGATGGTGGTCAGCGTCGAGGGCAGGTTGACCGTCGTCAGCGCCGTGGCTCCATAGAAGGCGCTGGCGTTGATGGTCTTGATGCCCTCGGAGAGCGTTATGGATGTCAGCGTGGTCATGCCGTTTGTCGAGCCTGTGCCTATCCAGCATGCGCCCCACGTATCGTAGCCGACCTGCGACACCTCATACTGTTCGCTGAGCGTCTCTCCGTCGTATACGTCAATCGTGGCGGGGAAGGTGACTTCCGTCTGGCCGTCCTGCGTGTAATACTGATAGATGGCTACCGTTCCATCGGCAAGGCCATAAGCCTTGCAGGATGAGCCGTAATATTCATTTCCAGCCGTCGCCTTATCGTATGCGAAAGTGGGAAGGGCCAAAAGCATGGCGACAATGAGAGTAAACGTTTGTTTCATCTTTACTTTAGTTTTTATTGGGTATTAATTGATTGGTTTTGAGACATGAATGATTAACGGTGCAAAGTTAAGCACTTTGCACCGTTAATAAAATAGATATGCCTTAATAAAACATGGACAATATTACGACCGATCAATAACCTTTGTTTTGCGTTATCTGTCCTTTCGACTCATCAATGAACGTCTGCGGTATCCACATCTTATTATGGGCATCCGTCACCGTGAAGTAGCTCTTGCCCGTGGCATTGGCCGTAGCGATGCGCTCGTTGGCACGTGAGACATATTTGCCAAAGCGAATCTGGTCTTGGCGCGAGAGGCCTTCCATCCAGAACTCATGCTCGCGCTCGGCGAGGATGGTGTCGAGGAAGTCTTGCACAGAGCCAGCCTTCGTGGCGTCGATGTCGGCAAGGTGTGCACGCTGGCGCACTCGGTTCACGAGGTTGATGGCTTCCTGCGTTGGCTTCCCCTGGTTGCGAGTGATACACTCGGCAAGGGTCAACAACACGTCGCTGTAGCGGTAGACGACGAGGTCCACCCCGCTCTGCGAGCCAGACATGTCAGGGTCTTTGCCATATTTCAACGGCAATGCGCCGTAAGAGAGCTGCGTGTTGTTGTCGCGCGTCTGCAGCACGCCTTTGGTGTTGGTGTACTGGGTAATGAGGTTCTGCGTGCGGCTGTCGCCTTTCTCGAACGTGTCGTAAAACTTCCAAGGCAAGACATATCCACCCCAACCCGAGCTTTTCTCTGTCCAAGGCATGTCGGATGGCAACACCTCAGCCGTCATGTAGTTAGATGTCCAGGAGGCGGAGCTAAGGCAAGGCACGGCAAGGATAATCTCCTTGTTGCCCTCGTTGTCCTTGGTGAAGATGTCGTTGTAATTGGAGAGCAGCTCGTAGGTCGAACCTTCCATGGCCATGAGGTCACGCGCCAGTTGCTCGGCTTCCTTGTACTTTCCGCGAATCATGTAGTACTTCAGCAGAATCATGCGCGCGGCACCTTTCGTCATGCGGCCATACTGCGCCGCCTTCTCTGGGAGGTTGGAGATGGCGTCGCGCAAGTCGTTCTCCATCAGCTCGTCGTACTGCTCGTCGGTAAGGCGCGAAAGATAGGTGTATTCCGTAGGGTTATCAAGGACCTCGTCAGAAGCCACGGGCACCGTGCCGAACAGGTCATAGAGATACAGCGCCATCCAACCACGCAAGGCCTCAACCTCGGCCTTGTAGGTTTTCTTCGACACTTCCGGAGCCGAAGACGCCTCAATGCGACGTATCGTGTTGCGGGCCTTGGAGACGAACTGATAGTGGGCGAAGTTCTGATAGCAATGGTTCTGTATGTCGCCCGTCACGGTCGCGAACCATTGCTGGTAGTAAAGGTTGTCACTCTCCCAACCCCAGCACGACCAGATGTCGCCGCTGCTCATGTCGCTCAACACCTGATAACCGCCATAACCAGCCCCGTAAATGGCCTCGCCACTCCAATAGCCAGTGCCGAACTCATACATCAAGGCATTGACGTCGAGGCGCAGGTCCTTCTCCGTCTTCGGGAAGTTGTCGGGAGATATCTCCGTGTAGTCCTCGCGCTCCAGGTTGCAGGCGGTGAGGCTGACGGTCAACGCAGCCGCTAAGATATACTTTATTGTTTTCATTTCTTTTCCGTTTTAAAACTTAACATTCAGGCCGAAAGCCACAGACCACGTGTTTGGATAAGCGCCGATGCCGTTGCCCGTCTCCGGGTCCATTCCCTTGTAAGGAGTGAAGACACACAGGTTTCTGCCGGCTACATACGCCCTTGCGCTCTGTATGTATCCCCCAAACCATTTCTTCGGGAAGTTGTAACCTATCGAGACATTGTCGAGACGTAAGTACCAAGCCTTCTCATAGAAGAAATCAGAGCTCTTTGGGTCTATGCCGCTACTTGCCTCAGCCACGCCCGGCAGCGTGCCGTCAGGATTGGAGTAAGACCAGCGCTCCTTCACCTTCGTGAGCGCATTGACGCCGTAGGTGAGGTCGGAGATGCCATAAACGCTCTGATATTTCACGTCGTTGAGCTTCCAGCCGTTGAGCGAGCCGTAGAGATAGATGTTGGCATCCCAGTTTTTCCATCGGAACGTGTTGTTGATGGAGAACGGTATCGGCGTTGAGTTGTGGAAGTAGACCATATCCACTGCGTCGAGCGTACCGTCGGCTCCCGCCACGCGGATGTAGCGTCCCTCAGAGTCGCGCATCTTGTTGCCATCGGCGTCAAGCTTGTAACTGTACTGGTCGACGTACTTGATGGCGCCGGCCGTGGAAGACGGCAGATGGGCATAGCTCTCGCCAGGCTTGACGAGCCCGTCGGTGCGATAGACATAGATGTTGTTCCAGTCTTCCTTCCATGATTGATAAGGCTCGGGGATGAAGTCGGCATCGCGGCGGATAGTCTTGTTGCGGTAATAAGAGAAGTTCACATCGGTGTTCCATCCAAAGTTCTTGTCGTCGACGTTCACGCTGTGGAGCGACACGTCGATGCCCGTCGAGCGATACTGCGTGCGCGAGTTATAATCGATGGTCTTTATTTCCTGATAGCTCATCAAGCTCTTCGACATTATCACATCTGAGCGGGTGCGCTGGTAGAGGTCGATGGTTCCCGAGAGACGGTCGCGCCAGAGGCCGAAGTCGAGACCAACGTTAAGGTCGGTGAGCGTCTCCCACTTCAAGTCGGGGTTGCCCAGCTTCGACAGGCCGATGCCATTCACAAGGCTGTTGTCCATGACATAGGAACCGCGCGATATTGTATAATAAGTATTGATGCCCGTGAGATTTCCCGCATTGCCCGTCTGTCCATATCCGGCGCGCAATTTCAAGTTTGACAACCACTTAACGTCGCGCAGGCATTTCTCCTCGCTCATGCGCCATGCCAGAGACACACCTGGGAAATAGCCCCACTGGTGCTTGTCGGAGAAGTTGGACGAGCCATCGACACGCATGTTCAGCGTGAGTATATAGCGTTGCAAGAGCGTGTAGTTGACACGTCCGAAGAAGCTTGCCATCTCGTTCTTGCCCTTGCTTGACCAGATGTTCGGGTTGTCCATCTCCGAGGTGCCTATGTTATTCATCAGCGCACCGTCGGTGGGGAAGTTGCTTGCCACTATGCCCATGCCGTCCCACGAGTTTGTCTTATACTCCCAACCAGCCATGACGCTGAGGTCATGTATCTTGTTGAAGTTGTCGGCATAGGTTGCCACGATGTTGATGAGCTGCTGTTGGGCGTTGGAGTTCTGCTTCGAGCCTTGTCCGTTGAGGTTGCGGCCCTTCATCGTTGTGGTCGGGATGTACTGGTCAGCCTCGGTCGTTTTCATGTCGATGCCGCCCGTAGCCCTCAGTGTGAGCTGCTTGACGGGCTTGACCTCGATGTATCCGCTGAGGAAGAGGTCACGCGAAAGCGTCTGGTCGTAGATGTCGAGCAACGACACGGGATTAGGATAGATGTTCGAGCGGATAGGGTTGTCGGAGTAGTCGCCATTCTCGTCGTAGACCGGCACTGTGGGGTTGAAGGTCATAGCCGAGTAGATGAGCGCGGAGTTGTCTTGACGTCCGTCGCCAAGCGGCACGTCATGATACTTGAGCTGCGTGAACGAGGTGTTCAAGCCCGCCTTCACATATTTGCCAAAGTTCTGGTCAAGGTTCAGTCGGCCCGTCATGCGGTTCATGGAGTTGTTCTTGGCAATGCCTTGGTTGTCGTACACGCCGAAAGACGCGAGATATTTCGTCGTCTCCGAGCCACCGGTGACCGAGAGGTTATGCTCCTGCACGACGCCGGTGCGCGTGACCTCGTCCATCCAGTTGGTGCCTTTACCCACGAAGGCGTCAATCTGCCCCTGCGTGTAGTACTTCTCATCGCCACGTCCAAGCTCATCGAACACCTTGTTCTGCTCCGTCATGAAGTCGCTGGCATTCATGAATTCGGGCGCGTCCTTAATCATTTGCAACGACACGCTGCCCGAGTATGTGATGCTCGGCTTTCCGGTCTTGCCGCGCTTGGTGGTGATTAGAATCACGCCGCCCGAGGCATCTGAGCCGTAGATGGATGCGGCAGAGGCATCCTTCAGGATGTTGATGGTCTCGATGTCGTCGGGGTTGAGGTTCATGAGGCCGTTGTCCTTGTCGCCGCCGCTATATGCCGTGCCAGACGACACCGTGTTGGTCTGCAGCTGTGGCACGCCGTCGATGACGATAAGCGGCTTCTGTCCCGACAGTCCTCCACGTATGGAGATATTCATCGAGGCACCGGGCGTGGCGCTATTGGCGGTGACGTTCATGCCAGCGGCGCGACCGCGCATCATGCTGGCGATGTTGGCATTGCCGGCAGAGGGGAGCTCGTCTGTCTTGATGGTCTCCACCGCGCCTGAGATGTTGCTTTTCTTAGTCGCGCCGTAGCCCACGACGACCACTTCGTCGATGAGCTTAGAGTCCGGCACGAGTCTTATTTGAAGATTTGGAACGGCTTTAACGGTTTGCGTCTTATAGCCTACATAAGAGATTGAAATGCTTGCGCCTGCCTTGACGTTTTTCAGCACGAACCTGCCGTCGAGGTCTGTCGCGGCGCCATTCTGTGAGCCCACGACCACGACCGTGGCGCCGATTGTAGGCTCACCGGTCTCGTCGACGACACTGCCGCTGACGGTTATCTGCTGGGCCATGGCAGCTACTGCAAAGAGGCAGGTAGCGGCTGTTGTCGCAAGTCTCGGAAGATGATATTGATTGTAGATCATTTGTTTTCTAGTTTTACCAGTTATCTTTTCTTTACCGTGCACCAGAGCTCCGCCGTGTCGAACGTCACCGTCACCTGTATCGCGCCTTGCGGGCTGAACGAACCTACGGAGCCGCCATAGCTGGCATTGTCGAGCCACCACCACTGATTACTGCCGCAGCGCCACACCTGGCCCCATGAGCCATCGGTGAAACAGATGCTGCACTGGCCCTGCCCGCTCTTGATCGCAAGGTCTATCGCCTTGCGGTATTTGCTTCCCGCGGCAGCCATAGCCGAGGAGAAAGCCCAGTCGCCCATGGTGGCGTAGCCGTCGCCCGTGGCATAGAGGTTACCGGTGTAGACGGTGCTCTCCACCTCGTAAGGCGACAGGGAGTAGCGATGGTTCTGTATGTCAACCCACAGGTAATAGTAGCCTGCCTTCTCCACGGTGATTGGCACGACGTAGCCGTTGTTGTTCATCAGCTTGGAACTGACGTACGGACTGACTCCGTAGAGGTCGCCGCCCTGGCTCTGCGTTGGCGTGAGGAGGATATGTGCGCCATCCTTGGGCGCGTAGATCTTGCACGAGTATTGGTAGGCGTCCTTGCGGTCCATGTAGCGATAATAGCCGTAGACATAGTCGTCGGCTTTCTCGTCGGCATTGAACACATACATCTGGTCGTAGTCCTTGAACGGGTTCTCCGTCTCCTTCGGCATCACCACAAGCTCGGTGCTGTAAGTCTCGCTGTTGCCGCCGTTGTCCTCAAGGGTCAGCGTCATCGGGAACGAGCCCGCCTTGGTTATCTCATAGGTCTTGCTGATGAGCGCCGTGCGGCCTTTCATCGCGATGGTCTCATTGACATCAAGCGCGGGAATGGAGACGATGGCGCATTTCAGGCTGCGGTCGTCGGTAGCCGTCAGGCTCAGCGCCAGCTCCGCCTTGCCCGTGGTGGTGTTCAGCTCCACGCTGGTCTGCTCGGGCAGCGCCTCGGCGAGAGCCGGCGCCTGCGTGTCGGCAAGGTATTTCAGCGTGATGGTGCGCTTGTTTTGCGAGCCTTCCTTGTCGTTGACGGTCACCTTGAGCTCCGAGTCGAAGGCTGCGTCCTCGGGGACCACAAGCGCGTAGTCATAGTTGAACACCTTGGGCTTGTGCGCCGCGAGGTCGTAGACCTTGTTTATGCCCCAGTCGGCGCAAGACAGCACCACGTTGTTGATGCCAATGTAGTTGGACACTTGACCTTTCACATGCACGGTGTCGCCCGGGAAAGTCTCTATCACGTCGGCGTCTGTCCACAGGCCCGGTGCCCACTTGGCATCGTCGGAACAGGAAGCGAGAGCTAAAGCTATGGTTAATAATGTAAGTATCTTTTTCATGGTCTTTGCGGTATTAGTTATGCTTTATGGCGTCCATGACGGGGTTCACCTTGCCATCAAAGTCGAAGAGCGTGCTGTTGCTGACATAGTTCTTTCCGCCTACGATCCAGCCTATGCCCGGTGTGTTGATGAATATCGGGTCCCAATAGATGTATCCGAGCACGCGCTGGTTGGCGACGCCCTTGATGGCGTTAGACAGTTCAAGCATGAAGTTCTTCTGTCCTTCCTTTGTCATGTCCTTGTAGGGGTCGTTGTTGGAGAGCTGACCCGCTGACCCTTCGGGGAGGGTCGGGTTCCAGGCATAGCCGGTCTCCATGAAGATGAGGTCCTTGTCGTAGCGGTTGGTCACGTATTCCGCCCAGTCGCACACCTGCTTTGTGGTCCTGTGCACCCAGAAGGGGTAGTAGCTCGCGCCAATGATGTCGTAGTCTACATTGTTGTCGCGCATGGCATCGAAGAACCAGTTGTATACATCCTTGTCGCCTGCCCCGTTGAGGTGGAGTATGATCTTTCCGTCGGGGTCTGCCTCGCGCACCGCCTTCGAGCCGGCGCTGAGCAGCTGAGCGAGCCACGGCATGTGGAGGCAGTAGCCCGTCGCCGTGGACGCTGAGTCTACGACGAGGTTGCTGATGTCGGTGGGGTTCTTGTAGTCGTAGAGTATGCCAGCCTGTATTTCATTGCCGATAGACACGTATTCGGGGGCAGTGCCCTGGGCGTTCATGCGCTCAAGGAAGCGCCGCGTGTACTGATAGACGCTGTCTTGCAGGACCGCGAGGTCCGTGATGCCCTGCCAGGCGTGGGGCTTGTATTGGTCCTCGCCGTTGGTCCAATAGTCGCTATAGTGGAACGTGAGCTCTATCTGCATGCCCTTGTCCTTCGCCCTGCGAGCCAGCTTCAGGATGTCCGCCTCGTCTTGATAGCCCTTGGGCAGGGTGTTGCCGGGGAAAAAGGCGCTATTGCCCGGGTCGTTGTAGAGGCGCAGGCGCACGAGGTTCACGCCGTTGGCCTTGAGTATGTCGAGGCAGTCGGCTGCCTTGCCGCCGGCGTCATAATACTTGCCGCCGTTGTCTTCCACATAGGTGAGCTCGGAGATGTCGCCGCCCTTGACGAATGTTTGGGCGCCGCTCCTGCTTATGAGGCGCAGGCCGTCGACCTCGTCGATGGCATTGGCCGACGCGGTGTTCTGCTGCTCAATCTTGATGTCGAGCTTGCCGCCTGCCACTTGCACGCCACGGATGTAATGGCGCTTCCAGGTCGTGGCAGAGGTTTCTATCGCCGTCTGCTTGCCGCCTGCCTCTACATAGGCTATCTGGTTGCCGCCGTTGGATTTGCCGTAGAACTCCACGTCGTAGTAGCCGTCGGCTATGCCGCTCACGGTCTGGCTGAGGCTCACGGTCGTGCCTTTGGCGCCATTAAGGACCAACGACGCTGAACCGTCGCAACCATCATTGCCAATGGATATGCCTTCTCCGCTGACCTGCCACGACTGGAGTTTCTGCTCAAAGTTGCCGTTGGGTATCTGGCTCACCTTGACCGCCGGATCTTGGTCGGGCATGGCTCCCGCCTTGTCCGTGGAACAAGAGGAGAGTCCCCATGACGCAAGAAGGGTCATTAAAACACTGTACAACATTTTCTTTCTATTCATATTGGTTTTTGTTCTTTAAAATTTCGGCTCAATGTTGGTTCGTGTGGGCTAAGTGGCTCGCCCACAGGCGATTTGCGATTGCGGCGCAAGGGCGGCGCGATTACGGCGCGAAGCCAGTGCGATTGTGGCGCAAGGGCGATGCGTTTGCGGCGCGAAGGCGACGAGATGTTTATAGCAGCGTTTCCCCTCGCTAACCAAAACCATATCATCTGCCGCAAAGGTAGCGACTTTATGCAATTGCCACAATAGACATTCGCCATTAAAAAATGGACAATATTACGAATAAGGATGGAGCCGGACCTCAAGCACAAACCCGCCGGCACCCCTCCCACATGGGGAGGGGGCTGGGCGGATGGCATCTTGTTAGCCCATCATCACGGTTCTGAATTGATAGATGGCGACATGGTTCGGGTCAAGCTTCGAGGCCTCGTCCAGGTAACGCAGGGCGTGCTCCTCGTCGCCAAGGCCATAGAAGCCGAGGGCAAGCATGAACTTGCAGTGCACCTGGTTGCTGAGGTTGAGGTCGCCGTCCCAGATCTGGATATCGGGCAGCGACACGGCGAAATAGTCCATCACCACATTGTCGAAGAGGTGGTTCTTGCCATAGTTGAGGAGCTTGTAGAAGCGTCCGTGCGCCTCTCCCTCCCTGCCGAGTCGCAAGAGCGCCATGCCTTGATAGAAGATCTTGTCGGGCTTGGCGTCGTTGTAGTACATCGCCGCGGCTGGCTCCGTGGGGCCGAGCGTGGCCTTCTCCCAACTCTCGCGCGCCTTGGCATTGTAGCCTTTGGCATCGTAGGCACAGCCAAGGAGATAATAGAAGTCGTTCTCCTGCGCGCCATGGAGCTTGCCCTCGCCGAGATGGTGCGGGTAGACGAGGCACTCCTCAAGCAGCCCGATGGCGTTGTCGTTGTCACCTGCCAGCATGGCTTGCTTGGCGAGCTCCACGCGCGAGAGCTGGTATTGCGCGCTGACCTTGCCTTCGCCACCCTCCCAGGGATGGAACTTATGGGCGTCGAGCTTGCCCTTGGCTTCCTCATAGCGGCCCGTGAGGTTGAGCAGCGTTATCTCTTCCAGCAAGAGGTCGTCGCGCTGGGCGATGAGCTCCGGATACTTCTCAAGGTTGTCGAGACGCTGCTGATGGTCGTAGCCAAGGCACTTGTAGAGCTGGTCGAGCTCCATGAGCACACGTGCGTCGGTCTTGTCGAGGCTGAAAGCCTTCTCCATGTCTTCCACCGCCTCTTCCACGTTGTGTTCCTTGTTGTATTCCTCCAACGATAGGTTACGCCACACGGTCGGGAACGTGGGGTCAAGCTCCGCGGAGCGCAACCAATGTCGGCGTGCAACGTCATACTGGCGTGCGCCGTAGTACAACACGCCCAAGTAGTAGTTGGCTTTGGCGTCGTCGGGGTTCACTTCTATCGCCTTGTTCAGTGCCAGGATGTCGTCCAGCCTGTTGGGGAAGCAATAGCTTGAGTCTGCCTCGGCGCCTTTCTTGAACGCCTCTTCGTCGCCTGCCAGCCCCATATAATAATATGTCATGGCTGTAGCGGCATGGTTGTCAAGGGCGAGCTTCCAGATGTCGACGGCAGTGGCGGATTGTCCAGCCTGCAAGTAGTCGAGGGCGAACTCGTCGTAGTTGTTGGGCATGCCGTGCAGGATGGCGGTCAGATTGTCGAGCTTCTGCTTGTCGCCCGTGAGAAGAAACTCCTCGTAGCGGCAACCATAGTTGAAGGCGTCGAGCTTGTTGGCGTCGGCGCACACTGCCAGTGCCTCGTCCTTCTTGTCCAAGAGGCGGAGGACCGTAGCCTTCAGCGCCACCACCTTGTGGTTGCGGGCGTTCGTGGCAAGTGCGCTGTTCACCTCGTCCAAGGCGTCGGCGAGGCGGCCCTGTCTCGTGGAGATGAGGGCGGCTTGATAGAGGGCGGCGGCACGCCACGCATAGCTCCAGGCGGCCTTCCAGAACCATTCGTAAGCCTCGTTGTCCTTGCCTTGATATTTCAGCGAGAGGGCGAGGTTGTAGAGCGGCTCGCCATCGTAGGGGTTCGGGTTGCGCTTGAAGAGCACCTTCTGTGCCGTGCGCAGATACTTCTCGGCCTTGGCAAAGCGGCCGCGACGCAGGTACCACAAGCCCAATTGGTTGTTGCAACGATAGTCGCTCGGGTCGCGACGCAACGCCTCCTCGTAATAATCCACTGGGTTCCACGACGCATGGCGATACTGCTCAAGGTGCAATCCCGAGAGATAGAGCTGGTCGTTGGTCTTGATGTCCTCAGGGCGCAGGCATGGCTCAGCGGGATCCGGAGTGGGGCGAATCTCGTCGGGCTCGGCGTGCCACGACAGTTGGGGCTGAGATGTCGAGGGCTGAGAGCCTTCATTGTTTTCCGCGTCAAGGAAGGCGAGCGTCGTAGCCTCGAACGTGAGGCCATTGAGGCGCGTTTCGTCCACGTCGACCTGCTGCTCGAAGAGCACTTGCGATGGGTCAACGGTTGCCTCGTTGTCGTAGTAGACGGTGCCGTCGTCGCTCCTCAAGACCACGTGCACACGCTGCTTGCTTGTGGCGTAAAGCTTGAACCACACCGTGCCGTCGGCGTTCTTGTCGATGTTGAACACGAGGTCCTTGCTCGCGTTCTTCACCACGCCCACCTCTTGGTAAGGCATGAAGTACTGCGTGAAACGCTTCTCCTCGTAGGGCATGAGCCACGTGAAGTCGGGTTGGTTCTCCGTGAACACGCCAGCCATAAGCTCGATGTATGGCCCGTCGGTGTCGGTGAGGTTGCGGTCCCACGCCTGGCCGAAATCACCGTTGCCCCAAGTCCATTGCTTCTTGCCGGGCGACACGTGATGTGACGCCACATGGAGCATGCCGCCATGAGAGTCGTTCTCGTAGCCGCCCTCGAAGTTGTATTTGGAGTTGACACCCATGTAGGATGTCGGCACCTTGATGTTCTTATAGTTGGATATGTCCACGCCGGCTGAGTAGTCCATCTTGTAATAAGTGCCCGTGGCTATCGGGAAGGAGCTTACGGCACGCTTGCCGTGATCGAACACGGCGTTGATGTCTTGCGGGAAGACACTCTGATAGAAGTCGTTGACGGCAACGGCAGGATTCGCCCACCAGAGGAAGGTCTGCGGCAACGGAGTGCCATTGAAGAGGTGGCCCTTGATTTCAAGGAACGCCTTGCCTGGGCGGAGCGTGAAGCCGGCAGCGCCTTTCTGGTGGAACATGCGCTCATACTCGTTGACCCATACGGTGACGGATCCGTCGGCGTTCTCCTCTATCGTGCTGTCCACGGGGAGATAGGTGGACGGGCGGTGGTGCTGCGGCCAGTTGAACTCTATGCCGCCACTTATCCACGGGCCCGTGAGACCTACAAGCGCGGGCTTGATGACGTGATTATAGTAGACGAAGTGGCGCTGCTTCACCTTGTCGTAAGCCATCTGTATGCGACCGCCAAGCTCCGGCAACACCATCACCTTGATATACTCGTTCTCCATATAGATGGCGTGCCAAGTATGGTCCACTGGCGTGTCGCTGATGTTGTCTATGACAGGGTAAGGATAAACCACGCCAGACGAGCCTTGATAGACACGGTTCTCTAAGTACATTGGGTTCTTGTTGGGCATGCCTTCCTCGTATGTGGGAATGACAACGTCCTCTCTCCATGCTTTTACCATAATATTTAATATTAATAAGCCATTAGTCCCCCTTCTCCCACCACCAGCGGCAGGAGCGTTATGTCTTGGGCAATAAGCTTGATTTGAGATTATATTTTGTTGTTATTGTAGTTTCTGTCCTTTAGTCTCTTTCAGCCTCAACGAGAAGAAGACAAAGCCGAAGGCGCACACGGCGGCGTAAATCCAGAACGTGCCATAGCTGCCAAGCGAGCGGTTGAGGAAAGGAAAGGTGTAGGTCAGGGTAGACGAGCCCACCCACAAGGCGAAGGTACACGTTGCCACGCCCACGGAGCGTATCTTGTCGGGGAAGATCTCTGAGATAAGCACCCATGTGCAAGGGCCAAGGGTCATGGCATAGCAACCAATGGCAAGGACCACCAAGACAATCATGCCGATGCCCGTGACGTGCAGGTAATAACAAGTGCCGAGAATGGCATAGATGACGCAGAGGCCTCCAGCGCCAAGGAGCATCAACGGCTTGCGGCCGACCTTGTCTACGGTCTTGATGGCGATGAAGGTGAACAGGAGATTGGCTATGCCCGTAACGACAATGTTGAACAACACGTCTCCAATCTCATAGCCTGCCTGCTGGAACACTTCCTGCGCATAGTTGAAGATGACGTTAGTGCCGCACCACTGCTGGAACACGGCGATGAAGACGCCAAGTACAAGGACGGCGGCATACTGGCGCGAGAAGAGAGCCTTCAGGCCTCCATCAGTTTGCGCATCGGCAACGCCCTCTGCCTTTTGCTTCCGCAGGTTGAGCCACCTTGGGCTCTCGGGGATAACGAAACTGAATATCAGGAAGATTATGGCGGGAATCATTGGCACCCAAAACATCCAGCGCCACGCCATCTGCCCGTTCCACGACGCGGCAATCTGCTGCTCCGTGATGCCTGCCGGCATGGGTTGCGCAATAAGCCAGTTGACAATCTGCGCGACGAGGATTCCGATCACGGTCATCATCTGGTTCAACGACACCATGCGGCCACGGATGTCAGCCGGGGCGACCTCGGCGATATACATGGGAGATAAGCCGGAAGCCAAGCCGATGCCCACACCGCCAAAGAATCGCGCGACGAGAAACGAAGGGAATGTGTTGACGGCACCAGTGGCGAAGGCCGACAAGAGGAACACAATCGACGAGATTGTCAGCAGCTTCTTGCGGCCAATGCGGTCGGCAAGCGTGCCCACGGTCATTGCGCCCACCATGCAGCCAACAAGCGCTATTGTCATGGCGAGCCCCTGATCGGAGGCCGAGCCCGCAATGCCGAAGTAGGCTTCATAGAATGGCTTTGCGCCGCCAATGACGACCCAGTCGTAGCCAAAGAGAAGGCCGCCGAAGGCTCCCACAAGGCAGCTGAAGTAAATGTAAGCTTTTTGGTTTTTCGAGTTCATAAGTCTTTCAAGTTTTACAGGTGCAAAGTTACAACACAATACGAAGGTAAAAAATAGAAAAACCAAAAGAAAAAATAGACAATATTACGGAGATGTAAAGAAAAAGCCATAACTTTGTCGTGTTAACACGCTTGAAAGCCTAAAGACCAAAAGACATGCCCAAACTAAAAGAAGGATTCACAGGAGAGCGGTCTATCGTGCTGCCGGAGATGATCAACCGGCTTTCGGGGAACGATGTTTTCCTGCAACAACTGCACGTCACCGACATCGGCTATTACCCCCATGCCATGTATCACTACCGCGAAAGGCCAAGCGGCGTGGCGCAATACATACTTATATATTGTGTCAAAGGCAGCGGATGGTACAATGTGTTCGGCAAAAGGTTCGAGATAAAAGAGCAGCAGTATTTCATAATCCCGCAAGGCGAGCCTCACATTTACGCCTCCAACAACGATGACCCGTGGACTATCTATTGGGTGCACTTCACCGGAAGCATGGCACCCATATTCGGTGACGACTGCTACAGCCCAACGGAAATAACGGCTGCCACGACGTCGCGCGTCGCTGATCGCAATAACATCTTCGAGGAGATCTTCCTTACACTGTCTGACAATTACAGCCTTGACAACCTGCGCTACGCCTCTTCCCTACTCTATGGCTTCCTTGCTTCTTTCAAGTATATCAAGCAATTCAGGAGCTACAACGCGCAGGACGCGCGACTCGCAAACAACGACATCGTCTCGGCTGCGGTGAGATACATGAACGAGAACATTGAGAAACAACTCACCCTTGCGCAAATAGCCAACTATATAGGCTATTCGACATCGCAGTTCTCGTTAATCTTTAAGACGAAGACAGGACGCTCGCCCCTCAACTACTTCAACAGGCTAAAGGTTCAGCTCGCGTGCAAATTCCTTGTGACCACAGACCTTAAAATCAACCAGATATGCTCAAAGGTCGGCATCGATGACAGTTATTATTTCTCGCGTTTGTTCTCAAAGATCGTCGGAATATCACCCAAACAATACAGAAAAGCAAAGGGCGTCTCTTGACGCCCATCACCTATCGGCTGACCAATCACTCGCCAATCTCCTTGAGAAGTTGGCGGCGTGCCTTGGCGGCAAAAGCGCGGTCGTCCTCGTTTGACTGGAACTTGCGGTAGACGAAGTTGTCGGAGAGGTAGTTCTTTCTCACTATCTTGTTCTCCGACAGTTCCTCGGGCAGGCCTTGGAAAAGGATTCTACCTTCGAAGAGCAAGTAGGCGCGGTCGGTGATAGACAGTGTTTCCTGCACGTTGTGGTCGGTGATAAGGATGCCGATGTTGCGGTATTTCAGTCGCCAGACAATATGCTGGATGTCCTCCACCGCAATCGGGTCCACTCCGGCGAACGGCTCGTCGAGCATGATGAACTTAGGGTCAATGGCAAGGCATCGCGCTATCTCCGTGCGACGACGCTCACCGCCCGACAGGCGGTCACCCATATTCTTGCGCACCTTCTGCAAACGGAACTCGGCTATGAGGCTCTCAAGCTTCTCAAGTTGTTGCTGATGGGTGAGCTTGGTCATCTCCAACACCGACATGATGTTGTCCTCTACAGACATCTTGCGGAAGACGCTCGCCTCCTGTGGCAGATAGCCAATGCCGGCACGGGCACGCTTGTAAACGGGGAAGTCGGTTATCTCCTTGTCGTCAATATACACATGGCCCTCGTTTGGGATGATAAGGCCCGTTGTCATGTAAAACGAAGTCGTCTTGCCCGCGCCGTTAGGCCCGAGCAATCCTACGATCTCGCCCTGCTTCACGTTGAACGACACATGGTCAGCAACCGTGCGACGCCCGTAACGCTTCACCAATCCTTGCGTGTGAAGCTCTTGGCGCGGCAACTTCTCCATGAGCATATCGTCGAGCTGCCCGACGCTTTCCTCCGGACCGGTTTGCCCTTGAGCGGCGGCTTGTTCTTGATCAATGGCCTGCTCGTTGGCAGAGGCTTGTCCCTGGACGTTATCTTGCTGTTGCTGAAAAATATCTTCTGGCATAACTATGGCTTTGCTATCTATTTTGCCACAAAATTAATAAAAAAAGGAATAATAACGACGCTAAAGGGAAAAACTATCGGCTAAATTGCAGTTTTTAATTGGAATTTGGGTACTTTTGCAAACATATTTGGGTACTTTCTCACACATATAATAAAGGAAAAGCATGTTCATTATACGTTTAGCCCACCGGTATCTCTCTATTTTCGGCAGCTACCTCATGCTCATGGGGCGCACGTTCTCCATACCAGAACGCTTCCGAATGTTTGCCAAACGCTATGTAAAAGAGATGTCTCAGCTCGGCATCGACTCTATAGGCATAGTGCTGCTCATAAGTTTCTTCATCGGAGCCGTCATTTGCATCCAGATGAAGGTTAACATCCAAAGCCCGTGGATGCCCCATTGGGTGACGGGCTACGTGACGCGCGAAATCATGCTGCTCGAGTTCTCTTCTTCCATCATGTGCTTGATTCTCTCGGGAAAGGTTGGCTCCAACATCGCGTCGGAGCTTGGCACCATGAGGGTGACCCAGCAGATAGACGCCCTCGACATAATGGGCGTCAACTCTGCCTCCTACCTTATCTTGCCGAAGATATTAGGGCTGGTAACGATGATGCCTTTCCTCGTGATCTTCTCGTCTGCCCTTGGCATCATCGGCGCTTACGCCACTGCCTACGTTGGCCACATGATGTCGCCAGAGGACCTCACCGCCGGCATGAACCACGCCTTCAACCAGTGGTTCGTGTGGATGAGTATCCTCAAGAGCCTGTTTTTCGCCTTCATCATCTCCAGCGTCTCCTCCTTTTTCGGATACACGGTCGAAGGCGGATCAGTGGAAGTGGGCACCGCCTCGACAAATGCCGTGGTGTGCTCCAGCGTGCTGATTCTATTCTCGGATGTCTTCCTTACTGAATTACTGTCATGATAGAAATAAAACACTTGACCAAGAGCTTCGGCGACAAGACGGTGCTCTACGATATTAACACCACGTTCGAGACTGGCAAGACAAACCTCATAATCGGACAGAGCGGATCGGGAAAGACGGTGCTGATGAAAAACATCATCGGCTTGCTCGCGCCGACAAATGGCGAGGTGCTCTTCGACGGAAGGAACATCGTCACGATGAGCAAGAAGGCCAAGGTGGAGCTAAGGCGCGAAATGGGAATGGTGTTCCAGGGCTCGGCGCTCTTCGACTCGCTCACCGTGCTTGAGAACGTGCGCTTCCCGCTCGACATGTTCTCGTCGATGAACTCTCGCGAGCGCGACAAGAGGGCGCAAGAATGCCTGGAGCGTGTCAACTTGCTCGACGCGCAAGACAAGTATCCTGCCGAGATCTCCGGAGGCATGCAGAAGCGTGTGGCGATTGCCCGCGCAATCGTGCTCAACCCGAAATACCTGTTTTGCGACGAGCCAAACTCAGGCCTTGACCCGAAGACCTCGCTCGTGATCGACGAACTGCTCACCGGCATCACGAAGGAATATGGCATCACGACAATCATCAACACGCACGACATGAACTCCGTGATGGGCATTGGCGAGAACATCGTCTTTATATATGAAGGACACAAAGAGTGGCAGGGCACCAAAGATGAGGTAATGAGCTCTACCAACAAAAAGCTCAACGGCCTCGTCTTCGCTTCCGACTTGTTCAGGAAAGTGAAAGAGGCAGAGGGTAAATAAGAACATGGGTGTTAATGGTTTGCATAAGTTCGCACATTGGAACTTGCCATTAACACCCATGTTTTTTTATGTCCACGCTGATTCGTGCGGGTTGCGGCGCAAGCGGAGAGCATATTTCACCGTCGTGCGATTGCGCCGCAAAGCCATCGCGATTGCGGCGTAAAGGCAATGCGATTACGCCGCAATGGCAACGCGGTTGCGGCGCAAAGGCAAAGCCAAGGAATCTTGCACGATGACGTTCGCCCACACGTAGCTATATTAAGCCCGTTTGTTATTTGTCGCCCTCATACGCCTTTCTTATCTTCTTTATTCTCACCAAGAGGTCTTTATAGTGCAGGTTGTTCAGGTCTCCGTCCTTTGTTGACGCGAGCTGACTGTTGATGAAGCTCTCCACCTTGTTCATGTTCTGCACAAGATAGATGTAGACATCCGACACCTTAGTGTCTGCCTGCACGGGCGCGAGCTTGTCTTCTTTTGCCGTGAGACTGCTCTCAAGCGAGTTGACGTATGCCCGCTCCATGCCGCGACGATAACGATTCTGGAAATCGTCGGCACCGCTCATGGGTTTCCACACTATCGCCTTGACATCGTCCAGCCATTCGTCGAGCGGATACTTGCCTTCCTTAATCAGGTTGTTCAGGAGGTTAGGCTGGGTGACATACCAGATGAAGGTGCTTATCTGCCCACTGATGCGCGTGTCGGGCTCAAACTGCGCCTTCTGCGTCACGCTGGCGGGATAGAGCCACTGCGGCACCGTGAGCATGTTGCGATCCATCCATTGCAGCGCCTCCTTCTGCTTTTCTTTCGAGGCATAGTCGAGTGGCTTGTCGGTAGGCCAATTGGCGTTGAACTTGCCCACTATCCACTTCTGCACATGGTTGCAATAGCGTTGATATTGACCGAGCACGGCATTGTAGATCTCCTTCAAGTCACTATACTGGCCATCGGGCTGGGCGGTCCACTCCTCAATGTTTGCCATCACGACCTTGAGGTTCTTCATGCCATACTCGTTCGCCTTCATGTTGTCGTCGCCCAAGTCTTCCGTCTGCGAGTTAGGGTTCCATCCCCTTCCCTCATCGCCAAGATAGCGGAGGCGGTGGTTTGCCTTCAGGGTCTTCGTCACCTCCGACCGCAAGGCAGCCTTCTCCTTGTAGACAGCGCCCTTGAACTCCGGCCGCCACTGGTATCCCCATTTTATCGCCCATTTGTCGTAGTCGTTGATACGCGGGAAGAGTTCGTGCTCTGTCATGCCATCGCCAGGTTGGGCTACGTAGTTGAAACGCGCGTAGTCCATGATCGACGACGTGTGTCCATGCTCCTTGACCCACTGCCGGTCGCGCAACTTCTCAACGGGCGTAGCCGACGAGGCTATCATGTTGTGGCGCAAGCCAAGGGTGTGGCCCACCTCGTGCGAGGAGACGAAGCGGATGAGCTGGCCCATGAGCTCGTCGCTGAAATGCATGGTCCGCGCGCGCTTGTCGAGAGGTCCGCACTGCACCATATACCAGCTGCGCAAGATGTCGGTGACGTTGTGATACCAGCAGATGTGGCTCTCCAGGATCTCGCCGCTGCGTGGGTCCACGATGCGAGGGCCGTAAGCGTTGGCCTTCTCTGATGGCAAGTAGCGCAAGACGCTGAAGCGCGCGTCGTCCACGCTCATGGTCGAGTCGTTGGGCCAGTCCTTTGCCACGATAGCGTTCTTGAAGCCTGCCGCCTCGAAGGCCTTGTTCCAATCGTTGATGCCTGCTTTAAGGTAGGGCACCCACTTCTTCGGCGTGGCAGGGTCGATGTAATAAACTATTTGCTTCTTCGGCTCCACGAGCTTGCCCGCAAGGTAAGCCTTCTCGTCCTTTGGCTCAAGCCTGTAACGCGAGACAATGGCATCGTGGTCGGTCTTGGCATAGTCGTTGAACATGGTTATCTTCTTCACAAAGTAACCCACGCGCTCATCCTCCAGTCGGGCTTGCATGGGCTTCTCGGGCAACAGGACGAGGCTCGTGTTAAGAGCCAGCGTCACAAAGCCAGACTGGGCGGCGTTGACCTTCCCTGGCTCCATGGCATAAGTGCGCGTGGTCTGCACCTCAACGTTCATCGGATAAGTCTTGATGGAGTCGATAAACGTTCGGTCGGCTTGGAGCGCGCCAATCTTCAACTGCTTGCGGTCGCCTGCTGAGAAGGAGAAGAGCGAGTTGTCGGTTTGCAACATCTTAGTGATGTCGATGAGAAGCGTGTCCCTGCACTTCTTGTTCTCTATCACGTCATACTTGGCGATGATAGGGTCCACGGCAGCTTTCTCCACCGCCTGCGAGAAGTTGTCCTTGCCACTGGCATACTGGGTCTTGACAAACGCGCGAAGCAACAAGGTCTTGGCGTCGGGATGCTCAAAGTAGACGGTATTCTCGTTGACCTCCTCGCCGAGGTTGTATGTGAAGCCTTGCGGCACCGACACGAACCGCGTCACGGCAAGCATCAGCCTGCCAACAAGCGTTCGTGGGACTTCAAAATACCATTTGTCCTCAATGTGCCTTACATTGAGCATGCCCTTGCGGAAGGAGCCGCCCTTGGCAATGAGCGTCTCGTAAGCCGACGGCTTATCCTTCTTTACCTTTGCGGTGTCAGTTGCCATCTTCTTTTCCTTTGCCTCGGTCTTGACCGTGTCGGCAGACAATGGCACATGGCATTGCTGTGCCGACACGGCAAAGGCAAAGAACACTGAGGGCAGCAACATGATGCTTCTCTTATTCATTCTTTCTCTTAATTGTTTATTATGATTATAATGTTATTCTTCATCCGTGTTGAGCGTAAGGTTGGGATTCTTCTCGCGCGCCGACAGTGGGAATGGAATGACGTAAAGGCGCGAGTCGGGCTTCAGCGTGTAGGTCTTGTGCTCAACCTCCGCAGACACCACCGGGAACGTGCGCACGATGGTCTTGGCATAGTAGGGCTCCACCGACAGGCGCTTCAGGTCCCAAAAGCGGTGGAAGCCGAAGAGCAACTCCTTGCGACGCTCCGCGAGCACCTGCTCCACCATCTCCTTGCTGTTGGAAGCCGCATAACGCGAGGCGTCGAAGTTGAGATAACGCTTCGCGCGCAGCTTGTTGAGTGTCGTCGTGGCGCCACTGATGTCCCCAAGTCGCGCCTGGCACTCGGCAAGTATCAAGTAGACCTCTGCCGTGCGAAGGCCCACCGTGCTGTAGAAGAACTTCTTGTAGGTGACGCTCGTGTTCCACAACGCCGCTCCTGAGCCGGCGTCGAGCTGATACTTTGAGCCTGTGGTCTTGAAAAAGAGCTTGAAGCGAAGGTCATCGCTTGCGAACTCCTTCACGAGCTCTGGGCTTAGCATGCCGTAGGCATATGCCGGATTTTCCGTGAGGCTGCCTTGCGCCGCGTAGTTGAGCACCTCAGGGTTGTTGCCCTGTCCGTATTCGCTGTCTTTCGTTGGCCCTCCCGCGGCGTTGAGCTTCACGTAGTCGGCCAACTCGCCATTGAGCGCGAGGCTCTTCCGTGCCGCGTCCTCAGCCGTTGACCAGTCGTGATGGAAGAGGTGAACCAAAGCCTTAAGCGCATAGCCGAAAGCCAAAGAAGGGTGATACACGGTCTTGGGTGTGGCTTGAAGATAAGGCAGAGCCTCATCGATGTCCTTGATGATAAAACCGTAGACTTCCTCCACCGACGACTTCCTCGGAGTGGCCTCAAGGTTGTAATAGTCAACGATAGGCACTCCGCCGTCCGTCGCCGCCGTCACCGGATCGTAGGCTTTCGCAAACGTGTTGACCACCACGAAGTGATCCCATGCCCGCATTATCCTTGCCTCAGCCTTGGCTACCTGCTTGACAGAGTCGGCGCCCTTGGAGTTGCCCACCTCGCTCAAGACAATGTTTGAGCGCAGGATGTAAGCATAAGCGTTCTCGTAGAGGTTGTTGTCTGAGAGTTGTGTGCGGCTGGCAGACGTGTTGAATGTCGCGTTGATGCCGTCCCAACTTGTGTTCTCATGCCCCAGGACATTCGACTCCAACACCCAGCAATTGTCGGTGAGCATGGCGAAAGCAGAAGGATAATAGCACCTGCCCGGCAGCTCTATGAGGTCGTGATAGACGGCGGCTGAGTCCACGGTCTCGCGCCCTGTCGGCGTGATGTCCACATAATTGTCGCAGGCAGAAAGCAGAGACGCGATGGCCACGACGACGATAACAACTATATTATTGTGCTTCATTGTTATTTCTTGTTCAGATGTTATGGTTAAAATGATGTGGACACACCTACCGACAATGTCCGCGGTACCGTCATGCCCCGCGTGCCGCTATTCAGGCCGTAGCTCTCGGGATCAATGCGATGGCCCACCTTGCTGACACAGAAGAGGTTGTTTACCTGAAGCGTGAACCTGGCCTTGCCAAGTCCCAGCATCTTGCAGACGTTGGCAGGCAGGTTGTAAGCGAGGTTTATGCTACGCAGCTTCAAGTAGTCAGCCGACTTGACATTGACGTCACCGTACTGGTACCACTCGTTAAACGTAGAGGCATGGTTCTGGACCAACGTAGGCATGTCGATATACATGCGCACGCCGGAAGGGTTGGACGAGGACCAGCGACCAGTGATGCCGCTGAGCGTCTCCGAGCCGATGGCGTCGCTAAGCGACACGGCGCTCATGCGGAGCTTGTTGCCACCCGAATAGATGAACATTGCATTCAGCTCAAACTGCTTATAGCGAAGGTTCAGCGAGAGCGAGCCGTTGAAGGTCGGAGTGAGCGTGCCCATGTTGACCAAGTTGTCGGTGCCCTTGAGTTGTGAGGTCGTCGTGATCTTGTCTATCGTCCCGTCCTCCTTGAACGTCACGAGGTCATTGCCGTCCTTGTCCACGGCAATGGGGTAACCGTTCTCTACGCCACGGATACGATAAGCCCAAAGCGTGTTGCAGCTTGTCCCCTCAATGAAATAGTTGGCAGGACTCTGGATAAACGAGCTTGCAATGTCGGTGTCGCTGTGGTCAACCTTCAGCATCTTGTTGTTGTTGTGGGCATAGGTCAACGTCGCCGCGAATGTCCAGTCGTTGTTCCTTACGATGTTGCCCGTGAGAGAGAGCTCAACGCCACGGTTGCGCATCTCGCCATTGTTGACCACACGCGACTTGGCGCCCAACGTTGAGTCCATATAGCGACGCACGAGCAGGTCGGAGGCATGGCGGTTGTAGTAATCCACCGTGCCCGTCAGCATGCTGTTCCAAAGACGGAAGTCAAGGCCGACGTTATAGGTTGCGGTCTTCTCCCATCGCAGGTGCGGATTGGGCAGGTCATCGTCAGTGTAGTTGAGATAAGTGGTGCGGACGGGGTTGGAGTTGTTCTTCTTCGTGACAACGAAATATGTAGTGCTGGTCTGGTCCACGTTGCCGTTCACGCCGTAGGTCATGCGCAGTTTAAGATAGTCGAGCCACGTCTTTGACGGCTGCATGAAGCTTTCCTCCGTGACCGTCCATCCCGCGCCAACAGACCAGAGAGGCTTGTGCTGGTTGCGCGTGTCGAGGCCGAAGAGGTCAGCCTCGTCCCAGCGGATGGAACCTGCCACGTTGTAACGATACTTATACGTATAGCTTGCGGAGCCATACAAGGACGCATAGCGATGACGTGTCTCCTGGAGCGTGGTCAGAGGGCCGCCAAGCGTGATGGCAGAGCCCGAGAGCTGACTTGTCCCCACTCCCGCGTGATAATCCTCCCAGTTCATGCGCTCAGAGGTGAGCGTCTGCGGGTTATAACCATACAACAACTGGTCAACTGCCTTGGGGCTTTTGTTTTGGCGGAACTCCATTCCCACCATGGCAGTCACGGCATGATCTTGCGCGAAGGTCTTATTGAAGTCGAGCTGAGTGCGGAAGGTATACCTGGCTGCGTTGGCAACGACCTGCCTGAACCTGCCACCGTCGGGCAACCAACACTTGCCTGCCTCGTCGATCATGGCGTTGTGCGTCATGCGCATCAGGTAATCGTCAGCAGCGTCGTAGCGCTCACGCTTCGTCTCTCCCCACTCATACTGATACAAGGCTGACCACTTGAAGGCGTTCAGGAAGCTCGCCTCAAGGCTCGCGAAAGGGCGCAGGGCAACGTTGCGCATACGCTCCGCGCCTTGGCCAAGCGCGTCTAAGACGTTGAAAGCAAACGACTCGTACCCGCTTTTGCCCTCGTATTCGCCCACCACACTGCCATTATAAGCGCTGCCGGCATAGCCACCGACATTGGCATAAGGCGACGCGTAGCGCGTGCCGTCATCGTTCAGGATGCGCTCGTAGCGCTGCTGGAGATTGTAGTCGTAGCTATTATAATATGTGGAATGACCGATGCGAGCGTCTACGCCAACAACAGCGTGAAGCCAAGGCGTAAGGTTGTAGCCCGACTTATAATAGAGCTTGAAGCTATTGCTCTTGTCGTTGATCTGGCGCGGCTTGTCTGCCGAGAAGTTGACAGAGGCAAAGTGGTTTGCCTTCGACGTGCGTTGCGAGACGCTGACATTATAGGTCTGGGTGAACGCCTGCCGCCAAGCGTTCTTGCGGAACTCCTCATAATAGTCGTTGCCACGCCATTTCTGAAGTGTGGCATTCAGCTCAGCCTCCGTCATCTTCCCGTTGTCCTTGTCCAGCAGGAGCTGATACAGCGGATAATAATAATTAGACTTGAACCCACCGAGCCAGTTGGCCCCGCTGCCCGCATTCTCAGCCTGTCGCTGATAGACAGAGGCCTGGTAGTCGATGATGTCGCTGGTCGATGCCAAGTCCAAGCTACTGAAGTTGGGCTTGCTCGTCACGTACCAATCGGCATTGACATTGACCTTCACGCCGTTGTCCTTTCCCTCCTTTGTCTTTATCACGATGACGCCATTGGCTGCCAACGCGCCATAGATGGAAGCGGCGGCGGCATCCTTCAGCACCGTGACGCTCTCCACGTTGTAGGGGTTGATGTCCGTGAGCGCCATCTCAGTGGGGATGTTGTCTATGACGATGAGCGGCTGCGTGCCGACGTCGTTTGAGAACGTGCCCACGCCACGCAAGATGGGACTCAGCTCGCCCGTGTTGGGATTCACCTCCATGCGCAAGCCCGCAATCTGCCCCTCAAGCGAAGAGGTCAGGTCCCTGTGCATCTGCTCGGTGAGCTTCTTCTCGTTGACGAACCCGTAGGCTCCCGTCACGTTTTGCTTCTTCAAGGTCTGATAGCCCGTCACCACGACATCATTGAGCGCCAGGTCTTCATCATCCATATAGATGCTCTGCGTCTTGCCGTCGCGCGGGTGGAACTGCGCGTCTTTCTTTCCTAAATAGGTGACTACCAAGTCGTCAGCCTCCGATCCATAGCCTATCGAGAACTGTCCATTGGCATCTGTCACGGCGTTACGCCCGCTCGACAGGTTCCTTACCACCGCGCCTCGAAGTGGGGCATTGTGGAGATCAAGGACATAGCCCGTGACAGTCTTGCCCTTATTATTGGCCTTTGCCTTCGTGATATAGATGAACTGACCCTTGACCGAGCTCTCCAATCCCTTTCCGGAAATGAGCAACTTTACCACGGTTGGCACCGTGGCATTGCTGACATCAACGGATGACCGCACTCCGTTCACATTGTTATATGAGAACTGAATGTGATAATAGCCTGAAAGGCGCTCAATCTCATTGAACGACTTAGCCAGCTCCGCGTTCTTGCATTTGTAACTGATGAGCTTCGAGGCTGTCTGCGCCGACAGCTCCAAGCTGCATAGAAGGAAAGCCCATAAGAGGAGGCCTCCGAGGAAATAGCCTTTGTGTTTACGCATCTCTCTTTCTTTTGTTAACATACCTTTTTAATCTACTTGTGTTTTTACCTTTACCTTAAAAACGAACAAAAGAAAGCAACGGTTACCTAAATTCGAATTGTTTTTGATGAGAATGGCGCTTTTTCCTTTGGGGCTTTGCAGGCGCGTGCAGGTTGGCGCCTGCCGATAGCCTTTGGGGATTACGCCGTAAGGCCATTGCCATTGCGGCGCAAAGGCATCGCGATCGCGGCGTGAAGCCACCGCGGTTGCGGCGCGAAGGCAAGTCGAGAATTTGGCACGACGAGTCCCCAACATGAGCAAACCACCTTTAACCCCTTATGGCATAATGGCTTGACCGGACTGTCACCTGACAATTATCTGGTGTCCGGCAAGGCTCAAACGCGAACGGAGCAAATGGTTGAGCCCGTCTAAGGTCTTCTGCAAGTCGTCGCGACGCAATGCCGAGAAATGGATTTTCTCGTTGACAAGCTGGTTGTCCTTGATCACGATGCCGACGTTGTACCATCTCGACAGTTCCCTTAACACCGACAACAACGTCTGGTCCTGGAAGTAGAAGAAGCCATCGACCCATTGCCTCACCGCATAGACATCCACGGGAGAGACATTGACCTTGCCGTCGTCGCCAAGGCTGGCTCCCTGCCCTGGCTTCAGAACGATATTGGTCGGACTGTTGTCCGTATTGAGTATCTCAACAGAACCTCGCAACAAGGACACGCAAGGGGCCTCGGCTTCATAGTTGCGGAAATCGAATTCAGTTCCCAAGACCTTGACGTTCATCTTGGCTGTCTGCACGATAAACGGATGGCTGGCATCGTGAGCCACCTTGAAGAAGGCCTCTCCTGTCAAGACAACCTTCCTGGTATTGCCGAATTGCTCGGGAAAGCGCAAGCTGCTCTCCGCATTGAGCCACACCTCCGTGCCGTCTGGCAGCGTCACCTTGAAGTCGACACCTCGTGGCGTTGACAACGTGCGGCTCAATTGTTCCGAGGAACTGCTCCCCGTGAGCTTATCCTTGATTCGGGACCATAGGGACGCATCGGCGGCATCTTGACGAGAGGCTGACGAGGAACGGAAAGACATGGCATTGCCCGAAACCACCACGGGTTCCGACTGTCCGTCGACCGACAGCTCAACCTTTTGCGGCCTTGCGTCGTAGCGCATGGCGGCGACGAGTTTTCGCTGCGGCTCCCCATGGGAGGTGAAATGTTGATAGGAAATGATTGCGAGGAACATTGCCGCGGCACCCACAAGGGCTGCCGCAACGGTCTGAATGGAGATGAATCGTGGCTTGCGGCTTGCCTTGGAAGCGGCAAAACGGTGCCACTCCTCATCGACGTCGGGCTCTGCCACGCCTTCACGCCTATGGCTCATCAACGCCTCTCTCAGATGCAGATAATCCGCGCGATTCTCTGCCTTTGAGAGGAAACGCTCCACATCAGCGTCGGTAAGTTGCTTCTCCGACTCAATGAAGGTCGCAATGTCAATGTCGTTCTGATCTGCCATAACCGCTAAATATTATTTCTTAATTCCGCAAAAGCCTTGACCATGTATTTGTGGATGGAAGCCTCGCTGAGGTTCATCTCTTCTGCCACTTGGCGATAAGTGAGGCCGCCAAGGCAACACCGCTGGAAGATCGCGCCTGTCTTCTCGGGCAACATCCTTATCGCCTTACTGACGCGACGAAGGCGCTCCTCCTTCTCCTCGTCGGAGAAATGCTCATACCACTCCACTTCAAGGTCTACGAGATGCTGGTTGATTTTTTGCAACCGCGCCTGACGCCTGAGGTAATCGATGCTCCGGTTTCTGACGGTCACATAAAGATAGTTGGGAATGTCGGTCTGCCGCAAACGGCTATAATTATCCCATGCTTGAGAAAAGACGTCACCGACAATGTCTTTTGCCCACTCTTCATCTCCTATGATATCAAAAGAGCAAAAGAACAGCCTTGAATAGTTGTCCTTATACAACTGTTCAAACTCACGATGTCTTTTCCTGTTCTCAAACATGATTATCTCATGTACCACACTTCCTGCACCTCGACCATCGGCACGACGACTTGCTCTTTCGTGCCGTCGCCATAAGAGAAGGTGAGGAAAGCGTTGGCTACATGCTTGGCGGTGTCGGCCCTGCCATCAGTGACCGTCACCGTCTTTATTCCTTTATGGTCTTTTTCCTGTTGTGCCACGAACATCTTGGCGTTGGCGATAAGCTGCTGGCGAAGGCTCTCCGGCATTTTGGTTGGCTGGTAACGACCATCAACGAAACTGCCATAGTCGCCTTTCAGCAACTGGTCATAATACACCTTTGCCGCCTGAGCCGCCATCGACGCCGCATCGGGACCCGAAGGCTTGCCGGAACAAGCGGCGAGGAGCGGGAACAACAGGAAAAAGAGAAACTTGCGCATCATTTCTGGCGGATGAACACATTGATAGGACAACCGTGCATCGACCAATTGTCGCGAATCTTGTTCTCCAAGAAGCGACGGTATGGCTCCTTGATATACTGCGGCAAGTTTGCGTAGAACACGAACGACGGAATCTGCGTGTTGGGCAACTGTGAGCAGTATTTTATCTTGATGAACTTACCCTTGGTCGATGGTGGTGGCGTTTGCTCGATGATAGGCAACATTACCTCGTTGAGCTTGTTTGTGCCCACATGCGCCGTGCGGTTCTTGTATACGTCCACGGCAGTCTGCAACACCTTGAAAATGCGCTGCTTAGTCAATGCAGATGCGAAGACGATGGGGAAGTCGGTAAACGGCGCCATGCGGTTGTAGATGGCGTTCTTGAAAGTGTCGACGGCTTGCTGGCTCTTGTCCTCCACCAAGTCCCACTTGTTGACCACCACCACGAGGCTCTTGTTGTTTCTCTGTATCAGCTGGAAGATGTTCATGTCTTGCGCCTCGATACCGCGAGTGGCATCAATCATGAGGATGCACACGTCACTGTTCTCGATGGCACGGATAGAGCGCATCACGCTATAGAACTCCAAGTCTTCCGACACCTTGTTCTTACGGCGTATGCCGGCGGTGTCGACGAGATAGAAATCGAAACCAAACTTGTTGAAGCGCGTGTAGATGCTGTCGCGCGTGGTGCCTGCTATCTCCGTGACGATGTTGCGGTCCTCGCCAAGGAAAGCGTTGACAATGCTCGACTTACCGGCGTTAGGACGGCCCACAACGGCGAAACGTGGGAGCTCATCTTCGAGAGAGTCCTTCTCGTCGGTAGGCAGTTTGCTGATTATGAGGTCGAGCAGGTCGCCCGTTCCTCCGCCCGTGGCGGCACTGATGCTTTGGGGCTCGCCCAAACCGAGCTTGTAAAATTCTGCGGAAGCGTAAGCCATGCCGCTGTTGTCTACCTTGTTGGATACCAATATCACAGGCAGCTTGGCACGACGCAAGATCTTCGCCACGTCCTCGTCCCAGTCGGTGACACCTGTTTCCACGTCCACGAGGAAGAGCACGAGGTCTGCCTCGTCTGATGCCACAAGCACTTGCTTGCGTATGGCGTCCTCGAATATGTCGTCCGACTTAACTACCCAACCGCCAGTGTCCACGACGGAGAACTCGTGCCCGTTCCATGAGCACTTGCCATACTGACGGTCTCGTGTGGTGCCTGCCACGTCGCTCACGATGGCGCGACGACTCTGCGTAAGACGGTTGAAAAGGGTGGACTTACCCACGTTGGGGCGTCCAACGATAGCTACTAAATTTGCCATTCTGTTTTGTTTGATTTCTGAAGTTTAACATTCTTCGGCCCTCGCCATTTGCGAGAGTGCGCCCTGCCTTGCAGTCAGGGGAGAAAAATAAAAGTATTGTTGAATAAACAATCCTATTGCGGATTGTAACCGAAATTGCCAAGTTCGCGCTCCGAATTGCGCCAATCCTTGTCTACTTTGACAAAGATGTCGAGATAGACCGACTTGTCAAAGAATCGCTCAAGGCTCTTGCGCGCCTCCGACGACACCTTCTTCAATGCCACGCCTTGATGACCGATGATGATGCCTTTCTGCGAATCGCGCTCCACAAAGATCACAGCGTTGATGTGAATGTGATGCTCGTCTTCCTTGAAACGCTCCACCACGACCTCCACGGAATAAGGCACCTCCTTGTCATAATAGCGCAATATTTTCTCGCGGATGATCTCCGAGACAAAGAATCTCGCCGGCTTGTCGGTGAGCTGGTCTTTCGAGAAATAAGCCGGACTCTCTGGCAAGAGCTCCTTGATGCGCTTCATGAGCATGTCGACGCCAAACTTGTTGGAAGCCGACAACGGCAGAATCTCAGCATTGGGAAGCAGCGAGTGCCACTTCTCCACAATCTCACCGAGGCGCTCGGTCGACTTCGCGCCCTGCAACTCGTCAATCTTATTGACAAGCACCAACACGGGAATCTTCATCTCGCGCACCTTCTCCACGAAGTCGATGTTCTTCTCCGGGTTCTCTACGACATCAGTGACATAAAGCAAGATGTCAGCGTCAGCAAGCGCCGACTCTGAGAACTGCAACATATATTCCTGCATCTTGTAGTTGGGCTTCAACACGCCCGGAGTGTCGGAGAAGACTATTTGGCAGTCGTCGGTGTTAACGATGCCCATGATGCGATGACGAGTGGTCTGTGCCTTGAACGTGGCGATGCTAATGCGCTCGCCTACAAGTTGGTTCATCAGCGTAGACTTGCCCACGTTGGGGTTGCCTACAATATTTACGAAGCCGGCCTTATGCATTGAAAAGAATTCTATTTCATTGAGTGTAACACAGTTGCAAAGTTAGGCATTTTTTATCACAAACTCTGCAAAACGCCCGAAAATATGTTGTCCGCATTAAAAGCAAGCGCGTTCTCCCCGTCGTAACGACAAGAAGAACGCGCTTGATATTTAAGATGCTATAAAAACTTTACTTTGCTTCGGCTCCAGCCGTGGCACCGTCGTAGCCCCACTTGTAATAGATGGCGCCATGAACGAAGCCTGCTCCAAAGGCGGTGAAGATGATGTTGTCACCCTTCTTGAAGTTGGCCTCATTGTCCCACAATGCCAATGGTATAGTGGCAGACGAAGTGTTGCCATAGTGATCGATGTTTATGACCACCTTGTCGATAGGCAGGTTTGCCCTCTTTGCCACAGCGTCAATGATGCGCAGGTTGGCCTCATGCGGGATAATCCAGTTGAGGTTGTTGTTGTCCAGCCCATTGCGTTGCATCACCTCTGCCACGTCGTCGCTCATGTAGGTCACCGCATGGCGGAACACCGTGCGACCTTCTTGATAGACATAGTGCAGACGATTGTCGATGGTGAAATGGGAAGCAGGACACACCGAACCACCAGCTTTCATGTGGAGGAAAGGCAGGCCCTTGCCGTCGGTAAGGAGCATGGAGTCTTGAAATCCAACACCTTCCTCCTCCGTGGCCTCAACGAGCACGGCGCCAGCGCCATCACCGAAGAGCACGCACGTCTGACGGTCTGTCCAGTCGACAACCGACGACATCTTCTCCGCCGAGCAAACTATCACCTTCTTGTAGCGTCCCGACTGTATCATCGACGACGCAGTGTCGAGAGCATAGATGAAGCCGCAGCAAGCGCACGACATGTCAAACGCAAACGCGTTTTTCAGACCGAGCTTGCCTACGACAATGCTTGCCGTGGACGGGAAAGGATAGTCTGGAGTCGTCGTAGAGACGAGAAGGGCATCTATGGAGTCGGGATCCACGCCGGTCTTCTGCAGCAATTGCTTGCAAGCCTTGCGAGCCATGTAGCTTGCTCCAAGGCCTTCCTCGGTGAGGATGCGACGCTCCCTGATACCCACACGCGTTCTGATCCACTCGTCGCTGGTGTCCACCATGCGCGACAACTCCTCGTTGGTGAGGATGTAGTCGGGCACGTAGCCACCGACGCCCGTGATCACTGCGTTGACCTTAGCCATTACTCAGCGGCCTCTTTGACGATAGCGACCTTGCCACGATAGTAGCCGCAAGTTGGGCATACAGTGTGGTAAACATAGTAAGCGCCACAGTTAGGGCATACTGCCAGCGTGGGAGCCACTGCCTTATCGTGAGTTCTACGCTTAAGTGTACGAGTCTTCGACTGTCTTCTTTTTGGATGTGCCATTTTGAGTATTAATTTTAATTATTGATTTTAATTTGCGAGAGGGCAGCCCACCGCGAGTCCATAGGTTTCTCATCGTCACCAGCACCGCTTCGGGCGGCAGAATGTTCATCAAGAATCTTCATCATGGCAGGATTGCATTTTCCAGGTGCATGCACATGCCTGAGTGGTACGGTGAGCTCTATAAACTGATAGATGAGCCACGAGGTGTCGAGCATTCCTTCTTTCTCCGGCACCGTGATGATATCATCATCCTCTGAATATTCGTCTCCAAACTTTGCCACGAGGTGTTGATCGTTGACGACGGGTTGATCCATGTCGTCGAGGCAACGGTCGCAAGGCACCGTGACAGAGCCTTCCACGTGAAAGTCGAGGTCGAAATAGTCTTCCGTGCGGTCCACGTCTATGGACACACTGACACTGCCTCGCTTGATCTCACCCTCTTCGAGCGACTCAAACCAGGCATCGCCAAGATTGAAGCGGAACGTGCTCACGCCCTCGCTCAAATCCTTCAAGTCTATCTTAAGTTCCTCTAAACTACACATTTGGTGTGCAAAGTTACTAATATTTTCCGATATACAACAAAACAACACATAAATTATTCATAAAGTTTTTTGTTTTCCATTCATTCGCTTACCACGACTTCACGCTCGAAAGAGGTTATTCCAGTTGGTGACACTACATCGATAAGCAGGCGATAGTTGCCTGGAGCGACGGCCGTCTTGGGTGTTTCTTTTGCCATCGACAACCCAAGCGGTGTGTAGAAAATGCCTTTCGAGCGGACCTTCGACGGCTTGCCCGCCCCACGTGTCGTCACTTTTATCGCACCATCCACGGCACCCCATGTATAGGCGAGCGCTTGCCACGGCCGCAGCAGCTCCACGGTCTCTATATCTTCAGCTGACATTTGCAATACATCACCTTTTTGCTCATTCTCTATACGTGAGCCATCAAGCAATATCACGAGCCCCTCGTTTTTGCCATTAAGTAAAGAATGCCCTCTGTTGCTGGATATCTGCCATGGATTCTTGTCATTCTCAGGATTGTAACTCACTTTAACAGATGGTATTCCCCTTAGTATGTCCACCAAAAAGAGGTAGTTGTATTGTTCTATCTTATCTCTGCCCACATAATTGTATGAATAAAACTTCTCGGTGGACAGTTGCTCATCATGCCTTACACGCGCTTTCACCACGACATCGGGCAGTTGCCCTCCTTGCATCATGCCGTCGACCGTTGTCTTTGTCTCAGCGTATTCCGCTTGCCACAACTCGTATCTCTCATGTGGCGACACCGCTGGATAGCTGTCGTTGTCAAGGGCTATCTTTGAGTCGATAGGTTTCGAGAACTTGTCCAACGTTTGCAAGAAGAACGACGTGCCATCGGCGAAGTCGTCAACGGCAATACGGAAGCGTCCGTCCTTGTCAAGCGTGGCATCGTAAACGTTATTGGTCGTCGTGTTATAAGCCACAAGCGACGCGCCGGGCTTATTCGAGTATGCCGCGCTCACATTGCCATGTATGGTCATGTTCATCTCAGGCATGTAAACATACATTGCTGTATCCTTGACTATCGCGTCACGAATGGCAAAGCGGCTGAACCTCGCGGTGGAAAGCCATGCTTGCAAGTCCGCCGCCCTGTCCCTGACATTCTCCTTGAAAAAGTTCTCGGGGAAAGACAATGGAGAAGCATAGTCCGACTTATACAGCAGTTCACTTTCCGCGAACTGGTTCCAACATTCGTCCTTCTTGACGAAACGCGCAAACACTCGCTTGCCTTGGCTTGAGTTCACGTGCCCAAGCCAAGTGTTTATGCTGTCAGCGGCAATCGTGTCGGGCACTGACGGCAACTCCGCCATCCGGTATTTTGACATCAATGATGATTCCGACAGCACGTTCCCCACGCTATCCGTCAAGAACACTGTCGCGACACCAAGTTGATTGCCGAGCGGAACGATGCCGGACTGCCTGCCCTTGCCTATCAACACGAGACCGTTCGCCTTGTCATACAAGTACAACTTGCTTGCAGGCAGAGAGCCATTGGCATTTAGCACCTCAAACATCAGCTTGTCGCCATTAATCGCGCATTGCAGTTTCATTCTGTCGCCACAGGCGGAAGGAACGTCATACGAAGTGGTCACATCGTTGTCGCACACCAGCAGTTTATAATGTCTCGCAGCCAATGGAACGAACTTCAGGTTGGCCAATCCCGATGCGCGGGTCTTGCCAACGCACAAGGTGTCGCCACGGTCATCCTCTATCGACAGGGAGACTCCGTCCATGGCATTCCCCGCATAGTCCGTCACAGAGACCACGACACCTTGCACTTGATTCTCCACTAGGAAGCTACCCTCCGGGTATATCGCGCACCTCAACACACCATTGCCTTTCTCACGTTTAGGAAAGGCCTTGCCTATGAGCACAGGCTGCAAGGCAAAGCTTTCTCCCGAAAAGTTGCGCATAAGGTTGGTATAAGCACGCAAATAGTAAACGCCTGTGCCAGCGACCGCAAACGTCGGGATTCTCGCGCGGAAACGCCCCGTCTCATTGCATCCCACTTTTTGCCGCGCCAACACGGAGTCTTGAGCATTGAGCAACTCTATATAAAGGTATCGGCTATAAGGATGAATGTTTTTACTCGCCAAGCACGTGACAATGCCATTCGCCTCTATCGTGTCGTTTGGTGCCCACTCCGTCTTGCTGACGCCCAGGAATATCTGCTCCGAGCGGAAGTCATGAGGCAGTTGGGCGGAGACCGCCACATAGCCCGACAGACACACAATCAATAAGGATAGATACTTTTTCATAAGGCTGCGTGTTTTGATTATCGCTTTGCAAATATAAGCAAAAAAACAATGCGGCGTAAGCGGCTTAACATTTATTATACGCCCATCGTGAATTCAGCACTGCATCTTTTTCTCATTTCATGCAGTCCATATCACCTTTTTTCTTATTTTTGCACCATAATAGAAAAAGCAACCAGAAGACAGACAAGAACGACAACACCTCGCCTGCCTTTGGAGATGCCTATAAAATAGACACGACTAATGCCTTTCAACAAGGAAATCAAGGATTACGAGGAGTTGAGACGAAAGTATCAAGCCTCGATAGTTAGCAAGATGGACAGGGAAGAGTACATTAAATATAATGAGGTACTCTTCTCCACCCACTCGTGTGCCATCGAGGGCAACTCATTCTCGGTGGACGACACGCGGGAACTTAAGGAGAAAGGACTGGGAATGATTCCTGCCGGCAAGACGCTCTTCGAGGCTTTCGAGATGCTCGACCATTTCTATGCCTTCGAATATATGACGCAAAGCACGGAGCATCCGCTTGACGAAGAGTTCCTGAAGGAAATCAACAGACGAGTAACCCTCCACACCCTCTCCTACCGATCTCTCGATGCCACACCTGGCGAATACACCACGACCGACATGGCGGCAGGAGACACCGTGTTTGGTGACCATGAGACGCTTGTGGCAAGAGTCCCCAAGCTATTGGAATCAACAGAGCGGGCAATCCTTGCGGAATCTGTCCACCCGATGGTATTGGCAGCCCGCTTTCATGGCTTCTACGAATACCTACATCCCTTCCGCGATGGCAATGGAAGGACGGGGCGACTCGTGAGCAACTACATCCTCTTGCGCTTAGGCCATCCTCTCCTCATCATCCCCTCGGAAGCGAGACAAGAATACATTTCCGCCCTTCGCCTGATTCGCACAGAAGCCACGGACGAGCACCTCATCCGCTTCTTCTTCAAAGTAGCCATGCAGAGAATGCAAGAGGAAATGAACCAAAAAGACGCGAATACGCAGCGATTCAGGAGTTTCCTCTTCTAAAGCTCCTTGCTGCGGCGGAAAAAACTTTACAACAAAAACACAACGGCAAAAGCGAAGATTATGGCACAGAAGTATTATCCCATAGGCATCCAGACATTCTCGGAGATTATCACCAAGAACTATCTCTACGTAGACAAGACGGAGTATGCCTACAACATGACCCACTTCGGAAAGAAGTATATCTTCCTGGGGCGGCCTCGCCGCTTCGGCAAGTCGTTGCTGGTCTCCACCTTGCAGAGCTACTTCGAGGGAAGGCACGAGCTCTTCAAGGGACTCGCCATCGAACGGCTGGAGCAGGAGTGGACGGAATATCCAGTGCTACACTTCAGCATGGCTGGAGGAAAGCATTTGGAGAAGGAACAATTGGAAAGGTATCTTCTATATATATTGGAGAAGAATGAAAGAAGATTTGGAGTGAAAAATGATTCTCCAGACCCCAATGTACGTCTCCTGAATTTGATAGAGACAGTGCATGAGCAGACAGGCAAGCAGGTGGTTGTGCTCATCGACGAGTATGACGCACCTCTCCTGGACGTCGCCCACGACAATACGAGCCTGGATGTGCTCCGCAACATCATGCGCAACTTCTACAGCCCGCTGAAGGATTGCGACCCCTATCTTCGCTTTGTCTTCCTCACGGGTATCACGAAGTTCTCGCAGCTCAGCATCTTCAGCGAGCTGAACAACATAACGAACATCTCAATGGATGACGACTATGCCGGCATTTGTGGCATCACCAAGGAGGAATTGCTCTCACAGATGTCGGGCGACATAGACGAATTGGCAAAGAGTCAGGCAACGACTCGGGAAGAAGTCATCGCCAAGTTGAAGGAAAACTACGACGGGTATCATTTCTCAGCCAAGTCGCCCGACGTGTTCAATCCTTTCAGCTTGCTCAACTGCTTCTCCAGCAAGAAGTTCGGCACCTATTGGTTTACATCTGGCACACCGACCTATTTGATCAATATGATGCGCAAGTTCAAGGTGTCGCCCACAAGCCTTGGGAAAATGTATGCCAAGGATTCAGCCTTCGACGCCCCTACCGAGACCATGACCGCCATCACGTCTTTGCTCTACCAGAGCGGATACCTTACCATCAAGGACTACGATGAGTTTGCGGACCTTTACACCCTCGACCTTCCCAACAAGGAGATCAAGGTGTGTCTCTTCGAGAGTCTCTTGCCCAACTACCTGGAGGGCATGCTTGCGCAGAACGGCGACGTGGCAATTGCCCGGATGTCCGTGCTGATTCGTCGGGACGACATGGACGGAGCCTTACGGTTGCTTCAGACATTCCTCGGCACGGTGCCTTATTGCAACGTCACCAACTACGAGGGCCATTACCAACAGATGCTCTTCATCATCTTCTCGCTCCTCACGGGCTACGTGGTGGACGTGGAGGTTCACACGCCCAACGGCAGGGTGGACATCGTGATGCTAACGCACACTCGCCTCTACATCATCGAACTGAAGCTCAACAAGAGCGCACAAGCCGCCTTGCAGCAAATCAATCTCAAAGACTATGCGCAGCGTTTCGCCCTGAGCGGCAAGCCCATCACAAAAGTGGGCATCAACTTCGACTCCACCAAGGGGAACATCGAGGATTGGGAGATAGAATAGTCATTTCCCCAGCTCTATGCGGAACGTGGTGCCCACTCCCACCTCCGACGACTTGACGAATATCCTGCCTTGGTGGTATTCCTCCACGATGCGCTTGGCAAGCGACAGGCCGAGGCCCCAACCACGCTTCTTGGTCGTGAAGCCAGGGCGGAACACGTTCTTGATGTTCTTCTTGCCGATGCCCTTGCCCGTGTCAGCCACATCTATTGTCACCATCTGCCCTGCCTCCATCGCCGTGATGGAGATTGTGCCAGGGCCGCCGTTCATGGCGTCGACGGCATTCTTGCACAGGTTTTCTATCACCCACTCGAAAAGGGCGGCATTGATGTTGACCATCACTTCATGGTCGGGCAACTGGCATTGGATAATCACGTTGTGGCTCGTGCGACGGTCGATGTAATCCACCACGTGGGCAAGCACCTCCGTCAGGCTCGTCAAGGCGAGCTCTGGCTTGGAGCCAATCTTCGAGAAGCGGTCGCTGATGAGCCGCAGCCTGCTAACGTCCTTGTCGAGCTCCGGAATGAGATCGTCGTCGGGATATTCCTCTTTCAGCACCTCCACCCAAGCCATGAGCGAGCTGATAGGCGTGCCGAGCTGGTGGGCAGTCTCCTTCGACAAGCCTGCCCACACCCTGTTCTGCTCAGCGCGCTTTGAGGCAAGCAGGGCGAACACCGCCAGCACCACGAAGATGACGACCACGGCGAGCTGCACAAAGGGGAACACGGTGAGCCGCTTCAGGATGAGCGACTCGCCATAGCACACGTTGATATAGTTCTTGTTGGCGTTGTCTATCGCCAGCTTTACGACGTGGCCGTCGGCAATCCAGCCGAGCGCCAACTGGCGTGCCTCACGCAGGCTGTCCACGCGGTTGTCGGCATGCAGGCTCACGTTGCGAAAATCGGTGACGTTGTCGCGACGGTCGAGAAGCACCACGGGTATGTAGTCGTTCTCGTTGAGCACCTTCAACACGAGGCTGAGATCGGTGTTGGCGTCTGCCCTGCCCAGCGACTTCATGGCCTCCGCCCACACTTCCATGCGACCTTGCTCCTCCTGCTTCAGCTTGTCGGTAAGCGTCTTGGAGACATAGAGCGAGCCTACGGCTACAAGGATAGCCGCCAACAGGAAAACTAATTTCACTCGCCTTATCTTGTCAGTCCACTGCATACGTCTTTATAACGGATCATGGGCGCTGAATATTGCAACTGCCCGACAAACATGAAGAAACCAAAACGTTAGCGCCCTACTAACACTTTGATTCACAGACATTTTCCCCAACGCACCTTTCCTACAATATTCTCGCGTCGGCTTTGCGGCGCAAAGGCATCGGCGTTACGCTGAAAAGGCGGCGGCTTCGCGGCGCAGAGCCGATGCCCTCGCGCCGCGAAGCCGAACCGTGATGGTCAGGGGCGCTTACCGATGGTCAAAGACATGGGCGAACGCCTCTTGCGAGAAGTCCACGGGGTTGCCCTGCGCCTCACTTGGATAGGCATCGTGGCGGAGGGTCCATTTCTCGTCCATGGCGTAGAAGTCGAATTGCTTCATTGGCTTGCCGTCAAGCGTAGCGTCGAGCGCGTCGAAGTATGCCTTCCATCGAGGATAGTAGACATCGCGCAGCATGCCGCTCCACTCCTTGTGGGCATAGTCGCGCAATCCTCCTCGCTCGGCGGCGTCGCGGTTGCCCCATGTGGTTATTTGCACGCGCGCGTTCCATTCATAATGGTCGCTCTCCGCGGCGGTCGCACCAAGCTGGCGCGCCTGGCTTATCCTCCTGCCTACCATGAAATCGGGCATCGACGACAACAGGCGGTCTTGCTGAAGCAGGATGTCGAGAAATTTCGTTGTGCTATGCCTGAACATGTCGCGGTCCTTGGCCTTATATGCCGCCACCACCTCATTGTAGACGAGGCGAGCCTGCTCGGCTATGGCCTGGCGCGTGATGTCCACAAGGTCGTAGCGGAAATTGGCGTTGGCATTAACCTCGCGCGATGCCTCGACCATGAGGCGCGCGGCGCTTATCACGTCGTCGGGATTATAATAGTCCTCCATCTCCGACCATGTGGACACTTGGTAAACATCCAGCGCCGGACGGGCGCAGAGCACCGACTCGTGGCAGCCCTGCTCCACCACTTTGGCTCCAGCCCCATAGATTGAGTTGGCGAGGAGCGTCCACGCTTGCTGCACCTTGTCGTTGCCGAGGTTGCCATAGCGAGCCTCAACATAGTCGTGGAGCCACGCCTCCCAAGAGAACTTGGAGACGCGCCAAGGCAGTTCGCTGACGAGCTCATACATCACGGGGTTGTTCTCTATGCCCTCAGGCGTGAGGCCGACGCCCTTCAGCGTGGTCGAGAACTTGCTTTGTCGAGCCTTGTAATACTCGTCCACGACGTGCTGTATCTTGCCAAACAAGCCCACATTGCCGCCGAAGTTGAGCAGCATGCAGAATGCCCAGTCGTGACCGTTGAAGCCGTCCTCGCGATACCATGTCGACGAGGGGTCGCCCCATTGCGGGCGGTTCTCTGAGTAGAGGTCCAGCACCAGCATGTCGCCGTTCTTCAAGTCGCGTATCATGTCGGGGCGCGGGTTCTCGCCCCATGCCTGTATCACCCAAACGGCATTGGGGTTCACCGCTTTCATCTCGCGCATTATGGCGTCGCCTGCTGCCCGCAAGTCCACTCCACGGGCATTGCCGCCCTCGTGGAACGGGTCCATGCTGTAGAAATCGGCCTTTCCGAAGAGCCTCTCCTGCTCCTTATAGTAGAGCGACGCTATCTCCGAGAATCGCTTGTCGGTGGGCAGGAGGAAAGCCGGCCGCTTGTAGTCGCACCACTTGCCCGGGTCTGCCACGTCGAGCCCGAGCCGCTGCCTGGCATCGTGCGGCACCATGCCCGAATAGCCGGGCAAGCAAGCGTGGATGCCAAGTTCCCTCATGCGCTTCAGTATCTGCTTCTGCAACCGTTCGCGCTGCTGATACCAGCCGTCCGTGTTGGGTCCGCCCCAGCCCTCAAGGTTGTTCATCAGCCACCACGCCTGAAACGCCGGCCCTGCCACAAACTCGTTGGCTTCCGCCTTGGTGTAGCCGAGCTTCAGCAGCACGTTGCGCCACACCACGTCGGTGCCCACGATGTCGAGGCAGAGGTTTATGCCGTGCAGCGCCATCCAGTCGAGCTCCTGCTCCCATCGCTTCCAGTCCCAGAAGGCCATCGAGTAGGAATGCGTGCAATAGTTCAAATAATAGCGGTGCTCGATGTCGGTTTCGTGGCGCTCCACGCCCTGCACCAGCGGCAGGGTGGCAGGCAGCGAGGCGTGCATGGAGTTCCACGTGAGGTGCACTCCCAGGTGATATTTCAGGTACCAGTTTATGCCCGAGGCGATGCTCACGTAGTTGTTGCCACGCACGAGCACCTTGCCGTTCCGGCTGCCTATCTCGAAGAAGTCGTGGTCCGACTTCACCGTCTCCGTCACAATCTTGCGCGACGCACCCTTGTCTATGCGTTCCAGCAAGCCGTCTATCGGGGTGCCGGCATGGACAGTCAGCGTCACGATAAGCAGCAACAAACTCAATAATGCGGTCTTCTGTCTCATGTCTCTATTTAGAAAAGTCGTATTCGTTTCGTCCAAACGCCCATCCCAAGAATCCGGCGTCGAGCTTCTTCGCCTGTCCACGGAACTCAACCGTCTGGGCATGGCGAAGGTTGCAGTGCACGTTTGTCATCAGCTTCTCCGTTGGCTCCACGATCCATTTGCCGCCACGCTTCTTCACCTGGCAGTTGTAGCCGTAGAGCTGTCCGTCCTCGCGCTCCACCACGAAGGCGTTGGTAAGCATCGACTCGCCAATAAACTTGAACAGCTCGTGCACGTCGTTGTCTTGGCAGTTCACCGTCTGCCAGTCGCTTATCATGGGCACATACTGCTCGCCGATGGTGAACTGCCGCGTCTTGTAAAGCAGTGGGTGCGGATTGCCGAAGCTCAGCGAGTCTGCCGTCACATGGGTGTCGGCGCTGCACGTCTGGGTCACCTTCAAGTAGGGATCCACTACAAATGCCCACCGCAGGTCACCCGTCTTGTAATCCACCATGCAGCTGAAGGCGCTGGCAGCATTGTAGCTCTCTCGCAGCCAACGCTCGTCGCCGGTCAGCAAGTAGGCATAATAGGTGGCATAGGCGCGCCATCCGCTCCATCCGTGAGGGGAGTTGAACATGTTGGGCAACATCTCAACGTCGTACTGTGCCTCCCAATAGCGCATCGTCCCTCCACGGCGACGCGCGTCGGGCACGCGCAGCTGAGCAAGGCAATCGTGACTGTTCAGAATCTTCAGCATGGCGTCGCGGTAGTGGCTCCTCGCCGCCTCGTCGGTCTGCATCAGGCCAAGCATGCCTATCTGCAGGGCGGAGCATGAGATCATGCCGTCCTCGAAGGTCAGCTCTCCTTCCGTCTGGAAGTCGCCATCCGAGTCGACAAGCTGGTCGATGGCGCGCTTGGCCGACGCGTAATGCTCCGCGGCCTTGTCTGCCCAAAACTGAGATTGAGCTCCGAGCCGCCTCTCCACGAGCGACAGTTCGAGTATGCTCTTCGCCACGTATATGACGCTTGTGTACACTATGCCGTAGTTGACGTATGCCCCGTCCTTGCGCTGGTTGTTCTTGATGAGCCAATCGGCGAGTCGCGATGCGTGCCGCAGGTCATTGATGTCGCCATATGCCTCATACTTGTCCACGAGCATACCTATCGTGCCCGAGGTGTTCTGGATGCGCGACTTATGGTATTTAGGCTCCACGCTCACGGTGTCGTGCAGCAAGGTGTAAAGGTAGTCGAAGCGGCTGCGCAACTTGGCGTCGAGCTCGGGTTCCTTGAAATGTCTCGCGGCTATGAACGATGAGTGGAAGCCATACCAGCTCTCTATGTGCGACGTTGCCTTCTGATGATATTTCCATGCCCCCTCGCGGGCGCGCTCAAGCGCCCATCGCCAAGCCTTGGGATGCACGAGCATGCCGGTGGACGTGCGTCCTTGGTCGCTGACCGTGACGCTGTAGAGCCCCTGCGTCGGCAGCACGCACGAATAGACATTCTGCCGCCCACTGGCCTTGCGTGCCAACGTCAGGGGCAACGCCTTGCCATCGTCGCCCACCACTTTCACGTCGGGATTGGAGCCATAGACCGCAAACTCCACCTTGCCGTCAACGTCGCACGCCGTGTTGCGCATGTCGATCATCGGCAAGCCGGAGCGCTCGTTGACGGTGCGCTCAAAGTTGTCGAGCGTCTTTACGTTGACGAAGGCTATTGTCCACGTCCGCGTCTCGCCGTCTTTCAACTGCCAGAGGTCTTGCGGGTTATGGTCGGGCAAGGGCAGGGCGTTCATCAGGTCGAGATTGAGCGACTCTATGCGATGGCCCATGAACCAAAACGGCGCGGGGTCTTGATAGCCCAGGTTGTAGTCCACGCTCCAAGAGGCCACGGCGTCGGGCGACACTATGCCGAGCACACTGCCGCTGGGCGTCTGCATGTAGCCATAGAAATGATGGCGCTCGTTGCGCATCAGCGTGGGGAAGAACTTGTGGTTCCACTCCGGAAACTTGTCCATGTAGGTGTCGATGCCGAGCTTCAGTCCCGCCTTCACTGGCTGGAAGGGCGTGTGGCCGTGGTTGCGCATGGTGACCCGCAATGCCGGCAGGTCGCGCCACTTGACATACTGCAACTCGCAGCTCACGCCGTCGATATCGGCTATATAAGCCAACCGGCCGTTTGGGTGCCATTCGGCTACCACGTCCTTGGTGCCGTTGCTGACGTAGAACGACGGTCCGGGCTTGCCGCGACCCGCGAAGAACGGTATCGTGTCGTTGCCAGCCTTGCCGCTGAAGACTATGCGCTCAAGATGCCCATCGGTGGCTATCTGGCAATCCCAGTCGGAACCGCGCATGTGCAGGGTTTGGGCATCCACAATCGAGGCAGCGCCCAAGAGAAGCGCGCCGAGGACGGAAAGGCGAAAAGGGTGTTTCGTTGACATAATAAGAGATGTATGCTTAGGTTTGGGTTGTGAAAAGACAGAAATATCTACTCGTCTGGCCAGGGGCAGGGCTTCATCGTAGCCTTCACCACGGGCCTCTGCGCCTGCATCTTCCGGAGCGCGCCGCCAAGGGCAGCCGACAGCTCCTTGACCTTGGCGGGATATTTGCCCGCCAAGTCGTTGGCCTCGCCAATGTCGTGCGTTATGTCGTATAGCTCCTTCTGCCGCGTCTGGTAGTTGTATATGAGCTTCCAGTCGCCACGGCGAATGGCACAATTGAGGTTTATGCCGGGGCCCGAATTGCCCCAAATGTTGGGGAAGTTCCATATTATGCTCCTGTCCTTGAACGCCGCATTGCCCTTGCCCTCAAGCAGGGGCACGATGTCCTTGCCGTCGACGGTCTGCGGCACCTTGTAGTCGCGGACGCCAGCCATGTCGAGGATTGTCGGGAACAGGTCCTCTATCATGATAGAGGTGTTGTTGCGCGTCTTGGGTTCTGCCACGCCGTCCCACTTCACGATGAACGGCACCCTGACGCCGCCTTCATAGAGCGATCCCTTGCCGCACTTGAGGGGAGAGTTCTGCGTGTAGAGCGGTCCGTCGCGCCATTCCTCGGAAGTGGCAAGTCCGCCATTGTCGCCAAGGAACACGATGATGGTATTCTTCGCCTCATCGTTCTTGTCGAGCCAGTCCATGATGTCGCCAAGGCTCTTGTCCATGCCCTCCACCAAAGAGGCATAGGCGGCGTCCTTGTCCGACAGGCCCTTGCGCACATACTTGGGGAAGAACCGCATGTCCTTGTCGATGGGAATGTGCACGGCATAGTGCGACATGTACAGATAGAACGGCTGGCCGTACTTCTTTGCCTTGTCGAGAGCCTTGACAGCCTCCTTGGTCAGCGCCTCGGTGACGAAGGTCCCCGTCCCCCAATATGCCTGCAGCCCTGGTATGGAGTTGAGTGCGTAAGGCTTGCCGTCGCGCGTGTGACCGTAGTTCAGCTCGCTCAGGTATGTCGCCAAGCCGCCAGCCGCCGTGCCCGTGATGTTGACGTCGAAACCGAAATGGCAGGGGTTCTCGCCCGGGGTGTCTATCGCGCCCCAATGGGCCTTGCCGCAATGTATGGTGTGATAGCCGCTGTCCTTGAGCAGTTGCACGAACGACTTTGCCACGGCGGTGCGAGGCACGGTCGCCACTTGCGAGATGCCATTGCAGTTCCATTCGGGCAGGACCACGGCATCGCTCTTGTCGTCGGTGGGCTTGTCGCGTTGCAGAGTCCAGTTGGTCACGCGGTGGCGCGCCATGTTCATGCCCGTCATGAGGCTGCATCGCGTGGGTGAGCTCACGGGGCAAGCATAAGCCTGGGTGAACATCACGCCCTGGCTTGCAAGGCGCTCCATGTTGGGCGTCTCATACATGTCGTTGTATTTGGTGCGCTCGTCGCCAAACGGCAACGAGGTGTCTTGCCAGCCCATGTCGTCGACAATGAACACGATGATATTGGGGCGAGTCGATTGCTGGGCATGCGCGCCGCCGCATCCCAAGACCGATGAGACCGTGAGCGCACTTAGAAACTTGCGGTTCATATTGTCAGATTAAATTGTAGAGGTTGTCCGGTTTTTACCACTGTCTTGTTTTCGGGGCATAAAGTTACAAAGAAAACGACAAAACGGAAACGCTTTCAGCGAAAAACGTCGCAAAAAGGCAGGTGCCGCGTTGATTATCGCGGGGAAATAGCCCTGCGAAATCACCCTGTCGCGTTCACGCCGCAAACGCGCCACCGTTACGCCGCAAACGCGATGCCTCCGCGGCGCAATCGCGATGCCCTTGCGCCGTCGTCGCGATTGCCATGCGGCGACCTTTCCCCGTGATGGCGTGCCCGGATGGCAACGCATGCGGTTGCGGGCGAGACGAAGAATGCAGAAATAGGGCAGGCGAATGGCTCGAATGTCATATTTTTGGCTTAACTTTGTATGCGCTAACGCGAAACCATAAGACCACAAAAACATAATAAACGCATGGACACACAACATCTTTCGCCGGTCAAGAAGACCATCGTGGGCATACAGTTCCTGTTTGTTGCCTTCGGAGCCACAGTGCTCGTTCCGCTGCTCATTGGCATCAATCCCGCCACCGCGCTCTTCACCGCCGGCATAGGCACGTTCCTTTTCCATGCCGTGACAGGAGGCAAGGTGCCAATATTCCTTGGCAGCTCGTTTGCCTTCATCGCGCCAATCATCGCCGCCACCGAGCAGTGGGGCTTGCAGGGCGCGCTGTCGGGCCTGCTCAGCGTGTCGCTGGTCTATTTCGTGATGAGCGCGCTGGTGAAATGGCAAGGCAAGAAACTGCTCGACCGCCTCTTCCCGCCCATCGTGATTGGCCCCGCCATCATCCTCATAGGCTTGGGCTTGTCGGGCAGCGCCGTGAACATGGCGAAAGACAACTGGCTGCTGGCCTTTGCCTCGCTCATCACCGCAATCCTGGTGCTCACCTTCTGCCGTGGACTGATGAAGCTGGTGCCCATCATCACCGGCGTGGTCGTGGGCTACGTGGTGGCAATATGCATGGGGCTGGTCGATTTCGCCGGCGTGGCGGCGGCTCCGTGGGTATCGTGCCCAGTGGCTTTCGACACGCTCAAGCACCTGCAGTGGGAGCCTTTCCTCTACATGATTCCGGTAGCCATAGCGCCGGTGCTTGAGCACATAGGCGACGTCTACGTGGTGAGCGCCGTGGCAAAGACCGACTTCGTGGCCAATCCAGGCATCCATCGCACCATGCTTGGCGACGGCTTAGCCTGCCTGTGCTCGGCTTGCCTCGGCGGCCCACCAGAGACCACATACAGCGAGGTGACGGGCGCCATGTCCATAACCAAGGTCACCAGTCCGGCGGTCATACGCATAGCGGCTGCCACCGCCATCGTGTTCTCGGTGTGCGGCAAGCTCTCCGCCCTGCTGCAAAGCATTCCGCAGGCTGTGCTCGGCGGCATCATGCTCCTGCTCTTCGGCACCATTGCCAGCGTGGGTATACAAAACCTCATCCAGCATAAGGTCGACTTCAACGACACGCGCAACATCATCATTGCCTCGGTGATGCTCACCATGGGGCTTGGCGGCGCCGTGCTCTCGGCTGGCACGTTCTCGCTCTCGGGCATCGGACTGTCGGCGGTGGTGGGCGTGGTGCTCAACCTGGTGTTGCCAAAGACCAAACCTGCCGAACAAGCATCGCCAGAGGAGGGCGACAATAAATAAAACCCCGAAAGCCGAATATGTGGCTTTCGAGGTCCTTGTGAAATTTGACAAGTATAATATCGTCCCCGCTGGGACGTGGCGTTTGATATGTCTTATTTATTTCTGACGCTCGCGGCGCAGGATGTTCTGCATGTCGTAGACCACCTGTGGGTTCTTGTCGGCTACGTTCTCGCCTTCCCAGAGGCTTGAGCTGATGTCGTAGAGCTGAGGCGTTGGGCAGTTGCCCGTCTCTATCTTCGGTCCCCATGTTATCATCTTTGGCCCGTCGTTCGGCTCTATGTATTTCCATTTCTTTGTGCGTGCGGATAGCACATGGTTGGAGGCGAGCTCCAACACATAGTCGCGTCCCACGTTGTCCTCGCCAAGCAACGAGCTCATGTGATCCTCGCTGTCGGGCGCGCTTCCTTGTGGCAAGCGTGCTCCGACAAGGCTCTTGAAGGAGCCGAAGAAGTCGATTTGCGACACAAGCGCGTCGGAAGTCTGTCCGCCCTTCACCTTGCCCGGCCAGCACACGATGGCAGGCACGCAGGTGCCGCCCTCGAATGCGCTGTACTTGTTGCCGCGCCATGGACCGGCGGGCTTGTGGCCGTTGAGCAGCTCCTCGGCTTGATCCTGATAGCCATCGTCGACTACGGGGCCGTTGTCGCTCGTCAGCAGGATAAGGGTGTTGTCGGCAATGCCCAGTTGCTCAAGCGTCGACATTATCTGCCCGACAGACCAGTCGAACTGCACGATGGCATCGCCACGAAGGCCCATGCCGCTCTTTCCGCGGAAACGCTGGTGGGGGAAGCGTGGCACGTGGACATCGTTTGTGGCGAAATACATGAAGAATGGATTGTCCTTGTTGGCCTTGATGAAGTTGATGGCGTGCGTCGTTATGGAGTCGGCGATGTTCTCGTCCTTCCATAGCGCCTTGCCTCCGCCCTTCATGAAGCCGATGCGCCCAATGCCGTTGACTATCGACATGTTGTGGCCGTGGCTCGACTTCAGGTTGTAGCACAGCTCCGGATTGTCCTTGCCCGTAGGCTCGCCAGGGAAGTTCTTGCGATAGCTCACCTCGATGGGAGCCGACGCGTCCCAGTTTGCCACGCTGCCATTCTCGATAAACACGCACGGCACGCGGTCGGCAGTGGCTGCCATGATGTAGTGGTAGTCGAAGCCTATGTCGGCAAGCGAGGCAGGCAACGGGGCGTTCCAGTCTTGCGTGCCCGACTTGTCGCCAAGCCCGAGGTGCCACTTGCCTATGGCGCAAGTGCGGTAACCCTGGCTGCGAAACATGTCTGCCATGGTGTATTGCTCGGGGCGGATTATCATGCCCGCGTTGCCTGCCGCGATGTCGGTGTCGGGGCGACGCCAAGCATACTCGCCGGTGAGCAGCGAATATCTCGACGGGGTGCTCGTGGCTGCCACCGCGTGGGTATCGGTGAAGCGTATGCCACGTTGCGCCAGGCGGTCCACATTGGGCGTCTTCACGTTCTTTGCGCCATAGCATCCCAAGTCGCCGTAGCCAAGGTCGTCGGCGAGGATGATTATCACGTTCGGCCGGTTGGGGTCGGTATTAGCCTTCTGCTTCTTGGCGCCGAAGGCGTGAGCCGCCAACGGCAGCAATAGTCCGATTGCGAAATACGATTTGTTCATAGCTGTTGATTTAATTGTCTCGAAGATTAGGATTGATGTTTTGCTCAGACAGTGGCACCGGCCACGTATAGTCTTGCGGCGACCTAAAATCGCGGCGGCCCACATACCAACGCCCGTTGCCCGTCGGGTCTTGCTTCTTGCTGTTGCCGAGCTTTGCCGCGTCGGGGTAAGGAGCGCCCCAAATCTCGCCCACCAAGACCTCGCCGGCTATCTTCCAACGGAAGATGTCCCAAAGGCGAACGCCCTCATAGGCAAGCTCGATGCGGCGCTCGTGGCGCACGATCTCACGCAGCTTGTCGGCATTGGTCTCCGTGATGGGCGGCATCTGCACATCGGCACGCCCACGCACCTTGTTGATGGTGGCGTCGAGCACGCCTTGGCTTACCGGCTGTCCGCTCTCTATCAAGCATTCGAGGTAACTGAGCAAGACCTCGGCATAGCGGATGATTGGCGTCACGGCGGAGTAGCTCGTCAAGTCGTTTATCGGGTCCTCGGTGTAATACTTCCGCCACATGAAGCCCGTGCGCGATGCCTCCGACGAATAGTCGAGACGCTCTTTCTTGCCTGCCTCATAGTCGGGACTAAGCCTATACTCCGAGCCGCGGAACGTGGAACCATTGTAATAGATGGTGTAGTCGAGGCGCGGGTCGCGGTTCTCGCCAAGGTTGCTCTTATTGTATCGAGGGTCCGAATAGCTAAACGGCGTGCCATCCTTGAAGTCGTAAGCCTCGAACAATCCCGCCGACGGATTGGAAAGGCTCCAACCGCCATCCTTTGCCGATAGCCCATGCTGCGGGAGTCCGCACCCAAAGTAGTTCTCAAGGTATGCGATGTAGAAGATGTTCTCTTTGTTGCCAACGCCTGTCCCTGGCAAGAACAAGTTGGGATAGCTTGCCTCGATATCGTTGTCCCCATAGTCTATGATCTCCTTGTAGACCTTGGCGGCCTCGTCCCACTTTTGCTCAAACATGTATGTGCGTCCAAGGAAGGCCAGCGATGCCTGCTTGCAGGCGCGACCAGTCTCCGACGCCGCAATGTCCTTGAAACGCGGCAGGTCGGCTGCCGCCTCCCTGAACTCCTTCTCGCAGAACGCCAACACGTTGGCTTGGGTTTCCTTCTCTACATTGTTGGCCTCCTCGCCGGTAAGGACTTTCGTCACAAGTGGCACGTCGTGGAAATAGCTCGCCAAATAATGATATTGCGTGGCGCGCAGGAAGCGTGCCTCCGCTATCATTCGGCTTCGGTCGGCAAAATCGCTGCCACCCTCTATTCCCTCAAGGAACCGGTTGCACTTCCCGATGCGCGAATAAGCCGACTTCCAATACTGGGCGATAAAGTTGTTGTTGTTGACAAGTTGGCCGCTTGTGATCTTAAAGAAAGCGTTGTTCTCTCCACGGCGGTCGAAGGCATTGTCGGTGAGATGCTCCGTGAAGAGCAAGCCATGATACGACCAGAAGTCGCTCGGTGAGTACTCCACGCCATTGGTTATGCTCCCACGGTAGAGCGGAGTTATGGCCATTTTCGCCTTCTTCTCAATGTCGGAGCCGCTCCAATAGCTCGTGTTGGGTAAGTCGGTGAGAGGCGAACGCTCCAAGTTGCATGAGCTTAGGCAGAGCATTGAGGTCAACGCGATGCCAATATATAGTGTCTTGGTTTTCATGATTTGTTAAAAAGCTAAAGTTAGACCGAATGTATAAGAAGACATGACAGGATAGTAGGAGCCGCTGTTGTTGGTGTTCTCAGGGTCCCATCCCTTACGGTATCCCTTAAAGGTAAGAGGGTTATCCATGGATATATAGGCACGCATGCTGCTTATGCCAATGGCGCCGATAAGGCTCTTTGGCAACTTGTAGCCAAACTGAATGTTACGCACTTTGACAAACGACGCGTCAAGAATCCAGAAGTCGGAGGTAATGGTGTTGTTGCTGCCAGCGTTGGACATGACCTCCAAACGCGGATAAGCCGGATAACGGCTCGTCGGGTTGTTGTTCCAACATTCCTCCATCTGCCACTTCTGTATGTTGCCTTCCTGGAAGAAGGCGAGTCCTGCCCAATTGGACAGACGCCCCTTTACTCCAGCCACGCCTTGCAGCAACACGCTGAAGTCGAAGCCTTTGTATTCACCGCCAAGGCTCAATCCGAAAGTATATTTTGGTATGGAAGAGCCGAGATACGTGCGGTCTTTTGTCGTGACCTTGCCGTCGCCGTCGAGGTCTACGTATCTAATGTCGCCCGCCTTCGACTTGGGGGCTATGGAGCTTTGGTCGTACCACTCGCCCACTTCGTCATCGGTGAGGAACACGCCGTCGGCCTTATAGCCATAGAACATCTGCATGGGATAGCCGATAAACAAGTTGCTGCCGTTGCCGACCATGCCGTTGCTCTGCTCCACGTTGCCCATGCCGAGGGTGATGACCTTGTTGTTGATGATCGAGAAGTTGCCGTTGACCCAATAGTTGAACGCTCCGGCGTTGTCGCGATAGCCTAACTCGAACTCCCAACCCTTATTCTCCACGGCACCCGTGTTGACCTGCGAGACGCTAAGTCCGAATATGGAGGAATAACTTGCCGAAGGCGTGTAGAGCACGTCGGTGGTCTTGCGATAGAAATAGCTTGCGTTGAGCGTGAGCTTGTTCCTGAAGAATCCGGTCTCGATGCCGATGTCTGAGGTGCGCGTTTTCTCCCACTTGAGGTTCGGGTCCACATAGGTGGTTATCGACGCTCCGGTGGTATACACTCCGCCAAAGACGTAGTTTTGCGCCTGGCCCAACGTGTAAACCGACTGGTAAGGATAGTTGCCTATGTTGTTGTTGCCAAGCACACCGGTTGAGGCTTTTATCTTCAAGTTGGAGAACAACTTGGAGCCAGCCCACTCCTTCCAGAACTTTTCCTCTGACACGCGCCAACCCACTGCAGCCGAGGGGAAGAAGCCATACTTGGAGTCGGTCGGGAAGCGCGAGGAGCCGTCGTAGCGCATCGTAGCCTCGAAGAGATAGCGCTCGTCGTAGTTGTAGGTCAACCGGCCAAACACAGACTGTATGGCCCAGTCGTAGCCGCCGCCGGAATTGAGCTGCCCATCGGCTCCACCCGCGCTAAGGTAAGGCACGTCGTTGGAAGGGAAGTTCTGGCGAGTGCCACTGAGCGTGCGCTGGCCCTCGTCCTCCCACGTGTAGCCCACGAGTACGTCGAGCGTGTGTTTCTTGGCTATTGTCGTGTTATAATCGGCAGTGGCCTGGAACGTCTTGTAAACGGTGCGGTACATGCCATCGGTCAGCGAGGAAGGGCCGTTGGTGTTGCCACTCGCCACCGTAAACTCGGAACGGTAGTTCCTGACATGCTCAAGCGTGTATTTATAGCCGCCTATGGCCTTGAGAGTGAGTCCCTTGATAGGCTTATAGGTCAGCTCCGCGTTGCCGGAGAACTTGTCGTAGTCCTGACGATAGAACGACGCGCAACTGTTGACCCACGCCACTGGCGTGCCACTGCCCTTGAGTCCATTGCCGGGCGTGCCGTCCTGCATGTAAGAAGGCAGCAACCCGGGGTAGCGCAATGCGGCGAGCATGATGCCGGAGTAGCCGCCGGAGTCGAGCTGGCCCGGAGTGGAAGGCTCATGGCGATCGCTGGTCATGCCGCTCAGGCGCAGACCCATCGTGAGGTTCTTGGTGAGTTTGGTGTTCAGGTTTATTCGCGCGTTGTACTTGTTGAAATAGTTGTTTTTCAACAATCCGTTCTGGCGCAGATAGCCGCCCGACGCCATGTATTGCACACGATCGTTGCCGCCGTTGACATTGATCATGTGCTTTGTAAGGAACGCGTGTCCGCCAAACAAGTCGTTAAGGTAGCTCTCGTCGGCATAGTTGTCGGGATCGGAACCGTCCCTGTATTTCCGGATGTCCTCGGCGGTATATGTCTCTGTGCCCATGGCCTTGTTGTAATATTCGGCGTACTCATAGGAGCGGGCCATTTCGGGCAGTTCGAGTGCCTTGCTGAATCCGACGGAACCATTGTAGGTTACCTTCGCACGGCCTTCCTTGCCACGCTTGGTCGTCACGAGTATGACGCCGTTGGCGGCACGCGAGCCATAGATGGCAGCAGACGAGGCGTCCTTCAGCACTGAGATATTTTCGATGTCGTTTGGTGTCAAGTCGCTGAGCGAGCCAGGCATGCCATCGACGAGCACCAGCGGGCTCGGGGTAGCACCAAACGAGCCAACGCCACGCACGCGAATGGTGCCGCCGTCTTGGCCAGGGTTGCCACTGGTTTGCGTGATGGTGACGCCCGACATCTGTCCCGTGAGCATATTGCTGACGTCGCTTGCCGACCTGGCCTCAAGCGACTTGGCATCGACCGTGGCGATCGAGCCAATGACGTCCACCTTCTTTTGCGAGCCATAACCAACCACGACAAGCTCGTCGAGGCTTTGGGCGTTCTCGCGCAGCGTGACCGTGCGCGCTTGTCCGGCGCGTATCCTCACATTCTGCGTGTCGAAACCAACATAGGAAATATCGAGCACAGGCGATTCCTGGCTGGTGTATATCGTGAAGTTGCCGTCGATGTCGGTAACAGTACCGTTTTTCGTGCCTTTCTCAAACACCGACGCGCCCACGATTGGCTCGCCGTTGTCGTCGAGCACCTGACTGGTAATCTTGTACTTGCCATTGCCCGTCGACGTGGCATGAGCACTCTGAGGCTGCGAGCCGCCGCCATTCTTTACCACAATGATGTGCCTGTCCACTATCTTGTAAGTCAGGTTCCCACCGCCCTTCAGGATCTGGCTCATCAGTTCGCCGAGGGTTTGCGTCTTAGACTTCAGGCGAATGACCTTGCTCAGGTTGATAGAGTTTTGCGAAAAGTCGACAGACATCTGGGTCTGCTTCTCAATGGCCTTGATGATCGACGACACCGAGGCGCTTGTCTGAGGCAGATGAATCACCTGGTTCTGTCCAAATGTTGCTACCGACATCGACAGGCAGAGCGCGAGCGTGGCGGCAGTCTTTTTGTTGACAAAGGTTTTCATTGTTTACCAGTTTATGTTAATAATAGAGTTAATCGTTTCAGTTCCAGGACGCCATGTCGATTCGCGCGGGAAACACGCCGGATTACGTTGCGCCTTCAAGCCGTTGGCCTTACGCCGCAATCGCGCTGCCCTTGCGCCGTAATCGCATCGCCCTCACGCCACAATCGCAATGGCTTTGCGCCGCGACCGCGAAGGGTCAACGGAAGGCATGGGCACACGATTCAACATTAGGCGAGCATTAATATATCGTTATGACCGAGCCGTCCTTCTTGTACCTCTTGTTGCCCAAAGCAATGGAGAGCACCTTCAACACGTTTTCAAAGGGCTCGTCTCTCTTGAAGTTCATCGTGTAGTGGCTCTTCAGGTCGATGCCGGAAGCCACGCGGATTCTGACGTTGTAGCGTCGCTCCAGGGTCTTCAGCATCACGGACAACGGCTGGTTAGCGAAATCCATGTCGCCATTGACCCAGGAGTTGAGCGCCAACGCGTCGACACGGTTCTTGGTCATCTTTCCGTCGCTCCGGTCATAGACCAACTGCTCGTTCGGGTACAGGGTCATGGAATGGCTCTCGTCGAACACCTTGACGAGACCCTCCTCAAGCGTCACCGTGACCTTGTCGTCGTCGGCATACGAGTCTACGCTGAAATGTGTGCCAAGCACTTTCACGTTTAGGTTGCCCATGCTCACCACAAAGGGATGATCGGGGTCCTTGGTCACGTCGAAATGGCAACTGCCGTTCACGTACACTGTGCGGCAAGCATCACGCTTGCTGAACGACGACGGGTAAATGATGGAGGAACCAGCGTTGACAATCACCTTTGTGCTGTCTGAAAGCCAAAGGCTGTCTATCTTTCCCCTTGACACATAGCACTGCTCCATCGCGTTGCCAACGGCGTGGTATTCAGCAGAATAGCTCCATGCCGCCCATGCCGTGAGCACTGGCAAGATGAACAACGCGGCATACTTCAGGATATTGAAGAGGCGACGCTTGCGCAAAATTGACATCTCGTGCATGTCGCGCTTCTCCTGAAATAATTCAAGGGCGCCATTTAGCTCCTGGTCCGACATCGCTGCCACGTCATCATTCCAGAGCTTCCGCAAGTTCTCATCGCGAGGCTGCTGGTCGATAGGTGTCACATCGTCTTTCTGCATAGATTCTCTTGTCTTTCTATGTAAAAGAGTTGAAAAACGGCATGTACACGCAACCGGATTCAGTTAAACAACGTTAATAATGTTATCGTCGGCAACAATTCCTTCAGTGTGGCGAGAGCCAAGGATATGTGCGACTCCACCGTGCGCTTGCTGATGCCAAGCCGCGCGGCTATCTCCGCATTGCTCAAGCCGTCGACGCGACTCATCAGGAAGACGCGGCGTCGCTGCTCGGGCATGGAGGCAATCTCGCGCATCACGAAGCCGTATAGCTCCTCGTAGCAAAGTCGCATGTCACCGTTTGCCGACTCAGATGGCATGTCGTTGGCAACGCTGCCGTCGCAATAAATAAATGAATGCTTTACAAGATGAATGGCGGCGTTGCGGGCGGAGACATAGAGGTAGTTGTCCAGATTCTTGATGTCGGCAAGCGCATCTCTCTTTATCCAAAGATTCATAAAGAGGTCCTGGACCAAGCTCTCGGCTTCTTGCTTGTCAACGCAAAAGTGCATCACAAACTGCAAGAGCTTAGGATAATATGCCTTGAAAAATGCATCAAACGCCTTTCTGCTGCCCATGGAAAGCGCGGACAGCAGAAAAGCGTCTTCTGTATTTATGTCATTCATATGCCATTCAACTACGGTAACCATCCGAAACAACTGCCTTGTGTCGGTTGCTTCGGATGGTTACAGTCAAATAACCTGAGCGTTAAATCGCGTCATTCTTTCACCAATCGGTCGAGCACAGGAGTCTCGACGCCGACCAGGTTGGTCTTTTTCTCATCGTTGAGTTGCTCAAACACGACAACCGTGTTTTGACCTTTGCGCAAGTAGCAGCCTGGGAGATAAAGCGTCTGCTGAGGTCCGACCTTCCAATAGCGACCGAGGTTGACGCCATTCACGAAGACGATGCCCTTGCCCCATTTTTCCATGTCGAGGAAGGTGTCGCCCACCTTGTCGAGCTCGAAAGTGCCAAAGTAGAGTGTCGGCTGACCTTTCACATAAGGCGAGCGCATCTTCGGCATCACTGGCATGGCGTCCATTGGCACGCCATACATCTGCCAGTTGCCCGTGATCTCGTTGCCATTTATTGTGATTGGCTGGATTATGCCCTTGAGGTTGGAGTTGATTCGGGCGCCATAATTTATGCGACCCAAGTTCTCCACAAGAATGTCGAGAGTGGAGTTGAAAGGCACAGACACCTCGATGCTGTCCTTGCCGGTGAGGCGGTTGAGCTCGCCAACCTTCTCGCCATTGACATACACTGTGGCGTAGTCGGCAATGCCCGGGACACGCATCATGCCGCTGATGGGCTGGTTGAAACGGCGACGGTAGAGCATGTAGCCATGGCCTTGATTCATGTCCTCAAAGGTCAGCAAGGTATCGCTCTCGACGGGCTCAACAGACTCAATCATGTCGAACAGACCCACCGTGTTTGTCAGCTGGATGTTTGGAATGGAAATCACGGGGATACGCTCGGGAACGGCTGGCACAGTGTACTTTACGTATTGCTTCATCAGATCGCGGAGCGCGTCATATTTTGGCGTTGCCCATCCTGCCTCGCTGATTGGCGCATCGTAGTCATAGCTGGTGATGTCGGGCTGGATGTTCTTGTCGTTGTTGTAATTTGCACCGGAAGTGAAACCGAAATTGGTTCCACCATGGACCATGTAGTAGTTGAAGCTGACACCTGCGTCAAGGTATTTCTTTGTTTGCTTTGCCACTTGGTTGGGGGTTACCTTCACGAAGGCTTCGTTCCAGTGATCCAACCAACCTGGGTAGAACTCGGCAACCATGTAAGGTCCTACGCCACCATGATATTGGTCGACGACCTTACGCAGCTTGTTAACGTCATCCTCGCCGTTGGCAGTGGGGAGAGCTCCCTCAATGGCACCGCCCTCAAACAACCAAGAGCCGTCTGAAGTGAACATGGGAATATTGAAGCCGGCGTCAAGAAGCATCTGACGTATCGAGGAACTGTATTTGCGATGTGCCTCAAGTGAGATGTCCTTGCGTTGTGAGACATAGGAGCCAAACTCATTCTCAGCCTGGACCATGACGATTGGGCCGCCCTTGGTAATCTGATAGTCTGAGACTTGCTTGGCAAGTTGATTGATGTAGACACGACATGAATCAAGGAAAGGCTTGTTGTATGCACGAATCTGCATGTCCTTCACTTTCTGCAACCACCAAGGATAGCCGCCGAACTCCCACTCACCACATGCGTATGGACCAGGACGCAAGATTACCATCATGCCCTCATCGGCAGCAGCCTGAAGGAATCCACGAATGTTGTGATTATCGGTAGACCAATCCCACTTTCCTGGCGCGGACTCATGGAAATTCCAGAAAACGTAGGTTGCGACAGCGTTCAAGCCCATTGCCTTCATCATCTTCAAGCGGTGATGCCAATAAGGAGCCGGCACGCGAGAAAAGTGCATCTCGCCAGAATGTATCTGGATAGGCTTCCCGTCGTAAACAAAGTTACCGCCTTTAATCTCGAAGGTATGCTTGGCCTTGGCTGAAGCAGAGGTAAAGGCAAAACAAAGCGATACCACAAGAAGCAAAATGGCATTCAAAAAGTTGCGTTTTTGGTTCATAGCTTTAAATTATTAGAGTTATTCAATTCAAATACAACAAAAAAAGCCCCAAGGATAATGTTATCCTCGAGGCTCGTTGAAAGGAGGCGGCTACCTACTCTCCC